>NZ_JADBQQ010000007.1:0-370354 GCF_014895985.1 Enterobacter cloacae complex sp. P2B | reverse complement strand
GCCAAGCGGTAAGGCACCGGATTCTGATTCCGGCATTCCGAGGTTCGAATCCTCGTACCCCAGCCAATTTAAAAGTCGTTAAGCAGTCTGTTTAACGCAATTGGGGTGTCGCCAAGCGGTAAGGCTCTGGTTTCTGATACCAGCATTCCGGGGTTCGAATCCCTGCACCCCAGCCACTTAAAACAAACAAGCCCGCTCTGCGGGCTTTTTTGTTTTTGTTGCTCAGAATAGTGCGGCCTGATGCCCTCACCCTACCCCTCTCCCACGGGGAGAGGGAATTAAGATTAGAGTCCGAGGGCGTATTTCAGCGCCTGACGCTTCAGCCCACCGGCACGCTCTGCCGCCATTAAGCCAATGTTACGCAGAATGCGCACCGGGGCCAGATCATTGCTGAAACCGGCATAGAACAGATCCATCCCTGACTGCATGATGAAGTTATCCGCCATACGGCGCGTCTGGTAGCGCTTCAGTACCTGATGGCTGGCCCAGGCTTCCGCGTGAGCGCGTGCGTTGCCCAGCACGTCCAGTAACGCATCGACGTCACGGTATCCAAGATTGACTCCCTGCCCCGCCAGCGGGTGGATGGTGTGTGCCGCATCGCCCACCAGCGCCAGCCCTTCTCGGGCATACTGTAAAGCATGACGGCGCGTGAGCGGGAATGCACCTGCGGTGACTGGCGTCACGTTGCCAAGGCGGCTCGGGAAGTGAAGCAGGATCTCGCGCTGCAGCTGCTCCATCGACAGCCCCTGCAGCTGGCGAATGCGCGCCGGTTTGTCGTACCACACCAGCGAAGCCCAGTTATCAAACAGCGGCAAGAATGCATGCGGGCCGTTCGGCGTAAAGTGCTGCCAGGTGCTTTCGCCCGGCGCATTCTCACACTGAACGGTGATTAACATGCAGGATTGCTGATATTGCCAGGCATGAACCCCAATACCCGCCATCTCCCTGACCTGCGAGTTAGCGCCATCGGCCCCGACGACCAGCTTCACGGCCAGTTCATCGCCGCTGTCGAGCGTCAGCAAATAGCCGCTTTCATGAGGATGCAGTGCCTTAAGTGACGCAGGCATACGCAGCGTCACCTTCGGATGTGCCTCCAGCGCCTGCCAGAGCGCCAGCTGGAGCACGTTGTTTTCCACCATATAGCCCAGGCGCGGCAGCTTCAGCTCGGCGGCGTCAAACGACACGTGGGCATTTTCCCACTCCCAGGTTTCAAGGCGGCTGTAAGGGTGTGCGCGCATCGCCTGCACCGCCTCCCAGACGCCCAGGCCGCGCAGCAGATCGACGGACGCTGCGCTGATGGCGGAAATGCGCACGTCCGGTTTGCTGGCGGGATCGAATGCCGGGGGAGCCGCCTGTTCAATAACGGTTACATCAAATCCCTGCTGCGCCAGCCCCAGCGCCAGCGCGCCGCCGACCATACCGCCGCCGACAACGGCAACTTCGGTGTGTTGGAGTGTCATGGTCAATTTTCCTTATTGGAGAATCCCTTAAGTTTACCGGATTTTTGCGGTCCTGAGACACACAACCTTCATACTGGTCACAACCCCACCAAAGCATTACAATACGCGGCTTGCAATCCTGAGCTGAGCAAGTCGATGACTAAAAAACTCCATATAAAAACCTGGGGCTGTCAGATGAACGAATACGATTCATCCAAGATGGCCGATCTGCTGGATACCACCCACGGATACCAGCTGACTGAAAATGCGAAAGAAGCCGATGTGCTGCTGCTGAACACCTGTTCAATTCGTGAAAAAGCGCAGGAAAAAGTCTTTCATGTGTTAGGCCGCTGGAAGCTTCTCAAACGGAAAAATCCGGACCTGATCATTGGCGTCGGTGGCTGCGTCGCCTCGCAGGAAGGTAAGCTGATCCGTCAGAGAGCCCCGTATGTGGATATCGTCTTTGGTCCTCAGACCCTGCACCGCCTGCCGGAGATGATCAATCAGGTTCGCGGTAACCGTAGCCCGGTCGTTGACGTCAGCTTCCCGGAGATCGAGAAATTTGACCGTCTGCCAGAGCCGCGCGCCGATGGCCCGACCGCCTTCGTCTCGATCATGGAAGGCTGCAACAAATACTGTACCTACTGCGTGGTGCCTTACACCCGCGGTGAAGAGGTCAGCCGCCCGGCGGACGACATTCTGTTTGAAATTGCCCAGCTTGCCGCGCAGGGCGTTCGCGAAGTGAACCTGCTGGGCCAGAACGTTAACGCCTGGCGCGGCGAGAACTACGACGGCACCACCGGCAGCTTTGCCGAACTGCTGCGCCTGGTGGCCGCGATTGACGGCATCGACCGTATTCGTTTTACCACCAGCCATCCGATGGAGTTTACCGACGACATTATTGACGTCTATCGCGATACGCCAGAGCTGGTGAGCTTCCTGCACCTGCCTATTCAGTGCGGATCTGACCGCGTGCTGAACCTGATGGGCCGCCCGCATACGGTGCTGGAGTACAAATCCACCATCCGCAAGCTGCGCGAAGCGCGCCCGGATATCCAGATTAGCTCTGACTTTATCGTCGGTTTCCCTGGCGAAACCGCTGATGACTTCGAGCGCACCATGAAGCTCATCGGTGAAGTGAACTTTGACGTCAGCTACAGCTTCATCTTCTCAGCGCGTCCTGGCACGCCTGCGGCCGACATGGTTGACGACGTGCCGGAAGAAGAGAAAAAGCAGCGTCTGTATATTCTTCAGGAACGCATCAACCAGCAGGCCAACGCCTGGAGCCGCCGCATGCTCGGCACCGTCCAGCGCATTCTGGTGGAAGGCACCTCCCGCAAGAGCATCATGGAGCTGTCCGGTCGTACCGAGAACAACCGCGTGGTGAACTTCGAAGGCACCCCGGACATGATTGGTAAATTTGTGGACGTCGAAATTGTCGAAGTGCTGACCAACTCGCTGCGCGCGAAGGTGGTACGCACCGAGGACGAAATGGGCCTGCGTATTGCCGAGTCACCGGAATCCGTTATTTCTCGTACCCGCAAAGAAAACGATTCTGGCGTTGGGATTTACCAGCCTTGATCCTTCAGGCCTGCCTCTTCGGCAGGCCTTGTATTTCCTCTCATCACCCCCAATATCTACCGCAACGCTTGCGCCTTTATTCTGTGGCGTGAATAATTTCGGTAATGACCGTTCTATTGCGCCGTGTGGCAGCGGGTCAGTTAACCAATTAAAGAGGAACAGTTTGAACATAGATACGCGTGAAATTAGCCTTGAGCCCGCAGACAACGCTCGCCTGCTGAGCCTGTGCGGGCCGTTTGATGACAACATCAAACAACTGGAGCGACGTCTGGGTATCGAAATCAATCGTCGCGATAACCATTTCAAACTCACCGGACGCCCTATCTGCGTCAACGCGGCAGCAGATATTCTGCGCAGCCTGTATGTCGATACCGCCCCGATGCGCGGCGAAATTCAGGATATCGAGCCGGAACAGATCCACCTCGCCATTAAAGAGGCGCGCGTGCTTGAGCAGAGCGCGGAAAGCGTGCCGGACTACGGCAAGGCGATCAATATCAAGACCAAGCGTGGCGTCATCAAGCCGCGTACGCCGAACCAGGCGCAGTACATCGCCAATATTCTTGACCATGACATCACCTTCGGCGTGGGTCTCGCGGGTACAGGTAAAACCTATCTGGCGGTTGCCGCTGCGGTGGATGCGCTGGAGCGTCAGGAGATCCGTCGTATCCTGCTGACCCGTCCTGCCGTTGAAGCGGGTGAAAAACTCGGCTTCCTGCCCGGCGATCTGAGCCAGAAGGTCGACCCTTACCTGCGCCCGCTGTACGACGCGCTGTTCGAGATGCTCGGCTTCGAGAAAGTGGAGAAGCTAATCGAACGTAACGTGATCGAAGTGGCCCCGCTCGCCTACATGCGCGGCCGCACGCTCAACGATGCGTTCATCATTCTCGATGAAAGCCAGAACACCACCATCGAACAGATGAAAATGTTCCTGACGCGTATCGGCTTCAACTCGAAAGCGGTGATCACCGGTGACGTCACCCAGATCGACCTGCCGCGCAGCACTAAATCAGGCCTGCGCCACGCCATTGAGGTGCTGTCAGAGGTAGACGAAATTAGCTTTAACTTCTTCCACAGTGAAGACGTCGTTCGCCACCCGGTGGTCGCGCGCATCGTTAACGCCTATGAAGCCTGGGAAGAGGCGGATCAAAAACGCAGGGCCGAACAGGCCGCGGAACGTAAGCGCGAAGCGCAGGAGCAAGAACAGAAATGAGTCAGGTGATCCTCGATTTACAGCTGGCATGTGAAGACAATTCCGGCATGCCAGAAGAGGCACAGTTTCAGAAATGGCTGGATGCGGTAATCCCCCAGTTTCAGGAAGAATCAGAAGTCACGATTCGCCTGGTGGATGAAGCGGAAAGCCATGAGCTTAACCTGACCTACCGCGGGAAAGATAAGCCAACCAACGTGCTCTCTTTCCCGTTCGAAGCGCCGCCGGGTATTGAGATGCCGCTGCTGGGCGATCTGATCATCTGCCGTCAGGTGGTTGAGCAGGAAGCCAAAGAGCAGCAGAAACCGCTGGAAGCCCACTGGGCGCATATGGTGGTACACGGCAGCCTGCACCTGCTGGGCTACGACCACATTGAAGATGACGAAGCGGAAGAGATGGAGTCCCTTGAGACAGAGATAATGCTTGCTCTGGGCTATGAGGATCCGTACATTGCCGAGAAAGAATAGTCAGTTACTGACTACCATGCCGCCGCGCAGGGACATAGCGCGGCGGTTAACATTGAACTAACAAGAGAACCCTTAACAAACGCCATGAGCGACGACAATTCACACAGTAGCGACACGACAACCAGTAAAAAGGGATTTTTCTCCCTCATTCTGAACCAGCTTTTCCACGGCGAGCCGAAAAACCGTGATGAACTGCTGGAGCTGATTCGTGATTCCGGGCAGAACGACCTTATCGACGAAGATACGCGCGAAATGCTCGAAGGGGTCATGGACATTGCCGACCAGCGCGTCCGCGACATCATGATCCCCCGCTCGCAGATGATCACCCTGAAACGTAACCAGACGCTGGACGAGTGCCTCGATGTGATCATCGAATCCGCCCACTCGCGTTTCCCGGTCATCAGCGAAGATAAAGATCACATCGAAGGGATTTTGATGGCCAAAGATCTGCTGCCGTTTATGCGCAGCGATGCCGAAGCCTTTAGCATGGAAAAAGTGTTACGCCAGGCCGTGGTCGTGCCGGAAAGTAAACGTGTGGATCGAATGCTGAAAGAGTTTCGCTCTCAGCGTTACCACATGGCGATTGTTATTGATGAATTCGGCGGTGTCTCAGGTCTTGTCACGATCGAAGATATTCTTGAGCTGATCGTGGGCGAAATCGAAGACGAGTACGACGAAGAAGAAGATATCGACTTCCGTCAGCTTAGCCGACACACCTGGACCGTGCGCGCGCTGGCCTCGATTGAAGATTTCAACGACGCCTTCGGTACCCACTTCAGCGATGAAGAGGTCGATACCATTGGCGGGCTGGTGATGCAGGCCTTTGGCCATCTTCCGGCGCGCGGTGAGACCGTTGACATCGACGGTTACCAGTTCAAAGTGGCAATGGCCGACAGCCGACGTATTATACAGGTTCACGTCAGAACGCCGGACGATTCACCGGTGCCAAAACTGGAAGATTAATGTAAATGGCATTTGCCCCATTGCTTGAACGCCAGCGCGTCCGTTTGCTGCTGGCGCTGTTACTCGGAGCCAGCGGTACGCTGGCTTTTTCTCCTTACGATATCTGGCCCGCGGCCATTCTCTCCCTGATGGGGCTTCAGGGGTTAACCCTGAATCGTCGTCCGGTACAGGCCGCTGCGATCGGCTACTTCTGGGGGCTGGGGCTATTTGGCTCCGGCATTAACTGGGTCTACGTCAGCATCGCACAGTTTGGCGGGATGCCGGGGCCGGTTAACGTCTTCCTGGTCGTCCTGCTCGCCGCCTATCTCTCGCTCTATACCGGTCTGTTCGCCGGGATTCTCTCTCGCCTGTGGCCTAAAACCACCTGGCTGCGTGTCGCCATTGCCGCGCCGGTGGTCTGGCAGATTACCGAGTTCCTCCGCGGCTGGGTGCTGACCGGCTTCCCGTGGCTGCAGTTCGGCTACAGCCAGATTGACGGCCCGTTGAAAGGTCTGGCACCGGTAATGGGCGTTGAAGCCATTAACTTCCTGCTGATGGTGGTGAGCGGCCTGCTGGTACTGGCGCTGGTCACGCGCGGCTGGAAGCCGCTGGCTGTGGCGCTGGTGCTGTTCGCTCTGCCCTTCCCGCTGCGCTACATCCAGTGGTTCACGCCCGAGCCCGAGCGCGCCATGCAGGTTTCCATGGTGCAGGGGAATATCCCGCAGTCCATGAAGTGGGACGAAAAAGAGCTGCTGAACACGCTGAAGATCTACGCCAACGCCACCGAAGAGGTGATGGGCAAATCGCAGCTGATTATCTGGCCAGAATCCGCTATTCCCGATCTGGAAATTAACCAGCAGCCGTTCCTCAACATGATGAACGATCTGCTGGTGGCGCGCGGCAGCACCCTGATTACCGGCATTGTTGATGCGCGACTGAATCAGCAGAACCGCTACGACACCTACAACACCATTATTACGCTCGGCAAAGACAGCGAATATAGCTACCACTCCACCGACCGGTACAACAAGAACCACCTCGTGCCGTTCGGTGAATTTGTGCCGCTGGAGTCTATTTTGCGTCCACTGGCACCGTTCTTTGACCTGCCGATGTCCTCCTTCAGCCGCGGTCCGTACGTTCAGCCCCAGCTTCACGCGCACGGTCTGGCCCTGACGGCCGCCATCTGCTACGAAATCATCCTCGGCGAGCAGGTGCGCGATAACTTCCGCCCGGACACCGACTATCTGCTGACCATCTCCAATGATGCGTGGTTCGGTAAATCAATCGGCCCGTGGCAGCACTTCCAGATGGCACGCATGCGTTCTCTGGAGCTGGCGCGTCCGCTGCTGCGTAGCACCAATAACGGCATCACCGCCGTGATTGGCCCGCAGGGCGAAATCCAGGCCATGATCCCGCAGTTCACCCGTGAAGTGCTGACAACCAAAGTCACGCCAACCACGGGCCTGACGCCGTATGCCCGCACCGGCAACTGGCCGCTGTGGATCCTGACCGCGCTGTTCGGCTTTGGCGCCGTGCTGATGAGCCTGCGTCAGCGTCATAAATAATCTTGCCTTCTGATGCCGGGTGGCGGCTGCGCCTTACCCGGCAATTTCCTCCCAATCTTCAATTCTGGCACGCCTGTTGCTTTATTTATTCACGTAAACGCTGACTGGCTTAACGTGCAACCTTGTCGCACCAGTGTAGATCGTCGCTAGCACCGAAACGGTGCAACGGGAGATTATTGCCTCTGAATGGTGCGGCGCGCTTCGCAAAAATAAACAATAACGCAGCAAAATCTTTACATTAAGCCAGACTAAATGTTAACAAGCTTGCATAACACTGCACTCGCATTGCGCGAGATATAACAACATCACAATGGGTATCTATGCGTCACTGGCGCTGATAAGAAAGGAGTTGGGTATGCAATTACGTAAACTGGCCACAGCAATGCTGGTTATGGGAATGTCCGCAGGCGTGGTTCACGCTGAAGACGCTCCGGCAGCAGGCAGCACTCTCGACAAGATTGCCAAAAACGGCGTCATCGTGGTCGGCCACCGTGAATCTTCCGTCCCGTTCTCTTACTACGACAACACGCAAAAAGTCGTGGGCTATTCACAGGATTACTCCAACGCTATCGTTGAAGCTGTGAAGAAAAAGCTGAACAAACCTGACCTGCAGGTGAAGCTGATCCCAATCACTTCACAGAACCGTATTCCACTGCTGCAAAACGGCACCTTTGACTTCGAGTGTGGTTCCACCACCAACAACCTCGAGCGTCAAAAACAGGCGGCCTTCTCTGACACCATCTTTGTCGTAGGCACCCGTCTGCTGACCAAGAAAGGCGGCGCGATCAAAGATTTTGCGGACCTGAAAGGCAAGGCGGTCGTTGTGACCTCCGGTACCACTTCTGAAGTCCTGCTGCACAAGCTGAACGACGAGAAGAAAATGGATATGCGCATCATCAGCGCGAAAGACCATGGCGACTCCTTCCGTACGCTGGAAAGCGGTCGTGCCGTCGCGTTTATGATGGATGACGCCCTGCTGGCGGGCGAACGTGCGAAGGCGAAGAAACCAGACAACTGGGATATCGTCGGTACCGCGCAGTCCAAAGAAGCCTACGGCTGTATGCTGCGTAAAGACGATCCGCAGTTCAAAAAGCTGATCGATGACACTATCGCCCAGGTGCAGACCTCCGGCGAAGCGGAAAAATGGTTCGACAAGTGGTTTAAGAACCCGATTCCACCAAAAAATCTCAATATGAACTTTGAACTGTCTGACGACATGAAAGCGCTGTTCAAATCTCCAAATGACAAGGCTCTTAACTAATTAGAACAACAGGGGCGGGATCTCCTGCCCTCTCGATTGTCGGGAAGCATGGACAGACATATACGCTGAGTGGTCGTTCCCCACTCAGCGCGAAAAAAGAGCTTCTCACCAATCTTCGAGGGTAGCGCTGCTACCCTCTTTTTTCTGGAGTTTATTATGTCAATAGACTGGAACTGGGGCATCTTCCTGCAACAAGCCCCGTTCGGCAACACCACCTATCTTGGCTGGCTGTGGAGCGGCTTTCAGGTTACCGTGGCATTATCGATAACGGCGTGGATCATCGCGTTTCTTGTCGGTTCGCTGTTCGGTATTCTGCGCACCGTCCCTAACCGTTTTCTTTCAACAATTGGCACACTGTATGTGGAACTGTTCCGTAACGTTCCGCTCATCGTGCAGTTCTTTACCTGGTATCTGGTCATCCCGGAACTGCTGCCGGAAAATATTGGCATGTGGTTCAAGTCGGAGCTGGATCCGAACGTGCAGTTCTTTGTCTCCTCCATGATGTGTCTGGGGCTGTTTACCGCTGCGCGCGTTTGCGAGCAGGTGCGTGCCGCCATTCAGTCATTGCCACGCGGACAAAAAAATGCGGGCCTGGCGATGGGCCTGACCCTGCCACAAACCTACCGCTACGTGCTGCTGCCTAACGCCTACCGCGTTATCGTTCCACCGATGACCTCTGAGATGATGAACCTGGTGAAAAACTCGGCCATCGCCTCAACCATCGGCCTGGTGGATATGGCTGCACAGGCGGGCAAGCTGCTGGATTACTCCGCTCACGCGTGGGAATCCTTCACCGCGATCACGCTCGCGTATGTTCTGATTAACGCTTTCATCATGCTGGTGATGAACCTGGTTGAACGCAAAGTACGCCTGCCGGGCAATCTGGGAGGCAAATAATGTACGAATTTGACTGGAGTTCTATTGTTCCATCCATGCCTTACCTGCTCGATGGCCTGGTGATTACCCTAAAGATCACCGCGATCGCTATCGTCGTGGGTATCGTCTGGGGCACCCTGCTGGCCGTCATGCGCCTGTCGAGCTTTAAGCCGCTCGCCTGGTTTGCGACTGCCTACGTTAACGTCTTCCGCTCCATCCCGCTGGTGATGGTGCTGCTGTGGTTTTACCTGATTGTTCCAGGCTTCTTACAGAATGTGCTGGGACTGTCGCCGAAAACCGACATCCGCCTGATCTCTGCGATGGTGGCGTTCTCGATGTTTGAGGCCGCTTACTATTCAGAGATTATCCGTGCGGGTATCCAGAGTATCTCCCGTGGGCAGTCCAGCGCCGCGCTGGCGCTGGGAATGACGCACTGGCAGTCCATGCAGCTCATCATTCTGCCTCAGGCGTTTCGCGCCATGGTTCCGCTCCTGCTGACCCAAGGTATCGTGCTGTTCCAGGATACCTCTCTGGTTTACGTTCTGAGTCTGGCGGACTTCTTCCGTACCGCGTCGACCATAGGTGAACGTGATGGTACGCAGGTCGAGATGGTACTCTTCGCGGGTGCGGTCTATTTTGTGATTAGTTTAAGCGCGTCGCTGTTGGTCAGCTGGCTGAAGAAAAGGACGGTATAATGATTTCCCTGAAAAATGTTTCTAAATGGTATGGGCACTTTCAGGTGCTGACCGACTGCTCCACCGAAGTCAAAAAAGGCGATGTGGTGGTGGTGTGCGGGCCGTCCGGTTCCGGTAAGTCTACGCTGATCAAAACGGTTAATGGTCTGGAGCCTGTGCAGCAGGGCGAAATTGTTGTTAACGGCACGAAAGTGAACGACAAGAAAACCAACCTGGCCCAGCTTCGCTCTCACGTCGGCATGGTGTTCCAGCATTTTGAGCTGTTCCCTCATCTGTCCATTATTGAGAACCTGACGCTGGCTCAGGTCAAAGTGCTCAAGCGTGATAAAAAAGCGTCGCGCGAAAAGGGGCTCAAGCTTCTGGAACGCGTGGGGCTTTCTGCACATGCCGATAAGTTCCCGGCACAGCTTTCCGGCGGCCAGCAGCAGCGTGTGGCGATTGCGCGCGCGCTGTGCATGGATCCGGTGGCGATGCTGTTCGATGAGCCCACGTCAGCGCTCGATCCTGAAATGATCAACGAAGTGCTGGACGTGATGGTCGAGCTGGCGCACGAAGGGATGACCATGATGGTGGTGACGCACGAAATGGGCTTCGCCCGTAAAGTGGCCAACCGCGTGATCTTCATGGACGAAGGGAAAATTGTCGAAGACTCACCGAAAGAAGAGTTCTTCGCCAATCCGAAATCCGAACGCGCCAAAGATTTCCTCGCGAAAATTCTGCACTAATCTTCTCGGTGCGCAATCTGCGGATTGCGCACTGCTTCACGCTTTAGATCTCTTTTTCTATTCGGCGTCACATCGCAGCGTTAACCTTGTCACAAAATAATGCTAAGAATGGAGAACGCTATGGCACACCCTATAATTCTCGACTGCGATCCGGGTCATGATGACGCGATCGCGCTCGTCCTCGCGCTTGCCTCACCTGAACTGGACGTGAAAGCGGTCACCTCGTCCGCCGGAAATCAGACGCCGGACAAAACCCTGCGCAACGTTTTACGAATGCTGACGCTGCTGAAACGCACCGATATTCCTGTCGCAGGCGGCGCCGTTAAGCCGCTGATGCGCGAGCTGATCATTGCCGACAACGTTCACGGTGAAAGCGGGCTGGATGGCCCGGCGCTGCCGGAGCCAGGTTTCACACCGCAAGACTGCACCGCCGTCGAGCTAATGGCGAAGGTGCTGCGTGAAAGCGCAGAGCCCGTGACGCTGGTGGCTACCGGCCCGCAGACCAACGTTGCGCTTCTGCTGAACAGCCATCCTGAACTGCACAGCAACATCGCCCGTATCGTCATCATGGGCGGATCAATGGGGCTGGGGAACTGGACGCCTGCGGCCGAATTCAACATCTTTGTTGATCCGGAGGCTGCGGAGATCGTCTTCCAGTCGGGCCTGCCGATTGTGATGGCGGGGCTGGACGTGACGCATCGGGCACAGATTATGGCAGACGATATTGACCGCTTCCGCGCCGTGGGCAACCCGGTTGCGACAACCGTAGCCGAGCTGCTCGACTTCTTTATGGAGTATCACAAAGCCGAGAAATGGGGCTTTCACGGCGCGCCGCTGCATGACCCGTGCACCATCGCCTGGCTGCTGAAGCCTGAAATGTTTACCACGGTGGACAGATGGGTTGGCGTGGAGACGCAGGGGAAATATACCCAGGGGATGACGGTGGTGGATTACTATTCGCTGACGGGAAATAAACCGAATACGACGCTGATGGTGGATATCGACCGGGCGGCGTTTGTGGATTTGCTGGCGGAAAGACTTGCTTACTATTGTGCGGCCTGACGCCCTCACCCTGGCCCTCTCCCACGGGGAGAGGGAACTAAACTGCGCTTTTACTTATGGCTCAAACGGGCGACGCTGGAACTGATCGTGCCCGCACTTCGGGCACAGCGGCAACACATCCGGCGTATATACCGCAATATGGTGATGGCACTTCTCGCACACCAGATTCCCCAGCCCCACCACTTCACCGCTCTGGTACACGCCGTGATGATTTAAATCCTGGAACACCTCGCGCCACTCCAGCTGGGTTTTATCGGTAATATCCGCCAGCTCCTGCCACAGGCTCTCTTTGATCACCCGCATAAAGACGCTGTCGGCGATCTCATCCTGGCTCTCTTCGTAGCTGCGCGCGAACTCTTCCAGATCGCGGCGTACGGCGCGCGTCACCTCTTCCACTTCGGTTCGCGTTAACTCACCCGTTTGCGTCACCCGTTCACGCGCCTGTTCGACCAGCGCGTCAATATCGCGCTCGCCGTTACGCAGCCGTTCCGTCAGTGTCGCCACCAGTTCGCGGTAAAATTGAGCAACCTTGTTCATCATTTTGCCTCCCGGGTAAGTAACTATTTCTAATAATAGACCTTATTTCGCCGCCGCTTTGTCAGGTGAAGCACAGACCCGGTAAATTCCTGCAAAGTGCAATTGCGCGAAAGGCTGTTTTGACGCGGGCGTTTGGGCTATGCTATGCGGATCTGAATTACCACATCCATTGGCTACATTTTTGTAGCTGTATTGAACACAGGACCACTGGCTGCCATGCAAGAGCAATACCGCCCGGAAGAGATAGAATCAAAAGTCCAGCAACACTGGGACGAGAAGCGCACCTTTGAAGTAACCGAAGACGAGAGCAAAGAGAAGTATTACTGCCTGTCGATGCTTCCCTATCCTTCTGGTCGACTACACATGGGCCACGTGCGTAACTACACCATCGGTGATGTGATCGCCCGTTACCAGCGCATGCTGGGCAAAAACGTTCTGCAGCCAATCGGCTGGGATGCGTTCGGCCTGCCTGCAGAAGGCGCAGCGGTAAAAAACAATACCGCTCCGGCACCGTGGACGTACGACAACATCGCGTACATGAAAAACCAGCTCAAAATGCTGGGCTTCGGCTATGACTGGAGCCGCGAGCTGGCGACCTGCACCCCGGAATACTACCGCTGGGAGCAGAAGTTCTTCACCGAGCTGTACAAAAAAGGCCTGGTGTACAAGAAGACCTCTGCCGTTAACTGGTGCCCGAATGACCAGACCGTTCTGGCGAACGAGCAGGTTATCGACGGCTGCTGCTGGCGCTGCGACACCAAAGTTGAGCGTAAAGAGATCCCGCAGTGGTTTATCAAAATCACCGCTTACGCTGACGAACTGCTGAACGATCTGGATACACTGGATCACTGGCCTGACACCGTTAAGACCATGCAGCGCAACTGGATCGGCCGTTCTGAAGGCGTGGAAATTACCTTCAACGTTGAGAACTACGACCAGACCCTGACCGTCTACACCACCCGTCCGGATACCTTCATGGGTGCGACCTATCTGGCCGTGGCCGCAGGTCACCCGCTGGCGCAGAAAGCGGCAGAGAACAACCCGGAACTGGCGACCTTCATCGACGAATGCCGCAACACGAAAGTGGCCGAAGCCGACATGGCGACGATGGAGAAAAAAGGCGTTGCGACGGGCTTCTATGCTAAGCACCCGCTGACGGGCGAAGCGATCCCGGTCTGGGCTGCAAACTTCGTTCTGATGGAGTACGGTACTGGTGCTGTCATGGCCGTTCCGGGCCACGATCAGCGCGACTACGAGTTTGCCACCAAATACAACCTGCCGATTAAAGCCGTTATTCTGGCCGCCGATGGTTCTGAACCTGACCTGTCCGAGCAGGCGTTGACCGAAAAAGGCACCCTGTTCAACTCCGGTGAGTTCAGCGGCCTCAGCTTCGAAGAGGGCTTCAACGCCATCGCCGATAAGCTGGCCTCATTGGGCGTGGGCGAGCGTAAAGTGAACTTCCGTCTGCGCGACTGGGGCGTGTCCCGTCAGCGTTACTGGGGTGCGCCAATTCCAATGGTGACCCTGGAAGACGGCACCGTCATGCCAACGCCTGAAGATCAGCTGCCCGTGATCCTGCCGGAAGACGTGGTTATGGACGGCATCACCAGCCCGATCAAAGCCGATCCTGAGTGGGCTAAAACCACCGTCAACGGCCAGCCTGCGCTGCGTGAAACCGACACCTTCGATACCTTTATGGAGTCCTCCTGGTACTACGCGCGCTACACCTGCCCGCAGTATAAAGAAGGCATGCTGGATTCTGACGCCGCCAACTACTGGCTGCCGGTAGATATCTATATTGGTGGTATCGAACACGCCATCATGCACCTGCTCTACTTCCGCTTTTTCCATAAGCTGATGCGCGATGCCGGCATGGTGAACTCTGACGAGCCCGCTAAACAGCTGCTGTGCCAGGGTATGGTGCTGGCAGACGCCTTCTACTACGTTGGCGCGAACGGAGAGCGTAACTGGGTTTCTCCAGTTGATGCGATCGTTGAGCGCGACGAGAAAGGCCGTATCGTGAAGGCGACAGACGCTGAAGGCCATGAACTGGTTTATACCGGCATGAGCAAGATGTCCAAGTCTAAAAACAACGGTATCGACCCGCAGGTGATGGTTGAGCGTTACGGCGCGGACACCGTACGTCTGTTCATGATGTTTGCTTCTCCGGCTGATATGACCCTTGAGTGGCAGGAATCCGGCGTAGAAGGCGCGAACCGCTTCCTGAAACGCGTCTGGAAGCTGGTGTACGAACATACCGCACAGGGTGATGCTCCGGCACTGAACGCCGCTGCGCTGAGCGAAGATCAGCAGGCGCTGCGTCGTGATGTTCATAAAACGATCGCGAAAGTGACCGATGATATTGGTCGTCGTCAGACCTTCAATACCGCAATTGCGGCTATTATGGAACTGATGAACAAGCTTGCGAAAGCCCCGCAGGACGGCGAGCAGGATCGTGCCATCATGCGTGAAGCGCTGCTGGCCGTGGTTCGCATGCTTAACCCGTTCACGCCACACGTCAGCTTCACCCTGTGGCAGGAGCTGAAAGGCGAAGGCGATATCGACAACGCGCCGTGGCCGGTGGCTGACGAAGCAGCGATGGTGGAAAACACCACGCTGGTGGTGGTCCAGGTCAACGGCAAAGTCCGTGGTAAAATTACCGTGGCGGTCGATGCAACTGAAGATCAGGTTCGCGAGCGCGCGGGCCAGGAACCTCTGGTTGCGAAATATCTTGAGGGCGTTAACTTACGTAAAGCGATCTACGTACCGGGTAAACTGCTCAATCTGGTCGTTGGCTAAGCGCGGGAGGAAACGTGCGACAACTGGCAACAATACTCTTATCTTTGGCGGTGCTTGTCACCGCTGGCTGTGGCTGGCACCTGCGCAATACCACGGCGGTGCCTGCTGAGATGAAAACAATGATCTTTGATTCCGGGGATCCAAACGGACCGCTCAGCCGGGCCATTCGTAATCAGCTGCGCCTGAACGGCGTTGAGCTTGTTGAGAAAGGTACGCTGCGCCAGGATGTACCGTCTCTGCGCGTACTGGGAATGACGCTGGGCCAGGATACGGCGTCCATCTTCCAGGACGGCCGCACGGCTGAATATCAGATGGTGCTGTCGGTCAATGCGGCTGTACTGATCCCGGGTAAAGACATCTATCCGATCAGCGCAAAAGTGTATCGTTCGTTCTTTGATAACCCGCAAACCGCGCTGGCAAAAGATGCCGAACAGCAAATTATCATCAACGAAATGTACGACAAGGCGGCGGAACAGCTGATCCGCAAACTGCCGGGTATTGCAGCGTCTAACCGAGAAGGCTCTGACATTATTGAAAAACCGGATGCCAGTACGCCTCCTGTTTCTACCTCTCTGGGTAAATGATGATCAGGCTGTATCCTGAACAACTCCGCGCGCAGCTCAATGAAGGGCTGCGCGCGGCGTATCTGCTGCTCGGAAACGACCCGTTACTACTTCAGGAAAGCCTGGATGCCGTGCGGCATGCGGCCGCGGCTCAGGGCTTTGATGAACACCATACCTTTCAGGTGGATAACGCCACCGACTGGAACGCCCTCTTCTCACTCTGTCAGGCGATGAGCCTTTTTGCGTCGCGCCAGACAATCCAGATCCTGCTGCCGGAGAACGGCCCTAACGCGGCCATCAATGAGCAACTCGCCACACTGGTCAGCCTGTTACACAGCGATCTGCTGTTAATTGTGCGCGGCAGCAAGCTCACCAAAGCGCAGGAAAACGCGGCATGGTTCACCCAGCTCGCGACCCACGCGGTGCTGGTCACCTGCCAGACGCCTGAGCAGGCGCATCTGCCTAAATGGGTCGCCGCGAGAGCGAAGCAGCACAACCTTCAACTGGACGATGCGGCGAACCAACTGCTCTGCTACTGCTATGAAGGCAACCTGCTGGCCCTGGCACAGGCGCTGGACAGGCTCTCCCTGCTCTGGCCGGACGGCAAGCTGACTTTACCGCGCGTTGAGCAGGCCGTTAACGATGCCGCACACTTCACGCCGTTCCACTGGGTGGATGCTCTGTTGTCGGCGAAAAGCAAACGCGCCCTGCATATTCTCCAGCAGCTGCGCCTGGAGGGCAGTGAACCCGTCATCCTGCTGCGCACGCTGCAGCGCGAGCTGTTGCTGCTGATAACGCTCAAGCGCCAGTCGGCCCATACGCCGTTACGCTCCCTGTTTGATAAACACCGGGTGTGGCAAAACCGGCGGGCAATGACCACCGAGGCCATCAACCGCCTGAGCCATGAACAGCTGCGCCAGGCGGTGCAGCTTCTGATGCGCGCCGAGCTCACCCTAAAACAAGATTACGGCCAGTCGGTGTGGGCGGAGCTGGAAAGCCTTTCCCTGCTGCTTTGCCACAAGGCGCTGGCTGACGTATTTATTGATGGATAGTATGCACTCTTTACAGGCCCTGTATGGCGGCACCTTTGACCCGGTACACTACGGGCATCTGAAGCCGGTAGAAATTCTGGCAAATCTGATCGGCCTGCAGCGCGTTACCATCATGCCCAATAATGTTCCGCCGCACCGCCCCCAGCCTGAAGCAACCAGCGAGCAGCGCAAAGAGATGCTCGCTCTGGCTATCGCGGATAAGCCGCTCTTCAGGCTGGATGAACGGGAATTGCGTCGCGACACCCCCTCGTGGACGTCGCAAACGCTGCAGGAGTGGCGGGCCGAGCAAGGGCCTGACCAGCCGCTCGCCTTTATCATCGGTCAGGACTCCCTGCTCAACTTCCCCACGTGGCACAAGTATGAAACCATTCTGGGGAACAGCCACCTGCTCGTCTGCCGCCGTCCGGGCTACCCGCTGACCATGCGCGAAGCGCAATATCAGCAGTGGCTTGAAGACCATCTCACCGATAACGTTGAAGATCTTCACAACCAGCCCGCCGGGAAGATTTATCTGGCGGAGACGCCGTGGTTCGACATCTCTGCGACCGTTATTCGCGAACGTTTACAGCAGGGTTTAGCCTGTGACGATCTGCTGCCTGCCCCGGTGCTGGCGTATATTCATACGCACGGGTTGTATCAGAAAACCGCAGATAAATAGCCGGAGGGCATAAAAAGCAGCATATTGATTATCCTGCCTTGACAGGTTAAGCCATACTGTTATCCTCCGCTGCCAGACTTTCCCGCCGATCGTTGCTTTACAGAAATTGTTTTACAAAAATGGCGATGCAATCTCAGGCGGAGGGTGGGATGATACCCGCCTTCAAAAGCCCGGACGGTGACATTTGTCCCGACAGGGGCGTCAGTTCAGGTATACTGTCTGGCCACGAATTCATAGTTGTACAATCTCATTCACCCAGGGGGAAAACTTGCAGGGTAAAGCACTCCAGGATTTTGTTATCGACAAAATTGATGACCTGAAAGGTCAGGACATCATCGCTATCGACGTTAAGGGTAAATCCAGTATTACCGACTGCATGATTATCTGCACCGGTACCTCTACGCGTCATGTTGTTTCGATTGCCGACCATGTGGTTCAGGAATCGCGCGCAGCAGGACTCTTACCGCTTGGCGTTGAAGGTGAAGCGACCGCTGACTGGGTGGTTGTTGACCTCGGCGATGTGATTGTCCACGTCATGCAGGAAGAGAGCCGTCGCCTGTATGAGCTGGAAAAACTCTGGGGTTAATGCGTGAAGTTGCAGCTGGTCGCCGTCGGCACCAAAATGCCGGACTGGGTACAAACCGGTTTTACTGAATATCTGCGTCGTTTTCCCAAAGACATGCCGTTCGAACTGGTGGAGATCCCCGCCGGGAAGCGCGGCAAGAACGCCGATATCAAACGTATTCTCGATAAAGAGGGCGAACTGATGCTTGCTGCCGCAGGCAAAAACCGCATCGTCACCCTCGATATTCCAGGAAAACCCTGGGATACGCCGCAGCTGGCGCACGAACTGGAGCGCTGGAAGCAGGACGGTCGTGACGTCAGTCTGTTGATTGGCGGCCCCGAAGGGTTGTCCCCTGCCTGCAAAGCGGCAGCAGAACAAAGTTGGTCCCTCTCCGCGCTGACGCTTCCCCACCCGCTCGTTCGGGTACTGGTGGCAGAAAGCCTGTATCGCGCGTGGAGCATTACTACCAACCACCCCTATCACCGCGAGTAATGACTGACCAGGGTAGATTAAGCAGCGGATGAAACTACAGAATTCTTTTCGCGACTATACGGCTGAGTCCGCGCTGTTTGTGCGCCGGGCGCTGGTCGCCTTCACCGGGATTTTGCTGCTTACCGGCGTGCTGATCGCCAACCTTTATAATCTGCAAATTGTCCGCTTTACCGATTACCAGACGCGTTCCAACGAAAACCGTATCAAGCTGGTCCCTATCGCACCCAGCCGCGGCATTATTTACGATCGTAACGGCACCCCGCTGGCGTTAAACCGCACCATCTATCAAGTCGAGATGATGCCGGAAAAAGTCGATAACGTTCAGGATACGCTGGAAGCGCTGAAAAGCGTTGTCGACCTGAACGACGACGATATCGCCGCCTTCAAAAAAGAGCGCGCCCGCTCTCACCGTTTCACCTCCATTCCGGTTAAAACCAATCTGACGGAAGTCCAGGTCGCCCGTTTTGCGGTGAACCAGTACCGCTTCCCCGGTGTGGAAGTGAAGGGTTACAAGCGTCGCTACTATCCTTACGGATCCGCGCTGACGCATGTGATTGGCTACGTTTCCAAGATTAACGATAAAGACGTCGAGCGCCTCGATAAAGACGGCAAGCTGGCGAACTACGCCGCGACGCACGATATCGGCAAGCTGGGGATTGAACGCTACTACGAAGATGTCCTGCACGGGCAGACCGGCTATGAAGAAGTTGAGGTTAACAACCGTGGCCGCGTCATCCGCCAGCTTAAGGAAGTGCCGCCTCAGGCGGGGCACGACGTCTATCTGACGCTCGATCTCAAACTGCAACAGTATATTGAAACCCTGCTGGCGGGCAGCCGCGCCGCCGTGGTGGTCACCGACCCACGCACCGGCGGCATTCTGGCCATGGTTTCCATGCCAAGCTATGACCCGAACCTCTTTGTTGACGGCATCTCCAGCAAAGACTACTCCGGCCTGCTGAATGACCCTAACACCCCGCTGGTGAACCGCGCCACGCAAGGCGTTTACCCACCGGCATCAACGGTTAAACCGTACGTGGCGGTCTCAGCGCTGAGCGCGGGCGTCATCAACCGCAATACCAGCCTGTTTGACCCGGGCTGGTGGCAGCTACCGGGCTCTGAAAAACGCTATCGCGACTGGAAGAAATGGGGCCACGGCCATCTGAACGTTACGAAATCTCTGGAAGAATCTGCGGATACCTTCTTCTATCAGGTGGCGTATGACATGGGCATTGACCGCCTGTCAGAGTGGATGAGCAAATTCGGCTACGGGCACTACACCGGCGTGGATCTGGCTGAGGAACGGTCAGGCAACATGCCAACCCGCGAGTGGAAACTAAAGCGCTTCAAGAAGCCGTGGTATCAGGGTGATACCATACCGGTGGGTATCGGCCAGGGTTACTGGACGGCCACCCCGCTTCAGATGAACAAAGCGATGATGATCCTCATTAACGACGGCGTGGTGAAAGTTCCGCATCTGCTGCAAAGCACCGTTGAAGATGGCAAAAAAGTGCCGTGGGTGCAGCCCCATGAAGCGCCGGTAGGCGACATCCATTCCGGCTTCTGGGAAATAGCGAAAGACGGTATGTACGGTGTGGCAAACCGTCCAAACGGAACCGCGCACAAGTATTTCGCCGGTACGCCATATAAAGTGGCCGCGAAATCCGGTACGGCGCAGGTCTTTGGCCTGAAAGCCAATGAAACCTATAACGCACACCGCATTGCCGAACGTCTGCGTGACCATAAGCTAATGACGGCGTTTGCCCCTTATGATAACCCGCAGGTGGCGGTGGCAATGATTCTGGAGAACGGCGGCGCTGGCCCGGCGGTAGGGACCATCATGCGCCAGATCCTGGACCACATTATGCTGGGTGATAACAACACCGAACTGCCGGCTGAAAATCCGGCCGCCGCTGCGGCGGAGGACCAATAATCATGACGGATAATCCAAATAAAAAATCGCTGTGGGATAAAATTCACATCGACCCAGCCATGCTGCTGATCCTGCTGGCCCTGCTGGTTTACAGCGCCCTGGTTATCTGGAGCGCCAGCGGCCAGGACATCGGCATGATGGAACGCAAGATCGGCCAGATCGCGATGGGTCTGGTCATTATGGTGGTGATGGCGCAGATCCCGCCGCGCGTCTATGAAGGCTGGGCGCCGTATCTCTACATTTTCTGTATTATTTTGCTGGTGGCGGTAGATGCGTTCGGTGCCATCTCAAAAGGGGCACAGCGCTGGCTGGATCTGGGCGTTGTTCGTTTTCAGCCCTCGGAGATTGCCAAAATCGCAGTCCCGCTGATGGTGGCGCGCTTTATCAACCGCGACGTCTGTCCGCCGTCGCTGAAAAATACCGCTATCGCCCTGGTGCTGATATTCCTGCCGACACTGCTGGTTGCGGCGCAGCCTGACCTCGGCACCTCGATCCTTATCGCCCTCTCCGGCCTGTTTGTCCTGTTCCTGTCGGGCTTAAGCTGGCGTCTGATTGGTATCGCGGTAGTGCTGGTTGCAGCGTTTATCCCTATCCTGTGGTTCTTCCTGATGCATGACTACCAGCGCCAGCGCGTCATGATGCTTCTCGATCCGGAAACCGATCCGCTCGGTGCGGGCTATCATATTATTCAGTCCAAGATTGCGATTGGCTCCGGCGGCCTGCGCGGTAAAGGCTGGCTGCACGGTACCCAGTCGCAGCTGGAGTTTTTACCGGAGCGCCACACCGACTTTATCTTTGCGGTACTGGCGGAAGAGCTGGGACTGGTTGGCATCCTGATCCTGCTGGCGCTCTACGTGCTGCTCATCATGCGAGGTTTGTGGATTGCGGCCCGCGCGCAGACCACCTTCGGCCGCGTCATGGCAGGCGGACTGATGTTGATTTTATTCGTTTATGTCTTCGTAAATATTGGTATGGTGAGTGGTATTCTGCCGGTGGTAGGCGTACCGCTGCCGCTGGTGAGTTACGGAGGCTCGGCACTGATCGTGTTGATGGCCGGGTTTGGTATCGTGATGTCGATCCACACCCACAGAAAAATGTTGTCAAAAAGCGTATAAAAATAAGGGGATCGGAATGCGTAAGCAGTGGCTGGGTATCTGCATTGCGGCAAGTTTACTTGCGGCCTGTACAAGTGATGATGGTCAGCAACAGGCAACCGTCGCGCCGCCGCAGCCTGCGGTGTGTAATGGCCCAATCGTTGAAATTAGCGGTGCCGATCCCGTTTATGAACCGCTGAATGCCAGCGCGAATCAGGATTACGAGCGCGACGGCAAAAGCTACAAAATTGTGCAGGATCCGTCCCGCTTTAGCCAGGCTGGCTTTGCCGCCATTTATGATGCTGAGCCGGGCAGTAACCTGACGGCATCGGGTGAAACATTTGACCCAATGCAGCTGACTGCGGCGCACCCGACGCTACCGATCCCTAGCTACGCCCGTATCACCAACCTGGCGAACGGCCGTATGATCGTCGTGCGTATTAACGACCGCGGCCCGTACGGTAATGACCGGGTGATTTCCCTGTCCCGCGCGTCTGCCGATCGCCTGAATACCTCGAACAACACCAAAGTTCGCATTGACCCAATTATCGTGGCGCAGGATGGTTCGCTCTCCGGGCCGGGAACCGCGTGTACCACGGTGGCGAAACAGACCTATGCCCTCCCCGACCGCCCAAATCTGGACGGCGGCATGGGAAGCGTCTCCTCGCCGGCAGAGCCTTCTCAGCCGGCGGGAGAAATACGCCCGATCAGCAATGACACGCTGCAAAGCGATGATGCCACTGGCGCACCGGTAAAAAGCAGCGGCTTCCTTGGCGCACCAACGAACTTAGCCTCGGGCGTGCTGGAGAGCAGTGAGCCGACGCCAGCCCCTGTTGCCGCTCCCGTCGTGCAGCAGCCTGCCCCGGTAACGGCTCCGGTCACGACCCAGAGCGCAGCCGTTGCCGCTCCCGCAGCAGCCAGCGGCGGCTTTGTCGTCCAGGTGGGCGCAGTGAGCGATCGGGCCCGTGCCCAGCAGTATCAGCAGCGTCTAAGCCAGCAGTTTGGCGTGCCAGGACGCGTTGAGCAAAACGGCGCGGTCTGGCGTATTCAGATGGGGCCGTTTGCCAGCAAGTCGCAGGCGGCATCCCTGCAGCAGCGTTTGCAGAGCGAGGCACAGCTGCAGTCCTTTATCGCTGTTACGAAGTAATTAATCGGCGGTATCCGAAATGTCAGTTTGTGTAAAACACATTCACAAACTCATGCTTAAAGTCGGATGCCTGCCTGAATAGCATTTGCTATAGTAAGGCACTTTTTTTAATTCCATCACGGATGTCGTAGTTCTGACCATGAAGACCACTTTTTCTGCTCGTTTTGTGCAGCGCATGGCGCTGACCACGGCCCTTTGCGCGGCTGCACTCTCTGCAGCTCATGCTGATGACCTGAATATCAAGACCATGATCCCTGGCGTTCCGCAAATCGACGCGGAATCCTACATCCTGATCGATTACAACTCTGGCAAAGTGCTGGCAGAACAGAATGCCGATGCCCGCCGTGACCCGGCCAGCCTGACCAAAATGATGACCAGCTACGTCATCGGCCAGGCAATGAAAGCCGGTAAGTTCAAAGAGACGGATCTGGTCACCATCGGCAACGATGCGTGGGCTACCGGGAACCCGGTTTTCAAAGGTTCCTCGCTGATGTTCCTGAAACCGGGAATGCAGGTTCCGGTTTCTCAGTTAATTCGTGGCATTAACCTGCAGTCCGGTAACGATGCCTGCGTGGCCATGGCCGATTTCGCCGCCGGTAGTCAGGATGCGTTCGTGGGCCTGATGAACAGCTACGTAAATGCCCTGGGTCTGAAGAACAGCCATTTCCAGACCGTACACGGTCTCGATGCAGACGGTCAGTACAGCTCCGCACGTGATATGGCGCTGATTGGTCAGGCGCTGATCCGCGACGTACCTAACGAGTATTCTATCTACAAAGAGAAAGAGTTCACCTTCAACGGCATTCGTCAGACCAACCGTAACGGCCTGCTGTGGGATAACAGCCTGAACGTTGACGGCATCAAAACCGGCCACACCGACAAAGCCGGTTACAACCTGGTAGCCTCTGCCACTGAAGGCCAGATGCGCCTGATCTCTGCCGTGATGGGCGGTCGCACCTTTAAAGGTCGCGAAACCGAGAGTAAGAAGCTGCTGACCTGGGGCTTCCGTTTCTTCGAAACCGTGAACCCGCTGAAAGCAGGCAAAGAATTTGCTTCTGAACCCGTCTGGTTCGGCGATAACGATCGTGCTTCTCTGGGCGTGGATAAAGACCTCTACCTGACCATTCCACGCGGTCGTATGAAGGATCTGAAAGCAAGCTATGTGCTCAACACCACCGAACTGCATGCCCCGCTGCAGAAAAACCAGGTGGTGGGCACCATCAACTTCCAGCTGGACGGTAAAACGATCGACCAGCGTCCACTCGTGGTATTGGAAGAAATTCCTGAAGGCAATTTCTTCGGCAAAATCATTGATTACATTAAACTGATGTTCCATCACTGGTTTGGCTAAAAATCGAACACTTGAAAGTGTGATTTTGATCCCCATATACTAAGTATCCTGATAACTCCCACCTGACGTGGGAGTTATTCTTTTTGACGTTACGCCGGAGCTGACATGAAAACCAAACTTAACGAACTGCTTGAATTCCCTACCCCGTTTACCTACAAAGTAATGGGTCTGGCGAAACCTGAGCTGGTTGATCAGGTGGTTGAAGTGGTACAGCGCCATGCGCCGGGTGACTACTCTCCGTCAGTAAAACCAAGCAGCAAGGGCAACTACCACTCGGTTTCTATTACCATCACTGCCACACATATCGAGCAGGTTGAGACGCTGTACGAAGAGCTCGGCAATATCGAAATCGTTCGTATGGTGCTGTAGCCCCTTTGCGGTTACCCGGTTTACCGGGTAACCCCTCTTCCCCGCTGTGATATACTCCCCCTCATCTTTTTCTCGTCTTCGGAGACGCGTTTTGTATCAGGATAAAATTCTGGTCCGTCATCTCGGGCTGCAACCTTATGAGCCTGTCTCTCAGGCTATGCACGAGTTCACCGATTCACGCGATGACACAACACCTGATGAGATTTGGCTGGTCGAACATCTGCCGGTATTTACGCAGGGCCAGGCGGGAAAAGCGGAACACTTATTAATGACGGGCGATATCCCGGTGATCCAGAGCGACCGCGGCGGTCAGGTCACGTACCATGGGCCCGGGCAGCAGGTGATGTACGTCCTGCTTAATCTGAAGCGCAGAAAGCTTGGCGTACGTGAGCTGGTGACGTTACTGGAACAGACCGTCGTCAACACGCTGGCGGAGTATGGTATTGACGCGCATCCGCGTGCCGATGCGCCGGGCGTCTACGTTGGCGAAATGAAGATCTGCTCTCTGGGGCTACGTATTCGTAAAGGTTGTTCCTTCCACGGTCTGGCATTGAATATTAATATGGATCTTACGCCTTTCCAGCGCATAAACCCCTGCGGCTACGCCGGCATGGAAATGACGCAAATGCGCCAGTGGGTCGATACCGCTACGCCAGAAAATATACGTCCCGTGCTTCTGAAGAATGTGTTAGCGCTACTTAACAATCCCCCGCACGAATATATCCCTGCTTAATATATCATCCAGAATGGCTCGATAATTTGACGGGCCACTGTTTATTTACCGCTTTTACGCTTTACAATAATCCGCAGATTCTATATTTTCGAAGCGCCCGAATATTGCCCTTACATATTATTTAGCCTCCGGACAGCACGGCATACACAGGCTAAGTAACTTGAGTGATAATCACACAACTGTTTGTTTTTGATAAACAAGTGGAACAAAAGCAACACTTTACGAATCTCTACAAGCATAATAAATAAATTGAACTATCATTCATGTTGTGAATGTATACGGAGTGAAAGCGTGGAGTATAATAATTTACCAGCCAAACGCCTGAATGACCCCGGTGGCGAAGATAAGCCGCAAATTTTTCGGACTTTACGTAATATTGATCTCAATTTACTGACTATTTTTGAGGCAGTATATGTCCATAAGGGTATCGTTAATGCTGCGAAAATTCTTAATCTCACGCCATCGGCAATAAGTCAGTCAATTCAAAAGCTACGGGCTATATTTCCCGACCCCTTATTTATCCGTAAGGGCCAGGGCGTCACGCCAACGGCCTATGCGACACATCTCCACGAATACATCAGCCAGGGGCTGGAGTCGATTCTGGGTGCGCTGGATTTAACCGGAAGCTATGACAAACAGAGAACCATCACCATCGGCTGCTCCCCTTCTGTCGGCGTGCTGGTGATGCCCGCGATCTTCCAGGCCGTGAAAGAGCAAGCGCCTCAGCTTCTGCTTCGCAATGTGCCTCTTAACGAACCTGACGTTCAGCTTGCTCAGTTCCAGACGGACCTGGTCATCGAAAGCGGCAGCTTTAGCGCCCGAGCGCTGGGGCAAAATGTGCTTTACGCCGATAACCTGGTGCTGGTTTGCCGCAGGCAGCACCCCGTCCTCAGCGAGCCGTTATCCATTGAAAACCTGCGCAACTACGACCACTCGTCTTTCATGACCGAAGGACAGTCTAACCACGCTCTGCGTCAGCGTATTGACGAAATTTTCCCGGAACGTCAGATCAGTTTCAGCAGTTACAATATGTTCACCACCGCATCCCTGATTGGCAGCAGCGATATGCTGTGCATCATGCCTTCACGCCTGTATAACCTGCTGCGGAAATGCTGGCCGCTGGAGAGTATTCCGCTAAGCCAGCTCAATGCAGAATCTATCGAGATTTCACTGCATTACAACAAGCTCAGCTTGCGCGATCCGGTACTGGAAAACGTCATCCGCATTATCCGTCAGGCCTTCTGACAGAGCGTACCCGTACACGTCCCTGCCGCTCGCAGGGCAAAAGGCACAAAACAACAACTATTTTACAAATTGGCGACCTGGCAGGCTGCTTTAACGCCCCTATAAATGATATACTGCCTGTCGTTCGTTCAAAAATAGTTGATAAATACAACATTCCCTTGAATTGAAACGCTTTCCTTCGATATTCGCAACTGGAACACGCACGCTATGAGTAAACCCATTGTGATGGAACGCGGTGTTAAATACCGCGATGCCGATAAAATGGCCCTTATCCCGGTTAAAAACGTGGCTACAGAGCGCGAGGCGCTGTTAAGAAAACCGGAATGGATGAAAATCAAACTTCCGGCAGACTCTTCGCGTATCCAGGGGATCAAAGCGGCGATGCGTAAGAATGGCCTTCACTCTGTTTGTGAAGAAGCCTCTTGCCCGAACCTTGCTGAATGTTTCAATCACGGCACCGCGACGTTTATGATTCTGGGTGCCATCTGTACCCGCCGCTGCCCATTCTGCGACGTAGCGCATGGCCGCCCGGTGGCCCCCGATGCCAACGAGCCGCAAAAACTGGCGCAAACCATCGCCGACATGGCGCTGCGTTATGTGGTTATCACCTCCGTTGACCGCGACGATCTGCGTGATGGCGGTGCTCAGCACTTCGCTGACTGCATTACTGCCATTCGCGAAAAAAGCCCGAACATCAAAATCGAGACGCTGGTTCCTGACTTCCGCGGCCGTATGGACCGCGCGCTGGATATCCTGACCGCGACGCCGCCAGATGTGTTTAACCACAACCTGGAGAACGTTCCGCGTCTTTACCGTCAGGTGCGTCCGGGAGCCGACTATAACTGGTCTCTGAAGCTGCTGGAGCGCTTTAAAGAAGCACATCCGCATATCCCGACCAAGTCAGGTCTGATGGTTGGTCTGGGTGAAACCAATGACGAAATCATCGACGTCATGCGCGATCTGCGCCGCCACGGTGTGACCATGTTGACGCTCGGCCAGTATCTGCAGCCAAGCCGTCACCACCTGCCGGTACAGCGCTACGTGAGCCCGGATGAATTTGACGAGATGAAAGCCGAAGCGCTGGCGATGGGCTTTACCCACGCGGCTTGTGGTCCATTTGTTCGTTCTTCTTACCATGCGGATATGCAGGCGAAAGGCGAAGAAGTCAAATAACGCCGTAATATTCATTTACAGTAATGCAAAAAAACCGGCCTCATGAGCCGGTTTTTTTTCGCAAGCCCTCAGGCATTGCCGTTACTCTTTGTGGGAAAGCTTCTCTGCCGGGATGTCGTCAGCGCTTTTCTTCGCGGCTGCGTCATCGTCGTTCATCGCTTTCTTGAAGCCTTTGATGGCAGCCCCCAGGTCACCACCCAGCGTGCGTAACTTCTTGGTACCAAACAGCAGGACGACCAGTGCGGCAACCACCAGCAGTTTGGTAATACTAATCTCACCCATAGATACCTTCTTTACTTAAAACAGGCTGCATTCAGCGCCAAAACCCGATCGTATTAACGGTCATTTGGCGCGTGCACACAATAGCAATCTGTAACAAGGTGAATCAAGCATTGTTGAAAAAAACATCACAATAATTGCGGTGGCGCAAAGCGACGGTTGCGAAGAACAGGTAATTGCTGACGCGCAAGCGCAACTCTTTCTAAAATTATCTCCGCCATCAGCAGAACCGGCGCTTCCGCTGCGGCGGCAATCGTCACTCCCAGGGGATCAACCACCCTGCTCTGCCCGATGTTTTTATTGCCGCACTCCCCGGCGGCAACAACATAACAGGTCGTGTCCAGCGCGCGTGCCGCAAGCAGCGTAGCCCAGTGTTGCTCTTTTAGCGGCCCCTTAACCCATGCGGCGGGCAATACCAGCACCTCCGCCCCCTGCAGCGCCAGATGCACCGCCAGCTCCGGGAAACGCAGGTCATAGCAGGTCATCAACCCCACCTTAAACCCGTCGATATCAATGAGCGGTGGGACGACATCTCCCGGATCAACGCGTCGCGACTCCTGGATGCTGAACGCATCATAGAGATGAAGCTTGGCGTAGCGCGCAACAATGGCACCGTCACGAATAGCCACCAGCGTATTCACTGCGCGACCCGGCGTTGAGGGAACGTGCACGGTTAAGACGGTGGTCATCGTACTGCCTACGCTCTGAGCGAGCAGCTGTTGTAAAAATTCGCCGTCAAGGGCCTGTGCGGACTTCACGGACAAATCCGGGTCGTTATCATCCCTTGCCAGCAACGCCTCAGGAAGCACCAGCAGCGACGCGCCTTTCTGTCGGGCCAGTATCATCAGGTTAACGCACTGCACTGCGTTAACCCGCCAGTCAGGCGTGACCGCAAACTGCCCTACCGCAACATACATATTTGTCCCCTCATTATAAACAGCGTTAAACTCGCTACTCTTACACATCAAATAGCAGGTATTTAGCGTGTTACAACTCCTTTTAGCTGTTTTTATTGGTGGAGGCACGGGGAGCGTTGCGAGGTGGTTACTGAGTATGCGGTTTAATCCCCTGCACCAGGCGATTCCATTAGGAACGCTGGCCGCCAACCTGATTGGTGCTTTTATTATTGGTATGGGGCTGGCCTGGTTTAACCGGATGACGCACATCGATCCCATGTGGAAAGTCTTAATTACCACCGGCTTCTGCGGCGGTTTGACCACATTTTCAACCTTTTCCGCGGAAACGGTTTTTCTCTTTCAGGAAGGTCGTATCGGCTGGGCGCTGGTGAATATCGCGATCAACATGATCGGATCTTTCGCGATGACGGGGATCGCATTTTGGCTTTTTTCCTCTGTAAGCACGCATTAACTGCCGGAGCGTTAATGTTGGCTTAATTTTTCTCTGTCACTCTGAAGGCAATACTGAACGAGGGTGACAAATGAAACAGAGTCTGATGAGCGCAGGCATGGTGTTGTTGAGCGTACTGATCGTGGCCAGCTTCCTGAAAATTTACCTGCTTGGCTGATTCATAACGAAAAAAACCCGCTCAATGAGCGGGTTTTGAAATTCTTGCTGACGCGTCTGAATTACAGAGCGATTACGTTAGCAGCAGAAGGGCCTTTGGCACCGTTAGTGATTTCGAACTCTACACGCTGACCTTCAGCCAGAGTTTTGAAACCATTAGACTGGATTGCAGAGAAGTGTACGAACACGTCTTTGCTGCCATCTTCAGGAGTAATGAAACCGAATCCTTTGGACTCATTAAACCACTTAACGTTACCTTTAATCTTAGACATCAAAATTACCTTTACATTAAAAAACGACACAAATGCTGTGTCGGTTACCAGTACATCAATTGTGGGACCTTTTGTCCAGCGGATCTTTGACAAAAAGTGACTAAAGTCGCGTTAATTTTCACTGACAGATTTTTATCGCTTACGAATCAACGGCTGCACGTTTTTTCACCACCAGGTAATGTTTTGTCAGTTAAAACTGAAAACGCATCCAGGCGAAGTAAACATTACCGTTGTTATAGGTTCCCGGAATGTAGGTCATCTGGAACGTTGCAGGGCCGTATCCAACAGAGGCCAGAGGCAGCAATACGGGGATCGGAATGTACTTCCAGTTGTCGCGCGCGGTCACCCCGGCGGTATAACCCAGACCAACGTGGAAGTTCTCATCCGCCAGCGGGCGCCAGGTTTTTTCCCAGCCGTAGCCGCCAATCGGTTCCCACTTGTTAAAGGAGTCTTTGAAGGCCATCAGATAGATGCCATGCCAGTTTCCTTTATCATCCCAGCGCGACTGACCAAAACCCGCTCCCCAGGGACGCTCGTTGTATTTATCCGTTTTCTCTTTGTCGTAAGCAAAGCGCGCATGCCACGTTATTGCCGGGACATAGAGATCATAATGTTCAGGCGCTGACCAGGTCTGCGAAACATTATCCGTAAAAGTAGAGAACCAACCTTTGTCCGTCGCGTTGTTCTCTGCCTGTGCAACAGAAGAAAACGTTAACTGGCCAATAATAAACAATAAAATAGAGAAAAAAGTATTACGTACAATCACAATGCAATTACCATTCTTGATATTCGAGGCAAAGTTTAACATAGAATAATTGAACCAAGCCTTAACGGCATCACCCCTACTCTTAAATATCAGGACACTTTTCGGGAATATTCTTAAAGCGGCGTTCTGCTTATCCCGAATAAACCCTCATCATGTACGCCTAATGTCTGTTAACCGTCTCCAGTACTAACAGGCCAGACCACACAAAAGTTTAACATTTTGTTATCATTACATAGACATGTTACGCTGTCTTTGCCGGTCAAGATCCTTATGACATAAATGCCTTAGCCATGGCAAAAACGCTGTTATGCTGTTCGTTAGTCGTCTGTTTATTGATTTTAATCAGCAAGGGCGGGCCATTAATTCGGCACATTTTCATCCTTCATTTTTATATTAATTTTTTATATCTCAGGGCAGAAAGACACAGGGGAAATCATGCTTACGTTTATCGAACTCATAATTGGGGTCGTTGTCATTGTGGGTGTAGCTCGCTACATCATTAAAGGATACTCAGCCACGGGCGTTTTATTTGTCGGTGGTTTAACGCTGCTGATAATCAGCGCAGTAATGGGTCATCAGGTTTTACCTGCCAGCGCAGCCAGCACGGGCTACACCGCCACGGATATTGTTGAATATATTAAAATCCTGCTCATGAGCCGCGGTGGCGATCTGGGTATGATGATCATGATGCTGTGCGGTTTTGCAGCCTATATGACCCATATCGGCGCGAACGACATGGTTGTGAAGCTTGCCTCGAAACCCCTGCAGTACATTAACTCGCCGTATCTGTTGATGGTTGCCGCCTATTTCCTCGCCTGCCTGATGTCGCTGGCCGTTTCATCGGCAACCGGGCTTGGCGTACTGTTAATGGCCACGCTGTTCCCGGTGATGGTGAACGTGGGCATCAGCCGTGGGGCAGCGGCGGCAATTTGCGCCTCCCCGGCGGCCATTATTCTCTCCCCGACGTCAGGAGACGTTGTGCTGGCGGCGAAAGCAGCCGAAATGTCGCTTATCGACTTCGCCTTTAAAACCACGCTGCCGATCTCGATTGTCGCCATTGTGGGAATGGGTATCGCGCATTTCTTCTGGCAGCGCTATCTTGATAAGAAAGAGAACATCAGCCATGAAATGATGGATGTAAGCGAAATCACCACCACAGCGCCGGCGTTCTATGCCATTTTGCCGTTCACGCCGATTATCGGCGTGCTCATTTTTGACGGGAAATGGGGCCCGCAGCTGCACATTATTACTATCCTGGTTATCTGTATGCTGTTAGCCGCTGTGCTGGAGTTCGTGCGCGGTTTCAACACCCAAAAAGTCTTCTCCGGCCTTGAGGTCGCGTATCGCGGTATGGCAGATGCGTTTGCTGGCGTGGTGATGCTGTTGGTTGCAGCAGGTGTCTTTGCCCAGGGTCTGAGCACGATCGGCTTTATCCAGAGCCTGATCTCCATCGCCACCTCGTTTGGCTCGGCCAGTATTATCCTGATGCTGGTCCTGGTGGTACTGACCATGCTGGCGGCAATGACCACCGGTTCCGGGAATGCGCCATTTTACGCCTTCGTTGAGATGATCCCTAAGCTGGCTCACTCGTCCGGTATCAACCCGGCTTATCTTTCCATTCCCATGCTCCAGGCTTCAAACCTGGGTCGTACCATCTCGCCTGTCTCAGGCGTGGTGGTGGCGGTTGCCGGGATGGCCAAAATCTCGCCGTTTGAAGTGGTGAAACGCACGTCAGTGCCGGTGCTGGTTGGGCTGATCATCGTCATTATTGCTACCGAAGTGCTGGTTCCCGGCGCCGCCTAAGTGAAATTCCTGATTACCTAAAAGCGCCTGCGGGCGCTTTTTGTGCTTTAATAACCCACAAAAATGAATTGCGCACAACCAATCAGGAAATCACATGTTCAGGAAGGATATTGTTATCCCGTCTGGCGCAGTAGCGCTTGCACTCAGTCTCTTCTCAGCACAGGCCGAACCCCTCAAGGCCACGCAGTACGGCGATTTCGATCGCTATGTGCTGGCTTTATCCTGGCAAACGGGATTTTGTCAAAGCATGGTCGAGCGTAACCGCAATGAACCGGATGAATGTCGTCTGCAAAAAGAGCGCGACAATAAAACCGATTTTCTGACCGTTCACGGGCTATGGCCCGGCCTGCCGAAATCCATTGCCGCACGCGGCGTGGATGAACGTCGATGGATGCGGTTTGGCTGCGCCACGCGCCCTATCCCGAACATGCCGGAAGTGAAGGCCAGCCGCAAATGCGCAGCAGCCGAAACCGGGCTGTCGCTTTCCGGCGCGGCTAAGCTGAACGAGGTCATGCCGGGCGCGGGTGGAAACTCCTGTCTGGAACGTTACGAATATGCCAAACATGGCGTCTGCTTTGGTTTTGATCCCGATGCCTATTTCGGCACCATGGTGAGAATGAATCAGGAAATGAAAAACAGCGCCGTCGGTCATTTCCTTGCGGAAAATTACGGTAAAACCGTCAGCCGGAGTGATTTTGACAACGCCGTTGCCAAAAGCTGGGACAAGGAAAATATCAAAGCCTTCAAGCTGACCTGCAACGGTAATCCGGCGTATCTGACCGAAATGCAAATTTCACTCAAAGCAGACACCATTAACGCCCCGCTTTCTGCGACATCCTTTGCTCCGCAGCCGCATCCAGGCAACTGCGGAAAACAATTTGTCATTGATAAGGCCGGTTACTGATCGCCCACCACCGGTCGCACCATGTCAAACCGGTGTTCGTCACTGATGCCATAGTAAGCCGTCGGCCCACCCGCGCGCAGGATGGGCTGCGCTTTCGCCGTCTGGTATATGCCCTCTTCCAGCAACGTTTCGGCAATATGGATCCCGACCACTTCTCCCAGCACCAGCCAGGTATCCACCGGCGTACCGTCGGCGCCGGTAAGCTGAATGCACTGAGACAGGCGGCACTCAAAGTTGACCGGGCTTTCCGCCACGCGGGGGGCGCTCACCAGCTGGCTTGCCGCAGGCGTTAATCCGGAAAAGGTAAATTCGTCCTGGTCGTGAGGCAGCATGGCAGAGGTCTGATTCATCGCTTCCGCAAGATCGCGCGTTGCCAGATTCCAGACAAACTCCTTTGTTTCAACAATATTATGCACGCTGTCCTTCCAGCCGTTGCTTGAAAAGCCAATGATCGGCGGGCGATAGTTAAAGCAGTTGAAGAAGCTATACGGCGCAAGGTTGAGCTGACCGGCCTGGTCGCAAGAGGAGATCCAGCCAATCGGACGGGGGCCGACAATGGCGTTCAGCGGGTCATGCGGCAGGCCATGCCCCTGAGACGGTTGGTAGAAGTACATAGCGCTCTCTCGTTGGTAAGGGCTGCGGCGAATGATGTTTCGCGCAGCGCCCGGGTTCAGAACATACAGCGTAACGCAATCCGCCAGGAATGAAGACTGAATAAATTTCAGTGAAAATTCATATGGCACATGAATGTGACCTTCATCACTTCAAACTTGCGCGTTCAGCCAGTATCATCGGGAGAGTTAAACCCTCGCTGCCAGACGGCGAGGGTTTTCTTTTGGATTGGTTTCTGCGTTAGACGCAGCATTAACGACATGGAGTAAAAAATGTCCAGACCTACAATCATCATCAACGAGCTCGACGCAGAACGTATCGACAGGCTGCTGGAAAAAGCAGAATTCGCCTCACTTCCGGTGGCCGATGCTCTGAATGAGGAACTCGACCGGGCGCAGATGTGCACGCCTGAGACGATGCCGCATAACGTGGTCACCATGAACAGCCAGGTGAAATTCCGCAACCTGACCACCGGTGAAGAGCTAACCCGCACGCTGGTTTACCCGGCCCAGATGACGGACAGCAGCGCGCAACTTTCGGTTCTTGCGCCGGTGGGGGCCGCACTGCTGGGGCTGCGCACGGGCGATACCATCCACTGGGAATTGCCGGGCGGTGCCTCCACCCATCTGGAAGTGCTGGAGCTGCTCTACCAGCCAGAAGCCGCGGGCGATTACCTGCGTTAATGTCATTCTGAACAAACGCGACCCGCGTTGCACAGAGGATGCGCCTGCATCCTCTTTCCGAACATCTTCACCCGATTGCGCTACATCGCAGGACAGTAACTTGAGCGCCACCGACAAGTGACCTCATACCACGCCGCCCGGGAACGCATTTACCAGGCCCTTCACTTTTTGCTCAGCGGCCTCAGGCGTTTCCGCGCCGGGCACCAGAATCACCTTCCGGCACTCCTCCTCCCGTTTTTCGAAAATCTTATAGGCACGTTCCGCATCCGCCAGGGGGAGATAATGCGTCACAATCTCTTCCGGCGTCAGCAACCCTTTTTCGATCAGCGGTAACAGTTCGCCCAGCCAAGCGTGGACGTGCGTCTGGCCCATCTTAAACGTTAGCCCTTTATCGAAGGCATCCCCAAACAGGAAGCCATGAATAAACCCGGCATACACGCCGGGTACGCTGACCACCCCGCCGCGCCGGACGGCAGCGATACACTGACGCAGCGCTTTGCCGCTGCTGCCCTCAATTTTAAGGTTGCTGAGGATCGTCTCCGTTGTGCTGCCCTTGGCTTCGAACCCGACGGCATCAATGACGGCATCGACACCCCGCTGCCCGGCGGTTTGCTCGATTATCTTTTCCGCCGCGTCGTTATCATCATCAAAATTGATGGGGATAGCACCGTAGCGCGCCTCGGCAAACCGCAGCCGATAGGGGTGATGGTCGATAACAAAAATCTGCTCAGCCCCTAACAGCCGTGCGCAGGCAATCGTCAACAACCCCACCGGACCGGCACCGAAAACGGCGACGCTGGAGCCTTTTTCAATCTGCGCATTTTTTGCCGCCTGCCAGGCGGTGGGTAAAATATCAGAAAGAAACAGGGCCTTATCATCGGAGAGCAGCTGCGGCACCTTAAACGGTCCGACGTTGCCTTTCGGCACGCGCACATATTCCGCCTGCCCTCCCGGCACGCCGCCGTAGAGATGGCTATAGCCAAACAGCGCTGCCGGCGCGGGAATTTGCTTTTTGTTCAGCGCAGCGCCCTGCCCGGCATTGGTATTCTCACAGGCAGCGTACTGCTGCAGACGGCAAAAGAAGCAGTCACCGCAGGCGATGACAAAGGGGATCACCACGCGATCGCCTTTTTGCAGGTCCTTCACCTCTCGACCGCACTCGACGATCTCGCCCATAAATTCATGTCCAAAAATGTCGCCGTGCTGCACCTTTGGGATCTTTCCACGATAGAGATGCAGGTCGGAGCCGCAAATCGCCGTGGCCGTGACGCGCAGGATGATATCGTCGGGCTGTTCAATGATGGGATCGGGGACATTCTCAACGCGAACATGGTGCGGACCGTGGTACGTGAGTGCTTTCATGCGACCTCCGAAAGGTTTCAGGTAAGTTTATAAAGGGTAGCTACCCCTGAAAGTCTGCCGGGAAATACGCGCCTTTTGAGATTTATCCTGGCGAGAGAGGAAAAGTGCCGAAGCGCTTACAGAAACCATTCATATTTTGTGGTTGAATGTATCCAGCGTTTATAAACAAGGAGAAACGGTTATGTATAAGACAATCATTATGCCGGTTGATGTTTTCGAAATGGAACTGAGCGACAAAGCTGTTCGCCACGCGGAATTCCTCGCGCAGCAGGACGGAATTATTGATCTTTTACACGTCTTACCGGGCTCTGCCAGCCTGAGCCTGCACCGCTTTGCCGCCGACGTGCGTCGCTTTGAGGAGCACTTACAGCACGAAGCCGAAACGCGGCTGCAGACCATGGTCGGGCATTTCAGCATCGACCCTTCCCGCATCAAAACCCACGTCCGGTTCGGTAGCGTGCGCGATGCCGTCAATGAACTGGCCGCGGAGCTGAATGCAGACGTGGTGGTGATCGGTTCACGTAATCCTTCCATTACCACTCACCTGCTGGGGTCGAACGCCTCCAGCGTGATCCGCCACACCCATATTCCGGTGATGGTGGTCCGGTAAATACCAACAAAAAACCCCGCTTTCGCGGGGTTTTGTTTATCAGTACAGGTGACCAATATTGACGATGGTGCTGACGGTATCGCCGAAGAAGGTCAGGCGGCTGAGCACCACGCCCACCAGCAGGAGCGCAAACACCGCTTTCTGCATCGGCTGGCGCTTCAGCGATAACGCGCCACCCACAACGCAGCACAGCAGGCTGCCCAGATAGAGCGGCGAGCTTAACCAGGCGTGAGCGGTCATTTTCATGATGGTACCGCCGCTGAGCCACATCACCGGCGCGGCAATCAGCAGCGCCATCAGGGCGATAATCCCCTGGCGCAGCGCGGCGTTTGATCCTTTCAGCCCGAGCAGCGGCGTTGCGGCACAGCCCATCACCCAGACCGTCGCAAAGAACAGCATCATGGTGATGCCGTTGGCAATGGCCTGCATCGCCGGTGCCGCGTAGGTCATTCCCTGCACCACCACCAGCAGGATCCCGAACAGGGACGCCAGCAGCGCTGCGCCTTTGTTTCCCTTACTCAGGAAGGCCAGCCCAATCATGGCGCCGTACAGGGTCGCGCCCAGAATTTCGCGGCTCAGCCAGGCATGTTTCAGGTTAATCAACGCGTTGTATGCGTGTTCCGGGTGCGCCAGATGCAGCACGGCGGCAATGGAGGCAACGCCCAGAATCAGCCCAGTAATTAGCCAGTGAAGGCGGGTGCCATGCACTTCACCACGCAGCGTGCGCCAGGTCAGAAGCAGCGTCATCCCGACGGACATCTGGCTTAGCACGGTAAAGATAACGAGCGGTAATTCATACTTTTCCATTATTTATCCCCCGGCTGTTTTGGCTGACGGGCCAGAATGAAGCGCGTACCCGGATTAAGCTGAGGCATCTTCGGGAAGCCCGGCGGATACTGCACGGCATTGTTCGGCAGCGGATCGGCATCCAGATCGATAATCGACAGGGCACCGACCGGACACGCGTTCACGCAGGCCGGGGCCATACCGATATCGAGACGTTCATAGCACATGCTGCACTTCTCCGCCTTTTGCGTCTCTTCATTGAAGCGCGGCGCGCCGTACGGGCAGTTACGGATGCAGTTTTTACAGCCGATACAGCGTTCAGGGTTATGGACCACCACGCCGTCATCACGTTTGGTGTAGGCTTCCACCGGGCATGCCGCCAGACAGGCCGGGTTTTCACAGTGGTTACAGGCCAGCGAGAAAAACGCACGCTCCTCATGCGGATAAATTTCTTTATCCAGCGGATAGACATAGCGCCAGAAGCGATCCGGCTCAAGCTGGTTAAAGCTCTTGCAGGCCATGGCGCATCCGCGGCAGCCAATACATTTATCACTGTTCACTAAAAATGCGCGTCTCATGCGTCTGCTCCTTCATTCGCGATAAGGGCAATGTCGACAAACTGGCTGTGGATCGCCGCGCCAGGCGCGCCGGTTGCCATCTTGCCCATATCGGCTGGCGTATCTTTCACGACGTTCTGCACGTTGTACTTAAGCTTGTTAAACCAGGACTCATACATCACCAGGAAATCTTCCGGCACGTTGGTGGTAATCTTCGCCCGCAGCTCCACTTCGCCAACGTCGTTAAACACGCGGACTTTCGCCAGCTCGCGAATCCCCTTCTTGTGCGCGGCGGCTGGGTGGATATAGACAAACGGCTCCGGCCAGAAGACCTGCATCCAGTCGAGGTTGACGAACTGAGAGTGGAGGCCGTACTGCAAATGCGGAGTAAACAGATGGAACGGCAGCTTGCCCTCCGCGGCAGGCAGATACTCCGGCAGCGCTTTATGGCCGTTCTTTTCACACAGCTCGGAGAGGAACTCATACTTGCCCGATGGCGTTTTAAACTTGCGGTCGTGCCAGGCCGCCGAGCTGACCATTTTGGCTTTCACCGGCCCATCCAGCAGATCGTCCCAGGAGCGGATGCCGAACTGCTTCGCCATGCCCTCATTGAACTCAAGGTCGAGCCATTTTTTCTGGTCAATGTCCTGCGGGAAGGTACAGGAGCCCGGCTCCATTTTGTTGATGGTACGCGAGAGCAGCACGGCAATATCCAAATCGCTCTTGCACTCGTACATCGGTTTAATGGCCGGTTCATTCACCGAAAGCCAGTAATGCCAGTAAGACGACGACAGGTTCCAGTGCTCAAAGGTGGTGGTCACCGGCAGCACAATATCGGCATGCTGCACCGTCTCGTTGAAGAACTGATCGACGCAGACCACCATCTCCAGCTTGCTGAAGGCTTTTTCCATTTTGTTGCGGTCAAAGTCCTGCGCGAACGGGTTCTTGCACGCCACCCACAGCATACGAATGGGCGGATCGTTGGCATCAAGAATGCTCTGCGCGGTCTGGTTCAGGTTCAGCGCGCGGTCGGAATAGTGGCTCTTTTCGCCGCTGTCGCTGACGAACTCCCCTACCGGGCCGCTTTCTCCCACCATGCCAACAGATCCGACCGGTGGCTTCTGCGTCATCGCATGATAGTTGTAGCCCCAGGTCTGCAGATGGCCGTAGCGGGCACCGCCGCCTTCCACACCGATGTTGCCTGTCATGGCAACAAAAGCGTCAATGGCGCGCACGTTCGCCCCACCGTTGACGTGGCGCTGCATCCCGTAGCCGATCCAGACGGTGGCAGGTTTTACCGCGGTGAACTCTTCCGCCAGCTGGCGAATCACCTCTGCCGACAGGCCACAGATTTCAGATGCCCACTCCACGGTAATATTGCTGCGCAGATACTGTTCAAATTCCGGGAAGCCGTGCGCGAAGTTGTTCACAAACTCCTGGTCGACGCGGCCAATATCCAGCAGGTGCCGCGCCATTCCCAGCGCCAATGCGCCGTCCGATCCCGGGCGCACGCGCAGATACAAATCGGCTTTCGCGGCGGTTTGCGAGAACAGCGGATCAATGACCACCACTTTCGCCCCTTTCTCACGCGCCTGATAGATGTACTTCATGGTATGCATGGAGCACCAGGCCGGGTTTGCGCCCCAGATAATGATGTATTTGGCTTTCACCAAATCTTCCGGGTCGTTACACCACATGTCGCCCATGTCGTAGTGCTGGGCATCGATCCCTGCTGGCCAGCATGGCGTACCGGCGAACCGCGTGGTGTAACCGAGAGAAGACATCATCCCCTCCACGGCATAACTCATCACGCCGAGGTTGCCGGAGTATTTCGACAGCGCCAGACCGAGCATCGATCCGTCTTTCTTTTTAATCTCCAGCATCTTGCTGGCAATGCGCTGCATGGCCTCATCCCAGGAGATGCGACGCCATTTACCGCTGCCGCGCCCATCCTGGATCATCGGGTATTTAATACGGTCCGGGGAGTAGACCCGGCGCGGGTAGGTCAGCCCTTTCACACACGGGGCACCGTGTGTAAACGTGGACTCGCTTGCCCCGTCAACGAAGGTGATGACATCATCTTTGACCCAGGTTTTTAAGCTGCAGGTGTCGTAGCAGTTACGCGGGCAAGCGTTACGGAAAATTTTGTAGGTTTTTGGGTTAAACGGAATGGGGGGCTGTGCCATGGCACATCGGGATGATAAGAGTCCGCCGGGTAATGCGGCAACGGTACCCAGCGCAATCAGTCCTTTTAAAAAGGATCGCCGATTTAGCTGCCCTTTATCAATACTCATAATATTACTCTCGTCTTTAATTCATCAAACCAATTAGTCATCTGCAACGCGAGACATTTAATTGCGGATGTTTTCGCGCAATCCTTTATTTTTGCGATAAATGCGGGGAGCCATAATTCAAGATGCCCCTGCACAAAGCGGGCGAGTGCGTCATGATATTGCGGCGAATGTCTGGCATGCGCGGAGAGCATCACCACCAGCTCCATTTCATAGCTGACGTGATCGTCGGGAACGCTATTTTCCCCGGTCACAAAAAGCCCGATGCTGCGCAGGAATTCGCGTACGCTCAGCGTTGTAGCGCCCATCAGCAGAGGCTCTTCGTCCAGATACACCGAGGCATAAGGCGGCGCCAATAGCGTTGCAGGGCCGACAAACAGGGCGTTGAAATCATACTCAACCTCTAACGCCTCATCCTGCTGCCAGGTTTCACTTTCCGGGAATAAAGGATGTAACGAAGCGCATCGCGATGCCATGTCCGCCGCGTTAAAGAAATCACGAAACATCAATCCCTTTATTTCAAATGGGGTTAACGTCTCATATATTGAAGAAGTAGATGTATCTTTGCCATTCATATTAAATATAAATATTTATCGCTATAAAAACGACAAGATATTATCAGCAGGCTTATTATTTTCTTTGATCGAAGCAGGTAATTAACGCATGAAGGGGTTAATAACGAGGATAATTGAGGGTAAAAAAATCCAAAAAAAAAGCCACCTCATAAAGAGGTGGCTACTGCAGGTATGTCTTACTTTCTTTTATTATGCGGTTTTGGTGCGGATCAGGTAGTCAAACGCGCTCAGGGACGCTTTTGCACCTTCGCCAGTCGCGATGATGATCTGCTTGTACGGCACGGTGGTGCAGTCACCCGCGGCAAATACGCCCTTCACGCTGGTTTCACATTTCGCATCGATGATAATCTCGCCCATGCGGTTGCGCTCAATCGCGCCTTCCAGCCAGGTGGTGTTCGGCAGCAGGCCAATTTGTACGAAGATCCCCGAAAGCTGAACGCTATGAACGTCGCCGCTTACGCGGTCACGGTACTCCAAACCGGTCACTTTGCTGCCGTCGCCCTTCACTTCCGTGGTCTGCGCGTTCAGCACGATGTCGACGTTTTTCAGGCTGCGAACTTTATCCTGCAGCACCTGGTCGGCCTTCATTTCTGGCGCAAACTCCAGCAGCGTCACGTGTTCAACAATACCCGCCAGGTCGATAGCCGCTTCCACGCCGGAGTTACCGCCGCCGATCACCGCCACCCGTTTGCCTTTAAATAACGGGCCATCACAGTGCGGGCAATAGGTCACGCCTTTGGTACGGTACTGATCTTCGCCCGGCACATTCATGTTGCGCCATTTTGCCCCGGTGGCAACGATCACGCTGCGAGCTTTCAGCACCGCGCCAGAGGCGGTTTCAATCTGGTGTAAGCCCCCTTCCACCGCCGCCGGAATCAGCTTGCTGGCGCTCTGGCTGTCGATCACATCTACCTCGTAATCGCTGACATGAGCCTTCAGCGCACCGGCCAGCTTCTGACCTTCGGTTTTTGGTACGGAAATGTAGTTTTCAATGTCCACGGTATCCAGCACCTGTCCGCCAAAGCGTTCGCCCATAAGACCGGTACGAATACCTTTACGTGCAGAGTAAACCGCTGCCGCCGCGCCCGCAGGGCCAGAGCCGACAATCAGCACATCGTACGCATCGCGTTTGTTCAGTTCTTCCGCCGCGCGTTTTTCCGCGCCGGTATCCACTTTCGCGACGATTTCCGTCAGCGTCATGCGGCCCTGGCCGAACTCCTGGCCGTTCAGATACACCGCCGGAACGCCCATCACGTTGCGATCGGTAATTTCATTCTGGAAGGTACCGCCGTCAATCGCCGTGTGTTTGATGCGCGGGTTAAGGACCGACATCAGGTTCAGCGCCTGCACCACGTCCGGACAGTTGTGGCAGGAGAGCGAATAATAGGTTTCAAACTCAAAATCACCGTCGATATCGCGGATCTGCTCCAGCAGCGCCTGCGCTTCTTTTGACGGATGACCGCCGGTCCACAGCAGCGCCAGCACCAGTGAGGTAAATTCATGCCCCAGCGGGGAGCCGGCAAAACGCGGTCCCTTGTCCGAGCCCGGGTTAGTAATCAGGAAAGAGGGTTTACGAACCGCAAGCGAATTGTCTTCTTTGAAGGTCACTTTCGGAGACAGTTCAGCGATCTCTGCCAGCAGCTCTTTGATTTCTGCCGATTTCGCGCTGTCGTCCAGCGTGGCAATCAGCTCAACGGGTTTAGTCAGTTTCTCAAGGTAGGCCTTGAGCTGGGTTTTCATATTGGTGTCGAGCATAGTTCTTCCCTCTCTTAAGACGTCATCATGCAAGCTGCCTTTGCGGGCGGCCTGAATGCAACTTGCATCATGGTGCTGGAATGAAATGGGCGCGGGGGCGCCCATTGATTGCCGGATGGTGAAAACTTAGATTTTACCGACCAGGTCCAGGGATGGAGCCAGGGTCGCTTCGCCTTCTTTCCATTTAGCCGGGCACACTTCACCTGGGTGAGAAGCCACGTACTGAGCCGCTTTCACTTTACGCAGCAGGTCAGAAGCATCACGGCCGATACCTTCAGCGGTAACTTCGATAGCCTGGATAATGCCCTGCGGGTCAACCAAGAAGGTTGCACGGTCGGCCAGGCCTTCATCTTCACGCATGTTGTCGAAGTTACGGGTCAGGGCGCCAGTCGGGTCGCCGATCATCGCGTATTTGATTTTCGCGATGGTTTCAGAGCTGCTGTGCCACGCTTTGTGGGTGAAGTGGGTATCGGTAGACACAGAGTAAACGTCTACGCCCAGCTTCTGCAGTTCGTCGTAATGGTCAGCCACGTCGCCCAGTTCGGTCGGGCAAACGAAGGTGAAGTCAGCCGGATAGAAGAAGAAGACGCTCCAGCGACCTTCGGTATCTTTCTCGGTTACTTCAATGAACTCACCGTTTTTGAACGCCTGGTTTTTGAAAGGTTTAATTTTAGTGTTAATCAAAGACATCTGTACTTCCTCCGTGTTTTCGTTGAGAGCTAAGGTAACCAACTTTGCTCATCGGGGCTAATGCGTATGCTTTATCAAATCAATCAGCCAAACCTTACAACTTCAACAAGACAGCAAGGTGAACCTGCTGCGGTACTCCAGAAAGTATAAAGGCCGCCTCAACGGGCGGCCCTGATACCTGAATGCCCGCAGGTACATTCAGTGCCAGCCGAGGCTGGCGTTGCGTTGCGCTCTACATACCTTGTATCAAGGTCGTAACAGCAAGTTGATTACACCACCAGCACCCATCGAGAGCAATCCATCAAAAGCGCGTTCCTGCCTATGGCTGTGATAGGTTTTGACTGAGAGAAATACATTACGCTCGTAAATTAACTTTACGTAATCAATTTACGGCAATATATAAATGTCAACATTTATTAAATTAAACCCAGCCCATTCAAAGATAAAATTATCTTAATCTCACATGTAATTCTATTTCAATAATCCGATGGCGTGATATATTAAGATAACTTAAATAACACTTTAAGTTAGTTAACCACAAGGATTGTAAATGGTTAGCTTTAATCTATAGTTATCATCAATATGTTAACAACAGACTCACGGCAAACAGGATGACACATGGCAAATCTTTATGACCTTAAAAAATTCGACCTTAATTTACTGGTCATTTTTGAGTGTATCTATCAACATCTTAGCATCAGCAAGGCCGCTGAAACGCTTTACATTACCCCTTCAGCCGTCAGTCAGTCTTTGCAACGCCTGCGTGGCCAGCTTAACGATCCGCTGTTTATCCGTTCCGGCAAGGGGATCTCCCCCACGACCGTCGGGACTAACCTGCACCTGCATCTTGAGCAAAACCTCAATCAGATTGAGCAGACCATCAACCTGATGCATAGCACCGATATCAATAAAAACTTTGTCATTTATTGTTCTCAGATGGTGACGCCAGGCTACCTTCTCAACCCTATTCAGTTGTTGATGAATCAGGAAAATTGCTCAGTAGAACAACGTGATATGCTTGTTTCTGCGGAGTCAGCAGAGGATTTACTGGCCTACCGTAAAGCCGATCTCATTTTTACCGTGGCGCCCGTTAATAATCGCTCCGTTGTCTGCTCGCATTTCACCACAATTCCCACAGTCATGATCTGCCGCGAAGACCATCCCAGAATAGGTACAGAAGTCTCCGTCGAGGAGTTGTACCAGGAAAAGTTCACGATGTATCAAAGCACCAACAGTGGCGTGAAGGAGCGTCAGGCTGAAGTCAACGAGGCGTTCCCGGAAAGAAACATCGCGTTTCGGTCAGACTCCCTCAGTTCGCTTCTCTCCATGATCGCCATGTCTGATTTAGTTGGTTATATTCCTGTGTCCATTTTTGAAACCTATAAAGCGGCCTTAAAATTAAAAATCGTTAACACTCCCTTTAAATTACCTGAAGTGGACATCTATATGGTCTACAACCGCGCGTCGTTAAACAGCAGCGTATTCGCCAGCTTTATTGAAAAAATGCATAAGCTGGCTCAATAGAATGGACGCGTCATCGCGAAGGTATTCCCAGCAAGAATAAAGTGAAGGCGTAAAATAATTAGTTGAGAATGAGAACATATAATAACATGATGGCAGTTTAATAGCATTAACGATATTCCATACGCAGGATGCGACTCATCATGTCTATCTATAAATACCCTCTTCAGGAAAACGTTCTGGAGGCTGCTTCAGAACGCATAAACTGGACGCTGCAAAATTTTACCCGCGTGTGCGTCTCTTTTTCTGGCGGAAAAGATTCAACGGTGATGCTTCATCTTGCTGCGCAGCGGGCGCGGCAGCTGAACAGAAAAATAGATGTCCTCTTTCTGGACTGGGAAGCACAGTTCTCCTGCACCATTGAGCATATTGAGAACATGAGGACCCAATATCGTGACGTCATCAATCAGTTCTGGTGGGTGGCGCTGCCGATCACCACGCAAAATGCCCTCTCTCAGTACCAGCCGGAATGGCAGTGCTGGGAACCCGGCATAAGTTGGGTCAGACAGCCTCCGCCTGATGCCATCACCAGTACGTGTTATTTTGATTTTTATCAGCAGGGGATGACCTTCGAGGCCTTCGTCAGGGACTTTGCCGAATGGTATGCGCGAAGGCGCCCCGCCGCAGTGATGGTGGGCATCCGCGCCGACGAATCCTATAACCGCTTCCTGGCAATCGCCTGCGCGCGCAAGCAGCGCTTTTCCGACGACAAACCCTGGACGACCGTCGCGCCCGGCGGTCATGCCTGGTATATCTATCCTCTCTACGACTGGAAAACCGCCGACATCTGGACCTGGTTTGCCAAAACGGGCTGCGCCTATAACCCCCTCTACAATCTGATGTACCAGGCCGGCGTGCCGCCGCGCTACATGCGCATCTGTGAACCCTTTGGCCCGGAGCAGCGACAGGGCTTATGGCTCTATCATGTCGTTGAACCTGAACGCTGGGCCGCCATGTGCGCACGCGTTAGCGGTGTGCGCAGCGGCGGAATTTACGCGGGGCACGACAACCACTTCTACGGTCACAGAAAGATCCTCAAGCCCGACCACCTCAGCTGGCAAGAGTACGCCATGCTGCTCCTCGACAGCATGCCGCAACAGACGGCTGAACATTATCGCAATAAAGTCGCGGTGTACCTGCACTGGTATCAGAAGCGCGGGATGTCCGATCTTCCCGATACGCAGGAGGGTGACATCGGCTCAAAGGATATCCCGTCCTGGCGGCGAATATGCAAGGTTCTGCTCAACAACGATTACTGGTGTCGGGCCCTCTCCTTTAGCCCGAACAAACCAAAGCACTATCAGCGCTATAGCGAACGGATGAAATCAAAACGCAATGAGTGGGGGATCTTATGCAGCAACGACTGATTACCGAACTGGAAACCTATTTGCAGACGCTCACCGACGAGCAACGTATAGATGCCATCAATGCTTTTCGCCAGGCCATGCATCATCTCAGCCCGTTCAGCGACCAGCCCGTCGACTGCGTGCTGTGGATAAAGCAGGACGCTATCGTTGCCAACGACTACAACCCGAATAACGTGGCGCCGCCGGAAAAGCGTCTGCTGAGTCAATCGCTCGAGCTCGACGGGTTTACGCAGCCCATCGTGGTGACGGAAAGCGAGCCAGCGCATTACGAAATTGTCGACGGCTTCCATCGTCACGAAATCGGTAAAAGCAGGGCCGCGCTGAAGCGCCAGCTTCGGGGCTATTTGCCCGTCACCTGCCTGCGCAAAGATCGCCAGCAAAAGCTTGACCGGATGGCCGCCACCATCCGCCACAACCGTGCGCGGGGACGCCACCAGATCAACGCCATGTCCGACATCGTCCGCGAGCTGGCCCAGCTTGGCTGGAACGATGAGAAAATTGGTAAGGAACTGGGGATGGACAGCGACGAGGTGCTGCGCCTGAAGCAGATCAACGGCCTGCTGGAACTGTTTGCAGACCGTCGCTATTCCGAAGCCTGGACGGTGAAATAGTCAGAGCGTCGCCAGACGCTCCGCCGCCGCCAGCAGCGTCGATTCCTGCTTCGCAAAGCACAGGCGAATCAGCTTATGCGGGAAGGGATCGGCGCAGAACACCGACAGCGGAATAGCCGCCACGCCCACCTCCGTCGTCAGCCATCGGCAAAAGCTGACGTCGTCCAGATCGGAAATCGCGCTGTAGTCCGCCAGCAGGAAGTAGGTCCCTTCACACGGCAGAATTTCCAGACGGCTTTTGCTCAGCGCATTTACAAACAGATCCCGACGCGCGCGGTAAAAATCCGGCAGCTCGCGATAGTGTTGCGGTTCGCTGCGCAGCATGTCCGCCAGCGCCAGCTGGGCAGGCGTGTTGACCGCAAAGGTCAGGTACTGGTGCACCTTGCGCAGCTCCGCGCTGATGGCCGCCGGGGCCACGCAGTACCCTACCTTCCAGCCGGTCATATGGTAGGTCTTGCCAAATGACGACACCGCTACCGCGCGCTCGCGAAGCTGCGGATGGGCCAGCACGCTGGCGTGCCCTTCCTCCGCAAAGCAGATGTGCTCGTAGACTTCATCGCTCAGGACGTAAATTTCCCGCTCGGCGATAGCCTGCCACAGCGCGGCAAAATCGGCCTTTTGCCACACCGTCGCCGACGGGTTGTGCGGGGTATTCAGGATCACCAGACGGGTTTTATCGCTCAGCAGCGCGGCGAACGCCTGCCAGTCCGGGCGGAAATGCGGCGGCTGGAGCGCCACGCGCTTCACCACGCCACCGGAGAGTTCAACCGCAGGCGCATAGCTGTCGTAGCTTGGGTCAAAGCAGATGACTTCATCCCCCGCGCGCACCAGCGCGGTGATGGCCGCATACAGCGCTTCGGTCGCCCCTGCCGTCACCGTGATATCGCTGTTCGCATCGGGGTGATAGCCATACAGCGCCGCCGTTTTGTCTGCAATGGCTTCCCGCAGCGCCTGCACGCCGGTCATCGGCGCATACTGATTCGCACCCTGCGCCACGTGGTGCGCCAGACGTTCCTGCAAATATTTCGGACCATCGAAATCGGGGAACCCCTGCGAGAGGTTAATGGCATTGTGCTGCTGCGCCAGGGCGCTCATCTGCGTAAAGATGGTGGTACCGAGATTAGGAAGTTTACTCTGCGGGATCAATACGTTATTGCTCATGTTGTCGTGCCTGCTTGTAATACTTATGTTGCTGCCACTATAACACGATGTTAGTCTTTGGCAATCAAGACGCTTAGACGTCTAAACCATATCAATATTCCTGGCCGAGGGGTAAAAGGAAATGACAGACAACCTGCTGCTCACACACCTGGTCGACGCCTGCCGCTGGATAGGCGCCAAAGGCTGGGCACCCGCCACCGGCGGTAATATGTCGGTGCGTCAGGACGAGCACCTCTGCTGGCTCAGCGAATCCGGCAAGGACAAAGGCAGCCTGACCACCGACGATTTTCTACAGGTTGAGATCGCCACCAACCGGGCGCCGTCCGGTCGAAAACCGTCGGCGGAGACCGGGCTACACACCCTTATCTATCGCCTGTTCCCGGAGGCTAACGCCGTCCTGCACGTTCATACCGTTAACGCCACGGTGCTGTCGCGTCTGGTCAAAGAAGCCGAACTGAATATCAGCGGTTTCGAGATGCAGAAATCGCTTACCGGGCAGACTACCCATCTGGATACCGTCGCCATCCCGGTGTTTGATAACGACCAGGACATCGACGCCCTCGCCTCGCGCATCGCCCATTACGCGCAGGAGCGTCCGCTTAATTATGGTTTTCTTCTGCGCGGCCATGGCTTAACCTGCTGGGGACGCGACGTGGCCGAAGCCCGCCGTCATCTGGAAGGTTTAGAATTCTTATTTGAATGCGAAATGCGTTTACGACAACTGGAGAGAGTATGATTCGCGCGATTGTGACGGATATTGAAGGAACCACCAGCGATATTCGTTTTGTCCATGACGTTTTGTTCCCCTACGCGCGTGAGCGGCTGGCGGCCTTCGTGACCGCCCAGCAGTACGCCGAGCCGGTCAAATCGATTCTGGACAACCTGCGCGATGAAATCAGCGATCCGCATGCCGGCGTCGGCGATCTCATCAACGTGCTGTTTAGCTTTATGGATGAAGACCGCAAATCGACGGCGCTCAAAGCCCTGCAAGGCATCATCTGGCAGGAGGGTTACATCAACGGTGACTTTACCGGCCATCTGTACCCTGACGTTCTGCCCGCGCTGGAAAAATGGAAGGCGCAAGGGATTGATCTCTATGTTTATTCCTCTGGCTCCGTTGCTGCGCAGAAACTGTTATTTGGCTACAGCGACGAAGGTGATATTACTCATCTGTTCAGCGGCTATTTTGACACCCACATCGGCGCCAAGCGCGAGGTGCAGTCTTACCAGAACATTGCGGCACACACGGGCATCGCCCCGTCGCAGATCCTGTTCCTGTCGGATATTCATCAGGAGCTGGACGCGGCTGAACAGGCGGGTTTTCGCACCCTGCAACTGATTCGCGGTGAAGATGACGGCGCGAGCCATCACCATCAAATCCACCAGTTTGACGAGATTAATCCGGAGCAGATCCCTTCATGAGCGCATTGACCATTTATTCCGATAAAGACGCCAGCCAGCACCAGTGGCACAGCACCGACGCCGCCGAGATCGCTCAACAGCTGAACGCTAAAGGCGTGCGCTTTGAGCGCTGGGCGGCAGACCGTGATTTAGGGCAGGATCCTGCGCCCGAAGCCGTGATCGAAGCGTATCAACACGCGATCGACAAGCTGGTGGCAGAGAAAGGCTATCAGAGCTGGGATGTCATCAGCCTGCGCGCCGACAATCCGCAGAAAGAGGCGCTGCGCGCGAAGTTCCTGAACGAACACACCCACGGCGAGGACGAAGTACGCTTTTTCGTGGAAGGTGCCGGGCTGTTCTGCCTGCACATTGGCGATGAGGTTTATCAGGTGCTATGCGAGAAAAACGACCTGATTTCCGTGCCGGCGGGCACGCCGCACTGGTTTGATATGGGTTCAGAGCCGAACTTTACGGCCATTCGTATTTTCGACAATCCGGAAGGCTGGGTGGCGCAGTTTACGGGCGATGCAATCGCGGATGCCTATCCACGCCTGGCCTGATCTTTTCTCCCTCTCCCTGTGGGAGAGGGTCGGGGTGAGGGCACCAGCGCGCACTAAGCGTTAAGCCCTTTCACATACTTCACCAGCTGATCCAGCACTATCCCCCACCCTTCGTGGAAGCCCATCTGTTCATGCTGCTCGCGGATTTCCTTCGTCGGATGGCGCGCAATCGCCGTATAGCGGGTTTTCCCCTCCCCGACGTCTTCCAGCAACAAAATTGCCGTCATAAACGGCTTCTCGGCCGGTTTCCAGCCTTCGGTATAGCCGTCGGTAAACACCAGCTTTTTCCCCGGGTCGATTTCCAGGAAGACACCCCGGTTATCCATCCGCTGCCCGTCCACCTCAAACACGGTGTTGAACCGCCCGCCCACGCGCAGGTCGAGGTCGCATTCGGTCACCTTGTGCGGAGCAGGAATGAAGAAGTTTTTGATGTGGTCCGGCGTGGTCCAGCAGAGCCAGAGCAGGTCGCGCGGTGCGTCCACCACGCGCTCCAGTTTTAAGTCTGTTTCAGGATCGAGCGTCACAATGTTGTCCTCTCAGGGACCCCCCTTAAAGGATAGCCGGACTCAGGCAAATTTCCCTTCCGCCACCTCATCCGGCGTGACCACACCCGTATCCAGCACCCAGCCGCTAATCAGCGAGGCAGGCGTGACGTCAAACGCCGGGTTATAGACCTGCGCGTCTTTCGGCGCCCACTGCACCGCGCCAAAGCTTCCGGCAACGCCCGTCACCTCTCTGGCGTCGCGCTGCTCGATGGGGATCGCATCCCCGTTCGGGCAGGCCGGGTCGAGCGTCGTTTGTGGGGCGGCGACGTAAAATGGAATACCGTGGAATTTCGCCAGCACCGCCAGCGAATAAGTGCCGATCTTGTTCGCCACATCACCGTTAGCGGCGATGCGATCGGCCCCCACCCACACGGCGTCCACCTGCCCTTTCGCCATCAGGCTGGCGGCCATGGAGTCGGTAATCAGCTGATACGGCACCCCCAGCTCGCCCAGCTCCCATGCGGTCAGCCTGCCGCCCTGCAACAGCGGACGGGTTTCATCCACCCAGACGCTGCTGACGTTACCCTCCTGATGCGCGCGGGCAATCACGCCCAGCGCCGTACCGACGCCCGCGGTTGCCAGCCCGCCGGTGTTGCAGTGGGTCAGCAGACGGCTGCCGGGCTTCACCAGCGCGCTGCCCGCTTTTGCAATCGCGTCGCAAAGCCGTTTGTCTTCGTCAATCAGGCGCAGCGCCTCCGCCACCAGCGCCGGAACGAAATCCTCTTCCCCCAGCGCAAGCTTCATGCGGTCGAGGTTGTTCATCAGGTTTACCGCCGTCGGGCGGGATGCGCGAAGCGTTTCCAGCGCCACCGCCAGCTCATCGCGGCTTTTGCCGTTTTCCGCCAGCAGCGCCAGCAGCAGGCTTGCAGAGAGACCAATCAACGGCGCGCCACGCACGCGCAGAGCGTGGATATGCCCCACCAGCGCCTCCACCGTTGAGGCATCCAGCCAGCGTTTCTCCTGCGGAAGCGCCTGCTGGTCGAGAATAAAGAGCTGATTATCCGCCACCCGCAGGCTGGTCGTCTGTAATGTCTGCATGTCGTTAATTCCCTGTTGCGTTGTTGTAGCACATTGTGTCAGGATGAAATCCAGATGTATAGACGTCTACATGTCTTAATTAGTTAACTCATGAGGAACAGGCCATGTCGCAATACCGTACCTTTACCGCTCAGGACGCCGTGGAGTATGCCAGGCAGTTTGGTGGGCTTGACGATCCGTCATCGCTGGTAGAGGCGCAGGAAGTGGGCGACGGCAACCTCAATCTGGTTTTTAAAATTTACGACAGCGCGGGCGTCAGCCGCATTATCGTCAAACAGGCACTGCCCTACGTGCGCTGCGTCGGCGAGTCATGGCCGCTGACGCTGGATCGCGCTCGCCTCGAGGCGCAAACCCTGGTCGAGCATTACCAGCACAGCCCGCAGCACACCGTGAAAATCCACCACTTTGACCCGGAACTGGCGGTGATGGTGATGGAAGATCTCTCCAGCCATCGCATCTGGCGCGGCGAGCTGATCAACAACATTTACTACCCGCAGGCGGCGCTCCAGCTGGGCGAATATCTCGCGCACGCGCTGTTTCACACCAGCGATTTCTACCTGCACCCGCACGAGAAAAAAGCGCAGGTGGCGAAATTCATCAACCCGGAGATGTGTGAGATCACCGAAGATCTGTTCTTCAACGATCCGTACCAGGTTCATGAGCGCAATAACTACCCTGCCGAGCTGGAAAATGTCGTCGCCGCCCTGCGTGACGACGCCCCGCTAAAAATTGCCGTGGCCTCCCTGAAGCACCGCTTCTTCTCGCATGCCGAAGCGCTGCTGCACGGGGATATTCACAGCGGCTCGATTTTTGTGGCCGACGGCAGCCTGAAGGCCATCGACGCCGAGTTCGGCTATTTCGGGCCGATTGGCTTTGACGTCGGCACCGCCATCGGCAACCTGCTGCTCAACTTCTGCGGCCTACCGGGCCATCTGGGCATTCGCGATGCCGCCGCCGCGCGCGAGCAGCGCCTGACCGATATTCATGAGCTGTGGAACACCTTCGCGGAACGCTTCCAGGCGCTGGCACACGAGAAAACGCGCGACACCGCGCTCAGCGCACCGGGCTATGCCTCCGCGTTCCTGAAAAAAGTCTGGCATGATGCCATCGGGTTCTGCGGCACCGAACTCATTCGCCGCAGCGTCGGGCTTTCCCACGTCGCGGATATCGACACCATTCAGGACGAGGCCATGCGCCACGAGTGCCTGCGCCACGCGATAACGCTCGGCAAGGCGCTCATTGTGATTGCCGACCGTATCGACAGCGCGGAAGATCTGGTGGCGCGGGTGCGGCAGTACAGTTGATTTTCTCCCTCTCCCTGTGGGAGAGGGCATCAAACCGCACTTACCCCAGATACTCAATCACCGACAGCCCGCCGTTATAGTCCGTGCTGTAAATAATCCCCTGCGCGTCCACAAATACGTCACAAGACTGGATCACCTGCGGGCGATTCGGCCGCGTGTCCATCATCCTCTCCGGTGCCGCGGGCACCAGCGCGCCCGTCTCCACCGGGCGATACGGATTAGAAATGTCATACGCGCGCACGCCCGCATTCTGATAGGTAGCAAAAATCAGCGTTGAGCTGACAAAGCTTCCGGGCCGGTTCTCGTGCAGGTTGTGCGGGCCGAAATGCGCCCCTTTTGCCACGTAGTCGGTTTCATTCGGCTGCGGGAAGGTCGAGATGCTCACCGGGTTCGACGGCTCGCGAATATCAAACAGCCAGATCAGCTTCTCGCCGTCCTGCTGGTTATCCAGCACCGCTTCGTCCAGCACCACCAGCAGATCCCGGTCCGGCAGCGGCAGCGCGGTGTGCGTCCCGCCGCCAAACGGCGGGCTCCAGTTACGGTGGCTAATAAGCTTAGGCTGGGTACGATCCTTCACGTCCAGCAGCGTTAAGCCGCCGTCGCGCCAGCTGCCGTACGCCGTATCGCCGGCAATAATCGCGTGGTGGAGCGCGTAGCGTTTCCCTTCCGGCCAGTTCGGCTGTTCGCCTTCGGCCTGGTTCATGCCCGGCAGCCACCAGCGCCCTGCCACCTCAGGCTTACGCGGGTCGGCCAGGTCGATCGTCAGAAAGATGTAGTCGGTAAAACCGTCGATCAGCGCCGACACGTACGCCCAGCGGCCACCGACGTACCAGATGCGGTGAATGCCGATGCCGCTCAGCGAGAGAAAGCCAATTTCGCGCGGCGCGTCCGGCGTGGAGATATCAAAAACGCGAAGCCCGGCGCTCCAGCCCCTGTCCTGAACGTCGCTGACGGTCTCTCCTACCTGACGGGTGTAGTAGACCTTCTCGTCGGCGAAGCGGGCATCGGCAAACAGATCCCGGGCGTTGATCACCAGCAGCAGGTCGTCATGCGCCTGGAGGTGCACGTTCCAGGTGCCCGGCGGCGCAGGCACATAGCCCGCGGGTTTCGGGTTTTTCGGGTCGCGCACGTCTACTATCGAAAAGCCCTGCGACACCATATGGCCGATATAGGCAAAACCGCGGTGCACCATCAGCTGCACGCCGTCCGGGCGACCGCCCTGATCGCTATGGCCGATCAGCCGCATATTGCGGCTGTATTCTGGCGTGGGGAGGATGCTCATTTATTTTTCGCTTCCAGCGTCGCAAACCACGGCGCAATAAAATCTTCCGTCTGGCCCCAGCCCGGAATGATTTTGCCCAGCGACGCTACGTTCACCGCCCCCGGCTGCGCGGTCAGCAGCGCCTGCGGGATCGCAGCGGCTTTGAAGTCGTAAGTGGCAGGCGTGGCTTCCCCGGCAATCTTGTTGGCGATCAGGCGCACGTTAGTCGCACCAATCAGCTTCGGATCCACCGCCACGCTCACCTTCCACGGGCTGCCCGGCTCGCGCATCAGCTGCAGATCCTGGTTGGAGATGTCGATGCTGTAGAGTTTAATCTCGGTGCGTCCATTCTCCTTCAGCGCTTTATACGCCCCCTGGCTGAAGGCGTCCCAGGTCCCCCAGATGGCGTCGATTTTGCCTTTCGGGTATTTCGCCAGGATCGCGCCCACCTTGTTGGCGGTGTCGCCCTGCACGTCAGAAGAGACCGCGCCGATGGACTCCAGCTCTTTAATCTCCGGGTACTGCTTTTGCAATTCTTTATAGGCTGCCTGACGGCGCTCCATCGGCGGGAAGCCCGCCACCCACAGCTTGACGATGTTGGCCTTGCCGTTGAAATCTTTCGCCAGTTGGCCGAAGGAGAGATTCGTCAGGGAGGCGTCGTCCTGCTGGGTGACGGTCACGCCCGGGATCTCGCCGTTTACGGCGGTATCAAATACGGCGACCTTGATCCCGGCATCCACCGCCTTCTTCACCAGCGCGGTGGAGTACGGATCGCGGCCCTGCGACAGGATGATCCCGTCATATTTCTGGCTGATGGCCTGGTTAACGAAGTCCTGGAATTTAGCGTCATCCCCGTTGCTCAAAAAGGTGCTGACCTTAAAGCCGAGCTTTTTCCCTTCCTGAATGGCCCCGGCAACAAACTGCGTGGTGTTGTCGTCCGAGCCGAGGTTACGGATCACCGCGATGCGGATCGGTCCGTCGTGGTTCGCAATGGCGGCCGGAACCGGCGCGGGCGTGGCCGCGAATCCAGGCAGAGAAGTGAGTAACCCCAGTGCCACCAAAGAGAGCGCAATCTTTTTCATTTTTTATCCCGTTGTGTTGTCAGCGTTTTTGTATGTAGGTAATCGCCAGTGCCACCGCGAGCACCAGCCCTTTTATTATGTCCATGGCGTAATACGGCACGGAGAGCATGACCAGCCCGTTCGACAGCACGCCGAGGATCACCGCCCCCACCAGCGTGCCCAGCGCGTTCGGCTTGCCAGACCCGGCCAGCGAGAAGCCAATCCACGCCGCTGCCACCGCATCCATCAGATAGCCGCCGCCCGCATTGACCTGCGACGACCCGATGCGGGAGGCCAGCAGAATGCCGCCCAGCCCCGCCAGCAGCGAGGCAATCACATAGGCCGCCACCTTGTAGCGCGTGGTGCGAATGCCCGAGAGGCGCGCCGCTTCAGGGTTGCCGCCAATGGCATACATCCGGCGTCCGTGAGTGGTCAGCGACAGCCCCAGCTGCGCCAGAAGGGTCACCGCCAGCATGATGATGACGATGGTCGGCACCTGCCCCAGCAGGCTGAACGCCGCCGGAATGGTCCCTTCCGCCATGTCGCCGCTCGGCAGCACCATGTTCTCGGTAATCGACCCGCCGTAGCTGTAGGTCATCGCCACGCCCTGAATGACAAACAGGCTGGCGAGCGTCGCGAGCATGTCCGGAATACGCAGGATGACGATCAGGAAAGCGTTAAACAGGCCGACCAGCGTACAGAGCGCGAGAGTGATTACAATCGACTCGGTGGTGCCGAAGCCGTGCCAGACAAAAAGCGAAATGACCAGCGCGTTCGCCAGCGACGCCGTGGAGCCCACGGAGAGATCGAACCCGCCGACGGTCAGCGAAATCGACACGCCAACGGCAATCACCGTCACGATGGCAATCGAGCGCAGAATATTGATGATGTTGTTCGGGTCGAGGAAGCTGTCCGACGCCAGGCCAAAGACGGCCACCAGCGCGACGACGGTGAGCAGCATGCCCCATTTATAGAGAAAATCAAAAAGTTGCTGACGGCCAGACGCCGCCGCGGTCACTGAAAGGGCCTTGCTCACGACGCCGTTCCTCCGGTTGAATAATAAAGTAGTGTCTCTTCACGGGCCTCGGCCCCGGCGATTTCTGCCACGATGCGCCCGTCCCACAGGACGCAGATGCGGTCGCACAGTCCCACCAGCTCGGCGAACTCGCCGGAGGCGTAAATCACCCCTTTGCCCTCGCGCGCCAGGCCGTCAATCAGATGGAACAGATCGGTTTTGGCCTTCACGTCCACGCCTTTGGTCGGCTCGTCGAAAATCAGCACGCTCGCATCGTTACGCAGCCACTTGCCGATGGCCACCTTCTGCTGGTTGCCGCCGGAGAGACGTCGCAAAACCTGCCCGGGACCGCGGGCGCGAACGCCAACGCGGGCGATCACCTCCTCCGCCCAGCGCCACGCCTGGCGATGGCCGAACAGGCTCCAGCGCGAGAAGCTGTTATCGGCGCACACGGCAAGGTTCATGCTCACCGGCTCGTCGATAAAAATGCCCTCCTTGCGCCGCTCCTCCGGCACCAGCGCCAGGCCGCGCAGCACCGAGTCTGCCGGATCGCGCGGCTGCCAGGGCTGTTGATTCAGCTCACCGCGCGCCACGCGGCTTTTGGTGGCGCCAAACAGCGCCTTACAGAGTTCGGTTTTCCCCGCCCCCGCCAGCCCGGCAATGCCGAGAATTTCGCCTTTGCGCAGGTGCAGGGAGATATCCTTCAGCAGCGCGTCGTCGTGCAGGCCTTCCACTCGCAGCAGCGTTTCGTCGCCGTGCGGCGGTCGCGCGGGCGGGTAGATATCGCTCAGCACGTGGCCGAGCATCTTCTCAACAATCTCTTCACCGCTGAGATCGGCCATCGGGCCGGACTCAATCAGCTTGCCGTCGCGCAGCACCGTCAGGGTGTCGCAGATAGCTTTTAGCTCGTGAATGCGGTGGGAGATAAACACCACGCCGATGCCCTGCTGTTGCAGACGTCTTACCACCGCAAACAGACGCTCGCTCTCGTGCGCGTCCAGCGGCGCGGTGGGCTCGTCAAGAATCAAAAAACGGCAGTGGTGGGACAAAGCGCGTGCCAGCAAAATCTGCTGCTTTTCGGCCAGCGAACAGCCGTCGATGGAGCGGCGAACGTCCAGCGTAACGTCGAGCTGCGCCAGCGCCTGCCGCGCCTGCTGACGAACGGTGCGCCAGCGGTAGCGGTGCCCCGGCTGCGCCAGCTGGTCGAGCATGATGTTCTCCGCAATGCTCAGCCCGGGGATCAGCGCCACGTCCACCTCCTGCTGCACGAGGTGGATGCCCAGCCGTTTGGCGTCCAGCGGCTCGCGGATGCTTACCGGCTGGTTGTTAATGCTGATTTCGCCTTCATAGTGGTCGTGCGTCCCGCACAGCACCGCCATCAGCGTTGATTTCCCCGCACCGTTGGCACCCGTCAGCGCATGCACCGACCCGCCGTTCAGCGTGAAGTCCACGCGCGTCAGTGCCTGAAAGCCGGAAAAGGCCAGGCTGATACCGCGCATTTCAAGACGACTGGAAACCATCCGCGTAAATCCTTCATAACTCTTCTGATTTATCGAATTTTTCACAGCTCCGGTTGACTGACAACGACGGAAAAGGCATAAGATAAAGCGAAATATTATTAGCCATCCGGATGTCCAGACATAACATCGGGTTAGCGCTTGCGAAAAAAGGACAACACCATGAGCAACACCGACATCCGCGTCGTGCCCGGGCCGGCGAACTACTTCTCCCATTCCGGAAGCCTTACGCATCTGAATGACTTCTTTACCCCGGAACAGCTTTCCCGCGCGGTGTGGATTTACGGCGAGCGCGCAATAGAGGGCGCGCGCCCGTTCCTGCCGGAGAGTTTTAACGCGCCGGGGGCGAAGCACCTGCTGTTTAAAGGCCACTGCAGCGAGCGCGACGTCACCCATCTGGTGAACGAATCCGGCAGCGACGCCAGCGTGGTGATTGGCGTTGGCGGCGGCGCGGTGATGGACACCGTCAAGGCCGTGGCGCGCCGCTTAGGCGTTCCGTTCGTGGGCATTCCCACCATCGCCGCCACCTGCGCAGCGTGGACGCCGCTCTCCGTCTGGTACAACGATGCCGGTCAGGCGCTGCAGTTTGAGATTTTTAACGACGCTAACTTTCTGGTGCTGGTGGAGCCGCGGATCGTTCTGAACGCCCCGGCGGAATATTTGCTGGCGGGCATCGGCGATACGCTGGCGAAGTGGTACGAAGCGGCGGTTCTCGCCCCACAGCCGGAAATCCTGCCGCTGACCGTGCGCCTTGGCCTTAACGGCGCGCTGGCGATCCGCGACGTGCTGCTGGAGCGCAGCGAAGAGGCGCTAGAAGACCAGCAGCGCGGCGAGCTAACGCAGGCGTTTCGGGACGTGGTGGACGCCATTATTGCCGGCGGCGGGATGGTGGGCGGTCTGGGGGAGCGCTACACCCGCGTGGCGGCGGCGCACGCGGTGCACAACGGCTTAACCGTGCTGCCGCAGACGGAAAAATACCTGCACGGCACCAAGGTGGCCTACGGCATTCTGGTGCAGAGCGCCCTGCTCGGCCAGGACGACGTGCTGGCGCAGCTGGTGGCGGCATACCGGCGCTTTAACCTGCCGACCACGCTTCGCGAGCTGGACGTCGACATCAATAACCGCGACGATCTCGACAAGGTCATCGCCCACACGCTGCGCCCGGTGGAGTCGATTCACTATCTGCCGGTGACGTTAACGTCTGAGGTTCTGCGCGCCGCGTTTGAGAAAGTGGAATCCTTCCGCCGTTAATTGCGCCGACGGGCTATACCTAATGATGGTTCTCACCACTCTCGTAACGAGGTCATCATGCAGATCGATTTAACAGGTAAAAAGGCGCTGGTTACCGGCGCCAGCCGCGGGCTGGGTCGTGCGATTGCCCTGTCGCTGGCGCGCGCCGGTGCCGATGTGGTCATCACCTATGAAAAATCCGCCGATAAAGCCCAGGCGGTCGCCGATGAAATTAAGGCGCTGGGACGGCACGGCGAGGCCATTCAGGCCGACAGTGCCAGCGCGCAGGCGATTCAGGATGCCGTCACCCATGCGGCACGCTCTCTCGGCGGACTGGACATCCTGGTCAATAACGCCGGTATCGCGCGCGGCGGCCCGCTGGAGTCCATGACGCTGGCGGACATCGACGCCCTCATCAACGTCAACATCCGCGGCGTGGTGATCGCTATTCAGGAAGCGCTGGTGCATATGTCTGACGGCGGGCGCATTATCAACATCGGCAGTTGTCTGGCGAACCGCGTGGCACAACCGGGGATTGCCGTCTACTCAATGACCAAATCTGCACTGAACTCCCTCACCCGCGGTCTGGCCCGCGATCTTGGCCCGCGCGGCATTACCGTTAACCTGGTGCACCCCGGCCCGACCAACAGCGATATGAACCCGGAGGACGGTGAACAGGCTGACTCACAGCGTCAGCTTATTGCCCTGGGCCATTACGGCCAGCCGGAAGACGTCGCGGCGGCGGTCACCTTCCTTGCCAGCCCGGCAGCCGGGCAGATCTCAGGCACCGGTCTGGACGTGGACGGCGGTTTGAACGCCTGATCGCAATATTCCTGCAAGCCTCTGTCGCCCGGCAGAGGCCTTGTCGAGCCGCCTCGACGGTTTGCGTTTTGCCTCTTACCTGCGCTTTTTTTCCGCTCTACAGTACCCCATAAGAAATTCGGAATTTATCTAATAGTCTTATTATTTCCTTATAATTTGTGTGGGCGTACAGTGGAGGTACGGATGAAGATCGTGTGGTCAAAAACAGCAGAGAAGCAATTTTCTAAAATCGATACGCGATATCAGAACCGCATTAAATTCAGGCTGGAGAAGATGGATGATAAAACATCACCTGTCGCGGATATCAAGAAATTATCTTCTCCCGAAAACCACTACAGGTTGCGATTAGGTGATTACAGGGTCATTTACACCTTCGGAGACCCGCCGGGTGATACCTGTTACGTAGTGGCGGTAAAACGCCGGACAACCACCACCTACCTTCATGAGGAGCATACGGAATATGACTATTCAGTTCATCAAGGATGAAGAAGGAAAAAAACAGTATGTTGTCATTCCCTACGATGAATATTTTCGCATGCGTTTAGCCATACTTGAGTATGATGACGATGATGAAAACGACTGGGAAGACATCCCTTACGAATCAGATATCTACGATAACGTAGGTTTACCGGGTGAAGTGTGCGACATCATGCATAGCGAGAACGTCAGCCTGCAGGCCGCGTGGCGTATCCTGCGCGGGCTATCCCAGCAGGAGGTGGCGGAAAAACTCGGCATCAGCCAGTCCGCCGTATCACAGCTGGAAGCGCTGGACTCCCGTCCGCAAAAGCGCACCCGCGAAAAGCTGGCGGCAATTTATGGCTGCAAGCAGGAGCAAATCAGCCTCTATTTACCGAAAGAGGGTTAACAGCACTTCGCCCCGCCCTTTCCGCCGTAGCGGGCGTCCTGGCGGTCGCGGAAAAACTCTTCGTAGGTCATCGGCGTCTGGTCCGGGTGGTTGACGCGCATATGCTCGACGTAGTTATCGTAATCCGGCACGCCAATCATCATTTTGGCGGCCTGGCCCAGGTACTTACCTGCTTTAGAGAGGGTGTCGAACATCATTCTGGTCTCACTGGAAATGTAGGCCGGGTAAGCGCTAGCGCCACCCGGCACACAGGTTAATGCGCCCCTTTCGCCTGGGTCACAATCTCGTCCAGGTTTTCAGGCATCGGCTCGTACGGCGTCTCTTTCGCCGTCGGCGTGTCGACCTTCAGCGCCGCCAGCGCGGTTTTCAGAGAATACAACGCCAGCACCACAACTACCACCATAAAGAAGATGGTCAGCCCGGCATCCAGACGGTTGTTGAACACCAGCTGCGACAGCTGTGACTCGGTGTACTGCGCCGGGATCTTGCCGCTGTCGATCATCGCCTGGAACTTGTTGGCGATCGCCAGGAAGCCCACCTTATTGTCCGGGCTGAAGGCTTTTTGCCAGCCCGCCGTCAGGGTACAGATTAGCAGCCAGGCGGTTGGCACCAGCGCCACCCACGCGTAACGCTGGCGCTTCATCTTGAACAGCACCACCGCGCAGAGCATCAGCGCCATGCCCGCCAGCATCTGGTTGGCGATACCGAACAGCGGCCACAGGGTGTTGATCCCACCCAGCGGATCGACCACGCCCTGATGCAGGAAGTAGCCCCACGCCAGCACGCACAGCGCCGTCGCCAGCAGGTTAGCCGGGAGCGAATCGGTCCGCTTCAGGTTCGGGGAGATCACCCCCAGCAGATCCTGGAGCATAAAGCGCGCCGCACGGGTTCCCGCATCCACCGCCGTCAAAATAAACAGCGCCTCGAACAGAATGGCGAAGTGATACCAGAACGAGACGTCCATCAGCCCGCCCAGCGCGCCGTGCAGGATGTAGGCCATGCCCACCGCCAGCGTCGGTGCCCCGCCCGCGCGGGAGATAATTGACTGCTCGCCCACCTCATTAGCGATATGCGTCAGCGTTTCCGGGGTAATGGCAAAGCCCCAGCCGCTCACCACCTGCGCGGCGGACGCTACCACGTCAACGGTGCCGGCCGGGGCCAGTACCGCCATCGGGCTGTTCATCGCAAAGTAAACGCCCGGATCGATAATGCAGGCGGAGACCAGCGCCATAATCGCCACGAAGGACTCCATCAGCATGCCGCCGTAGCCAATCAGGCAGGCCTGATTCTCGTTGGCCAGCATCTTCGGCGTGGTCCCGGAGGCAATCAGCGCGTGGAAGCCCGACACCGCACCGCAGGCGATGGTAATAAACAGGAACGGGAACAGGTTACCAGTCCAGACCGGGCCGGTACCGTCGATGAATTTGGTCAGCGCAGGCATGGTCAGGGTCGGGCGCATAATCAGAATGCCGATGGCCAGCCCGACGATGGTGCCGATTTTCAGGAAGGTTGAGAGATAATCGCGCGGGGCCAGCAGCAGCCACACCGGCAGCACCGCCGCCACAAAGCCGTAGCCCACCAGCATCCAGGTCAGCTGCACGCCGGTAAAGTAGAAGAATGGTGCCCAGGTCGGGCTTTCCGCCACCCAGCCGCCGGAGATAATCGCAAATACCAGGAACACCAGGCCAATGACAGAGACTTCACCAATGCGCCCGGGGCGCAGGTAGCGAATGTAAATCCCCATAAACAGCGCCAGCGGAATGGTAAAGGCGACCGTGTAGGTTCCCCACGGGCTGTGGGTCAGCGCTTTCACCACGATCATCGCCAGCACCGCGAGGATGATCACCATGATCATAAAGGTCGCCACCAGCGCAATCACCCCGGCGGTTGCCCCCATCTCCTCTTTCACCAGCTCACCCAGAGAACGGCCGTCGCGACGGGTGGAGACGAACAGCACCATAAAGTCCTGCACCGCGCCTGCCAGCACCACCCCCGCGAGGATCCAGATCATCCCCGGCAGGTAGCCCATCTGCGCCGCCAGCACCGGCCCCACCAGCGGGCCTGCACCGGCAATCGCCGCGAAATGGTGACCGAACAGCACTTTTTTATCAGTCGGCACGTAGTCCAGCCCGTCGTTGTGGCGCACGGCAGGCGTCATGCGCGTGCCGTCTACGCCCAGTACCGTCTTTGCGATATAGCGGCCATAAAAACGGTACGCAATGAGATAAATGCAGACGGAGGCGACGACGATCCAGAGCGCATTGATCTGCTCCCCCCGGTTGAGGGCGATATAGCCCAGGGCAAAGGCTCCCACAACGGAGAGCACCGCCCACGTAAGGTATTTCCCTGAGTTGTTCATAGCTGTTATCCGTTGTTGTGAAACAGTGAGATGTTACATTTTGTTTCTAGAACAACGGATAAAATTTAACAACTTTGAAACGCAATAATGCGTGGTCAAACCAGAGATTTACACTACAGTGTTAAGCCGATCACTTTCAGCTGAATGACTTACCCCAGCACCATCGTGCTCAACCGACAGGTGCAGCACCGCCGCCCCTGCTCGTCGAATACCACGATCTCCCAGCTCTGGCTGGAACGCCCCAGATGCAGCGGCTGACACACGCCGCGCACCTTGCCCTGCGACACCGCGCGGTGGTGCGTGGCGTTCAGCTCTGTGCCCACCACGTTCTGCCCGTCGCGGGTCATCAGAAAACCGGCCATTGAGCCCAGCGTTTCCGCCAGCGCCGCCGACGCCCCGCCGTGCAGCAGGCCAAACGGCTGATGGGTACGGGCATCCACCGGCATCTCCGCTTCCAGCGTGTCGTCTCCGAGGCGGGTATAGACAATGCCCAGGTGCGCCACCAGGGTGTTCACGCTGGTGGCGTTCAGTTCTTCAAGCGATAAATGACGTTTCCAGATCATTACGCCCCCAGCGTGGAGCCGCCGTCCACCACGATATCCTGCAAGGTAATATGGCTGGCGGCATCGGACGCAAGGAACAGCACGGTGGCGGCAATTTCCCGCGGGCGGGCGATTTTGCCGAGCGGAATGCCGAGCTTGAACTGCTCGCCAAAGCCGCGAATGCGCTGCTGCTCCGCATCGTCGCTTTTCCACAGGGTGCGCTGCATGTCGGTGTCCGTAGAGCCGGGCGACACCAGGTTACAGCGCACGCCGCTGCCCGCCAGCTCCAGCCCGACGGTCAGCGCCAGGCTTTTCAGCGCCGCCTTCGACGCGCCGTAGGCGCTCATGCCGATGCGCGGGGTGTGCGCCGCGTCGGAGGCCACGGTCACTATCGCCCCGCCCTGCTGACGGCGGAACTGGCCCATCGTCTGCTGAAACAGGTTAAACGCGCCGCCGACGTTAACCGCAAAGGTCTGCTGCCAGTCCTCCTGCGAAAGCTCGTCCGTCGCGCCCATGCGCAGAATGCCCGCCGCGTTAACCAGCACGTCGAGGCGCTCAAGGGTGCCAAGTAAGCGCCCGCAGACGTCGCCCACCTGCGCCGCGTCCGCCACGTCCAGCGTTTCGGTAGAAAAGGGATAATCGTCCTGCGGGAAGGCCAGATCGAACCCGGTCACCCGCGCGCCCGCCTCCACAAAGGCCAGCGCGGTCGCATAGCCGATACCTTTACCCGCGCCCGTTACCCAAACCGTTTTACCGGTAAAATCAAACCCCGCCATCACTTCACCTCACGGGAGAGCAGCGCCCACCAGGCGTCAAGGGTCGGATTTTTCGCCAGCATCACGAAGTCGATGTCGCCGTGCACCTTCCGCCAGCGGGCGGCCAGCGCCATCATGCGCACCGAGTCCAGACCGAAGTCGATCAGGTTTTCGTCATCCATCGGCTCGTCGGACTCGTCCAGCAGCGGCAGGATCAGCGCGCGCAGCGCGGCTTTCGTTGCCGGAACGGACGGCAGCAGCTCGTCGGTCATCACCACGCGGCCAGAACGTCCTGCCACGTATTTCAGCGACATCAGGTGCTCGTCGCGGGTGAAGTCCGCCAGCGCGTCGGCGATAAAGAACGGCTTGATGTCGCGCATAAAGGCGTCGGTGGCGGTGGTCATGCAGCCGATGTGGGCATAAACGCCGGTAATCAGCAGCTGGTTGCGGCCGGTCTCTTTCAGCATCTGCTCCAGCGGTGAGCGGTGAAACGCGCTGTAGCGCCACTTCACCAGCACGGTGTCCGCTTCGTCCGGCGTCAGTTCAGCCACGATACGCTGCTGCTCCGGCGAGCGGGTCAGGCCCGGCCCCCACATGTCGTTCAGCAGGGCACGGTCTTCATCGCTCTGCTCTTTCGGCTGCGCGGTGTAGTACACCGGGATATTGTGTTCTTTGCAGTAAGCGCGAAGTTTAACGATGTTCGCCACCACCTGCTGCATCATGTCGCTATTTTCGCCCCAGAAGTTCAGGAAATACTCCTGCATATCGTGGATCAGCAGCGCGGCGCGCTCCGGCTCAAACGCCCAGTTCACCTTGTTGGTCGGCAGCTCTGCAGCGGTTGGCAGCGCGTAAGCGGTTAATTTTGGAATGGCCATTCTCTGTTCCTCAGCCCCGGGCGCGTTCAGCAAGCCACAGGCGCAACTGTTTCTTATCAACTTTGCCGACCGGCGTGAGCGGAAGTGCATCCACGCTCTCCACGCGGTCCGGCAGCTTAAATTCGGCAACGCCCTGCTCGCGCAGGAAGCGACGCACCTCAACCGCACGCAGGGGCTGTTTCACCACCAGATACGCACAGCTTTTTTCGCCCAGCAGGGTGTCCTCCATGCTCACCAGCGCGGCGTGGATCACCGCTTCGTGGCGCAGCAGCAGGTTTTCGATCTCTTCGGCGGCAATCTTTTCGCCACCGCGGTTGATCTGATCTTTCTCGCGCCCCTGCACGGTGATGTAGCCCTGCTCATCGATGGCGATCAGATCGCCGGAGCAGTAGAAACCGTTGGCATCAAAGGCGCTGGCGTTGTGCTCCGGGCTGTTGAAATAGCCGCGGAAGGTGTATGGGCCGCGCGTCATCAAACGTCCGACTTCCCCGCGCGGGAGCGGGTTGCCGTCCTCGTCCGCCACCCACACCTCGTCGTCCGGACACATTGGGCGGCCCTGGGTGTTGATGATGCGTTCCGGTGCGTCGTCGAGGGCGGTGTAGTTCACCAGCCCTTCCGCCATGCCGAATACCTGTTGCAGCTGGCAGCCGATTTCCGCCGGAATACGCGCCGCGAGCGTGGCGGAGAGGCGTGCGCCGCCCACCTGGAGCAGCTTGAGGGATTTCAGCTGCGCGTTCCCCGCGCCGTCGGCAATCGCCTGCAGCCAGAGGCTCACCGCCGGAGGGACCAGCGACGTCACGTTGATCTGATGCTGCTCAATCAGCGGGAAGCAGAGCGTGGCGCTCGGATCGTTCGCCAGCACCACGCAGCCGCCCGCCGTGAACACGCCTAACGATCCCGGCGAGCTCATGGCGTAGTTATGCGCCGCGGGAAGCGCGTTCAGATAGCGGGTGTGCGCAGTGATGCCGCAGATTTCATTGCTGCGGCGGATGCTGTAGTCGTAGTCGTTGTGCGTACGCGGGATCAGCTTCGGCGTGCCTGTGCTGCCGCCGGAGAGCTGGAAGAACGCCACCTCGTCTGCGGGCGTCGGGTTCGGGATGAAGTTGTCCGCCGGGCGCACAATCGCCGCTTCCAGCGCATGTTCACCCTTATCGCCGCGCAGCAGCACGGCGCGAACCGAGCGGTGTTCATCCACAAAGGTATTGAGAAAATCATCCCCCGCGAACAGGGCATGTTGGCGATCAGCGATCAGCACGGCGGGTTTGATCTGGGCGGCGTAGGCGTTCAGCTCGCTGCGCTGATGGCTAAAGAGCGCGTTAACCGGCGCGACGCCGATCTGCAGCAGCGCGAAAAAGGTGATGTAAAACTCGGCCACGTTGCCGAGCTGCACCAGCGCGGTCTCGCCGCGGTGCAGCCCCTGCGCCTGGAGGGCGGACGCCAGATTCGTCACCGCCTCATTAAACGCGCGGTAGGTGATGTGCCGTTCGCCGTCGATAATCGCCACCGCATCGCTTTGCGCATGGTCCGTCAGGATGTGGGTCAGCGGCAGATCCTGCCAGTAGCCTTTTTCACGGTAGCGGCGGGCAAAATCCTCAGGCCAGCGGGTAAATGGAATAGTCATAAACGTTCCTTAGTGCAGGCCAAACACGTTAAGCATGGTGGAGAGCTTCACGCCCGTCTCGCGCCACTCGCCCACCGGGGAGGAGGCAGGCACAATGCCCGCGCCGGCAAACAGGCGAACGGTATTTTCGTAAAGACGCGCGCAGCGGATGGTCACCACCCACTCGCCGTTGCCTTCGCTGTCGCACCAGCCGACGATGCCGCCGAACAGCTCGCGGTCGAACGGCTCCAGCTCGGCAATCAGTTCTTTAGCCGCCTGATGCGGAAAGCCGCTCAGGGCCGGGGTCGGGTGCAGCAGGCAGGCCAGCGTCAGGGCGTTTTCGTTCTCGCGCGCGTCACCTTCAACCGGCGTCGCCAGATGCCACAGCGTCGGCGTGGTGATGAGCTGCGGGGAAGACGGCATGCTCAGGTGATGGCTGCGCGGTTCCAGAATGGCCTTCATCGCCTGGGTCACCAGGTCGTGTTCGTGGCGGTCCTTTTCGGAGGCCAGCAGCTTATTGCCCGCCTCGCGATCCAGCACGTCGTCCGGCTGGCGGCGCGCGGAGCCTGCCAGCGGCAGCGAGCTAAAGTGCCTGCCCTCTTTGCGCAGCAGCAGTTCCGGGCTGGCGCCGAGCAGCACGCCGCCGTCTTCCAGCGGCACGTGGAAGTTAAAACTCGCCGGGTTCTGAGCGATCAGACGCTCCATCAGCGCGCCGCTGTCCATTTTTTTGTCGGTTGCGATATCAATCAGGCGCGACAGCACTACCTTATTCACCTGCGGCGTGGCGGTGAGCGACGCGGCGCGCGCGACCATCTCTTCAAAAACGGACTGAGCGGGGATCTCGGTGCGCTGTTCCACCTTCAGCGCCTGCGCGCCGGAGAAATAGCGTGCGGACTGCTGACGAGCGGGACGGGAAAACGTTTCCCAGCGTTGCGGAATAAACAGCGAAGACGGCTTGCGGGTATCGAACGGGATGGCCCCTACCATGACGGGATGGGCGATGCCGCTGGCTTTCGCATCCCGGAAAGCCTGGGCTAATTTCTGCTGGAACTGCCCCGCCGGATCGTCGCCGCCGACGGCAGGTTCAGAGAATCGGGCAAAACAGCCTGAAGTGGTAAAACTGCGGTAAGGCGACATAAAGAAAAAGCTGTCTGATTGCAGCGTGGTCGCGGTGTGCTGAACTTCCTCAGCCAGGGACGTGTCCATATCATCCTCCTCAAAATGATAAAAGAAGCAATAATGATTATCATTTATATTTTCGTCGGCTAACCTAATCCCACAGCGCCCCGCTGTCAACCGTCGGGCCATTAACTTCTGCGACAAACGCTTGCATCCCTTCCCGGCAACCATGAAAATGAGAAGCATTATCTTCAATAAAAACAGGATGCCGCTCTGTGAAAATCGCTGCCGTTTGCCGCAATGCCCTTCTTCTGACAGGACTTTTTGTTTTAGGACTAACCTCAGCCGCCGCCGCCGACTGGCCGCGCCAGGTCAACGACAGCCGCGGCGTGCATACGCTTGAGAGCAAACCGACGCGCATTGTTTCTACCAGCGTGACCTTAACCGGCTCCCTGCTGGCGATTGACGCGCCGGTCATTGCCAGCGGCGCAACCACGCCGAACAACCGCGTGGCGGACGCGCAGGGTTTCCTGCGCCAGTGGGGGGATATTGCAAAACAGCGTAAGGTTGCACGGCTGTACATCGGCGAGCCGAGCGCCGAAGCGGTGGCCGCCCAGATGCCGGATCTGATTTTGATCAGCGCCACCGGCGGGGATTCCGCGCTGGCGCTGTACGATCAGCTCTCCGCCATCGCCCCGACGCTTATCATCAATTACGACGACAAAAGCTGGCAGGAACTGCTGACCCAGCTGGGCACGATGACCGGGCAAGAGAAACAGGCCGCTGAACGCATCGCCGCGTTCGATAAACAGCTCGCACAGGTGAAGCAGCAGATGAAACTGCCGCCGCAGCCGGTGAATGCCATCGTCTACACCGCCGCCGCGCACACGGCGAACCTGTGGACGACAGAATCGGCGCAGGGCAAGCTGTTACACCAGTTGGGCTTTACGCTGGCGGCGTTACCCGATGGGCTGCACACCTCAAAAAGCCAGGGCAAGCGTCACGACATTATTCAGCTGGGTGGAGAAAATCTGGCGACGGGGCTGAACGGCGAAGGGCTGTTCGTGTTTGCCGGCGACGAGAAAGACGTGAATGCGATTTACGCCAACCCGCTGCTGGCGCATTTACCGTCGGTGAAAAACAAACGCGTCTGGGCGCTGGGAACGGAGACGTTCCGCCTGGATTATTACAGCGCGATGCTGGTGTTAGACAGATTGAATGCGTTGTTTAAGTAGGCATTTTCCCTCCCTCTCCCCGTGGGAGAGGGCCGGGGTGAGGGCATCAGGCCGCACCGTCGTTCAACACGACCTCCTGCCTGAACCGCCGCAATTCCACCAGCGCCACCAGTAAGATCGCGCCAACCATCGCTAACACAAACCCGCTGCTGCTCGCCGACGCCACCGGGGTCATTATCGCCCCCAGCCCGCCGAGGATCGCCGCGCCAATTGCATCGCCCGTCACGTTCTGCGCGGTCCACAGGCCGTTGATACGCCCCAGCATCCCTTCCGGCGTCTGGGTCTGGATCAGGGTGTACTGTAAAAGTGAGCTGACCGCACTCAGCCAGCCGAAAATCACCAGACACATCACCCCCAGCGCCCAGACCGGCATCAGGCTGAAGAAGCCGATGGCGATAAACGAGGCCAGCGTCGCCACCAGCATAATCAAGCCCGGACGCGCGCTTTGGGCCAGGTTACCGCTGGTCAGCGCCCCGCAGGCCGCACCGAGCGGAATGGCGGCGTACAGCACGCCAATCTCTGAGGCGCTCATCTGCCACTCGCCCGCCAGCGCCGGGTAAAGCACGCGCACGGCGCTCGCCATCGTCAGCAGGCCGCCGAGCAGCGCAATGCCGCCAATCAGCGGGTTACTGAACAGAAAACGAATCGCGGCCATCAGCGATTTAAGCGGGTGTTCGCGCGGCTGCGGTGGCGGGGGCAGGAGCGGCAGACGCAGCAGCGTCAGGGTGGTGATAAAGGTGCCCGCCGCGGCAAGGCCGTAGTTCCAGGCCACGTTGCCCGTTGCCAGCAGCAGGCCGCCCACCATCGGCGAAATCACCGAGCCGAGGCGTACCGTGAGCATGGTGATCGCCCCCGCCTGCATCAGGTTCTCGCGCCCCACCAGCGCGGGCGTCGCCGCCAGCAGCGCCGTCACGCCGAGCGAGGCGAAAAAACCGTCCCACAAACCAAGGGCATAAATCGCCAACAGCGACGGCTCCGGCAGCATCGCGTTCAGACACAGCCCGATAAAGCCCACCCCGCAGGTGCCGCGCGCCAGCAGGATCAGCTTCTTACGCTCGTAGCGATCCGCCAGCACGCCGCCGACCATCAGCCCGATAAACATCGCCCCGCCGGTTAAGGTGACGGATAGCCCCACCAGCCAACTGGAGTGCGTCATGGTCTGGATCTGTACCGGCACGGCGACGCCGAGCAGGCCGAGGGACAAAATGGAGATAAAGCGAGCGATAAAAACGGCGCGATACGCCGGGTGCGTTTTCAACAGGCTGAGGTTAAGCAGCCAGGATTTTTGATTCATGACAAAGCCTTGAGTCTATTTCTACCCATTCCATGGGCGCACATGCTAACATAGCCAAATAAGATAGATAACGATAATCACTATCATTATCAAATCATGGATGTTGCTATGTCGTTTTCCTCTTCTGCGGCGCGCGCCATTGCCGTGCCCGTATTATTGCTACTGCTAATCCTTGCGATTGCACTCAGCCTGCTGGTCGGCGCGAAGCCGCTACCCGCCTACGTTATCGTTGATGCGCTCTCCGGCACCTGTCAGAGCGCCGACTGCACCATCGTGCTCGACGCCCGCCTGCCCCGCACTCTTGCCGGACTGCTGGCCGGTGGCGCGCTTGGCCTTGCGGGTGCCCTGATGCAAACCCTTACCCGTAACCCGCTGGCGGACCCCGGCATTCTCGGCGTCAACTCCGGCGCCAGCTTTGCCATCGTGCTCGGCGCAGCGCTGTTCGGGTTGACGTCACCCTCTGAACAGCTGGCGATGGCTTTCTGCGGCGCGCTGGCCGCCTCGCTGGTGGTCGCGTTTACCGGCAGCCAGGGCGGCGGGCAACTGAGCCCGGTTCGCCTGACGCTTGCGGGCGTAGCGCTCGCGGCGGTGCTGGAAGGCTTGTCCAGCGGCATAGCCCTGCTCAACCCGGACGTGTATGACCAGCTGCGCTTCTGGCAGGCCGGCTCGCTGGATATCCGCACCCTTGAAACCTTAAACGTGGTGGCGATCCCGGTCATTATCGCCGCCGTCGTGGCGCTGTGTTTAAGCCGGTCGCTGAACAGCCTGAGCCTCGGCAGCGACACCGCGACCGCCCTCGGCAACCGCGTCGCGCGCACGCAGCTGACTGGCCTGCTCGCTATCACCGTGCTGAGCGGTAGCGCAACCGCCGTGGTCGGTCCGATCGCCTTTATCGGCCTGATGATGCCGCACATGGCGCGCTGGCTGGTGGGGTCGGACCACCGCTGGTCGCTGCCGGTCACGCTGCTGGCCACTCCTGCCCTGCTGCTGTTTGCCGACGTGCTGGGCCGCCTGCTGGTGCCCGGCGAGCTGCGCGTCTCGGTGGTGAGCGCGTTTATCGGCGCGCCGGTGCTGATCTTCCTGGTACGTCGCAGACGCGGAGGTGGCGCATGATGGCTCCTTCCCGTCGTTTACTCACCAGCGTCTTACTGCTGGCTATCGCCATTACTCTGCTGGCGGTCTGGAGCCTGCAAAGCGGTGCCGTAACGCTTGATTTCGCGCAGGTCTTTCACGCCCTCACCGGCAGCGCGCCGCGTAACATCACCATGGTGGTCACCGAATGGCGACTGCCGCGCGTGGCGATGGCGATCCTGGTGGGCGCGGCGCTCGGCGTCAGCGGCGCGATTTTCCAGTCGCTGATGCGTAACCCCCTCGGCAGCCCGGACGTGATGGGCCTGAATACCGGCGCGTGGAGCGGCGTGCTGGTGGCGATGGTGCTGTTCGGGCAGCATCTGACGGCCATTACCTTTACGGCGATGGCGGGCGGCATTCTGACCTCGCTGCTTATCTGGGCCCTGGCCTGGCGCAACGGCATTGACACCTTCCGGCTGATCATTATCGGGATCGGCATCCGCGCGATGCTGATGGCCTTTAACACCTGGCTTTTGTTGCAGGCGTCTCTGGAAACCGCGCTCTCCGCCGGGCTGTGGTACGCCGGCTCCCTCAACGGCCTGACGTGGGGCAAAACCTGGCCCGCCGCGCCGCTGATTTTGCTGATGTTTATCGGCGCCCTGCTGCTGGTACGCCGGATGCGGCTGCTGGAGATGGGCGACGACAGCGCCTGCGCGCTGGGCGTGAGCGTTGAGCGTTCGCGCCTGATGCTGATGCTGGTGGCGGTATTGCTGACCGCTGCGTCCACCGCGATTGCCGGGCCGATCTCGTTTATTGCGCTTGTCGCGCCGCATATCGCGCGGCGTCTTAGCGGCACCGCGCGCTGGGGCTTGACCCAGGCTGCCCTGTGCGGTGCGATGCTGCTGCTGGCAGCCGATCTTTGCGCCCAGCGGCTGTTTATGCCTTATCAATTGCCGGTGGGCGTGGTGACCGTCAGCCTCGGCGGGATTTACCTCATCGTCTTGCTCGTTCAGGAGTCACGCAAGAAATGACAGATTCAACAACCCGCTTGCGCGGCGAAAACTTGACCCTCGGCTATGGCAAAAAAATCATTGCCCGTGATTTAACCGTCGCCATTCCGGACGGCCACTTCACCGCGATTATCGGTCCGAACGGCTGCGGCAAATCAACCCTGCTGCGCACCCTGAGCCGCCTGATGTCGCCGACAGTGGGCAGCGTATTCCTCGACGGAGAGCAGATCCAGCGCTTCGCCAGCAAAGAGGTGGCCAGGCGCATCGGGCTGCTGGCGCAAAACGCCACCACGCCGGGAGATATTACCGTGCAGGAGCTGGTCTCGCGCGGGCGCTACCCACACCAGCCGCTGTTTACCCGCTGGCGCAAAGAGGACGACGAGGCCGTGAAGCGCGCGATGGAGGCAACGGGCATCACCGATCTGGCTCAGCAAAGCGTGGATACCCTTTCCGGCGGACAGCGACAGCGGGCGTGGATCGCGATGGTGCTGGCGCAGGAAACCGCCATTATGCTGCTGGACGAGCCGACGACCTGGCTGGACATCAGCCATCAGATTGACCTGCTGGAGCTGCTGAGCGAGCTGAACCGCACGCAGGGATATACCCTGGCGGCGGTGCTGCATGATTTAAATCAGGCGTGCCGCTACGCCACGCATCTGATTGCCTTGCGTGACGGCGAAATTGTGGCGCAGGGCGCGCCGAAGGAGATTGTGACGCCAGAGCTGATCGCGCGGATCTACGGCATGCGCTGCATGATTATTGACGATCCGGTGGCGGGTACGCCGCTGGTGGTGCCGTTAGGTCGGCGGTAATTGCCGGGTGGCGGCTACGCCTTACCCGGCCTACATTCAGCTCCCGTAGGCCCGGTAAGCACAGCGCCACCGGGCATTTGCACTATCCTAAAATTTCCTTCAGTACCGGCCCAATCTTTTCAAACGCCTGCGGTGAAATGATATCCACGTGGGCGCAGTCCTGGCTGTAGACCTCCAGCTCGCCCACCCACGACGCCCAGGCCGTATGCGGATCCATCGTTCGCGTGCGTTCGGCAACAAACAGCGTCGCTTTACCGTCAAAGCGTGAACTGTGCGCGGTGGTGAGCAACCGCACCGCGTCCGCGTAGTTGCCTTCAATGGTGTTAAACAATTCGCTGGAGCCCTGGCCCTGCTGAGCGGCGATAAACGCCTGACGCTCGCGCTCGATCTCCGCCAGCACTTCCGGGTCAAGGCCGTTTGCCTCTTTCTCCGCCCAGTTCTGGGTTTCCGGCGGCCAGGTATCCAGCAGGCCGAGGAACGCCACCGCTTCACCCTGCTCGCGCAGGCGGGCCGCAATGCCCTGCGCCAGCGTGCCGCCGAGGGAATAACCGAACAGGTAATAAGGCCCGTGCGGCTGCTGCTTACGCAACGTTTTCAGGTGATGTTCGATCACCCCATCGAGATCCGCGCACTGCTGCATCGGGCCGTTTGGCCGCGGCGACTGAATGCCGACGATGGACCAGCGCGGGCTGAGGTAGCGCGCCAGGACGCTAAACTGCCAGGCAAAGCCGGACGCCGGATGGAAGCAGAACAGCGTCGGGCCGTTGCTTTCACGCAGCGGCAAAAGGGTTTCATACCCCAGACGCTGCGCCTGTTCGTCGCTCAGTTGCGAGTCCAGCAGCGCGCTGAGCTTGCCGACCGTCGAGGCGACCATAATCTGCCCCGGCGTGACCTTGCGGCTGAACGCACGGCCGAGCTGAGCCGCGAGGCGCATCGCCAGCAGCGAGTGGCCGCCAAGGGCAAAGAAGTCGGCATCGATATCGTTCACTTCGCAGCCCAGCAGCGCAGAAAACGCCTGCGCCACGGCGGCTTCGGTTTGCGTCTCGGGTGCGCGACCGGAGGTTTTGCTGGTCAGCTCCGGCAGCGGCAGCGCCTTGCGATCCAGCTTGCCGTTGGCGCTCAGCGGCAGCGCGCTGATTTGCAGCAGCACCACCGGCACCATATGCGGCGGCAGCTGTGCCCTGAGCGAGTCCAGCAGCGCGTCGCGATCCAGCGGTAAACCGGATTCCGAGACCACATACCCCACCAGCTGGCGGGCATCGCCGCCCGTTGCCGCAGCCTGATTAAACACGCACGCATGCGCCACGGCCTGGGCCACGTCAGGCAATGACAGCATCGCCCGGTCGATTTCGCCCAGCTCAATGCGCTGACCGCGGATTTTCAGCTGGTCATCGCTGCGGCCCAGATATTCCACCGCCCCGTTGTCCAGCCAGCGGGCGACGTCTCCGGTGCGATACATCCGCTCGCCTGGGGCAAACGGATCGGCAATAAAGCGGCTGGCGGTGAGGTCGGGCCGTCCCAGATACCCCTGTGCCAGCTGAATGCCGGTGAGATACAGATCGCCCGCCACGCCGAACGGCACCGGGCGCATCATCGCGTCCAGAATGCGCAGCGCCGTATTCCACACCGGGAAGCCGATCGGCACGCTGTTGCCCTCCACTGCCGCCAGCTCCGGGCCGTACGCCGGATACCAGCTCACGTCCACCGCCGCTTCGGTTGGGCCGTAGAGGTTATGCAGCGGTACATGAGTGAGCTGCTCCCATTCGCGGCACAGCGCCGTTGGCAGCGCCTCGCCGCTACAGAACACCTGCTTCAGCGTCCTGCAACAGTCGACGTTTTCCGGCGTCAGCGAGGCAACAAATGCCGCAAGCATTGAGGGCACGAAGTGGGTGGTGGTTACGCCATATTCTGCGAAGAAGCTCTGCATCGCCTGCGGATCGCGGTGCGCGTCCGGCTCGGCCATCACCAGCTTTGCCCCGGCGATAAACGGCCACCAGAACTCCCACACCGACACGTCAAAGCTGCACGGCGTTTTCTGCGCCACGACGTCATGCGCCTGAAGTGGATAATGATCCTGCATCCACTTCAGGCGGTTAACGATGGCGGTATGCCCCACCATCACCCCTTTCGGGCGTCCCGTTGAACCTGAGGTAAAGATGATGTACGCGGTCTGCTCCGGCTTCGCCAGACGCAGAGGTTCAGCGCCTGCGGTCGGCAATAGCATGTTGTAACTAAGCGAAGGTATCGGCAGATCGTTAAAGCGCGGAAGCTGCGCGTCGGTGGTAATGAGGAGCGACGGTTTCGCGTCCTCCAGCATCATCCGCAGACGATCGTCCGGGTAGCCGGTATCCAGCGGCAGCCAGGCGGCGCCGGCTTCAACAATCCCGTGCAGCGCCAGGGTCAGGAACACCGAACGCGGAAGCGCCACCGCCACGCTGTCGCCCGGCTTCACGCCGCGCGCGCGCAGCAGGTTTGCCAGCGCGACCACCTGCTCGCGCATCTGGCGGTAGTTCAGCTCAATATGGGCATCCGCCAGCGCGGGAGCGTCCGGCGTTTTGCTCGCCTGCTCCGCCACCAGATCCGCCAGCGTGGTGGAGGGCAGCGCCAGACCGGTATCGTTGATGCGCGCCAGACGGGCGTATTCCTGCTCTGATACGGTTTCCACGTCGCCACAGCGCAGGTCCGGGTTCGCGGCAAACTGCGCCAGCATCGCGTTCAGGCGCGAAACGTGGCGCTTCAGCGTCGCGTCGTCGTAACGCTGCCTGTTGGCGAGGATCTCAATGCTTAATCCGCCCTGCTCGTCCGGGAACAGCGCCAGCTCCAGATCGTTCACCGGGCCGGTCGCCAGCGTGTGGGTGATGGCCTCCACGCCGTCAATATCCAGCTGATAATCAAATACCTTCACGTTCAGCACCGGCCCAAACAAGGGTTCGTCCCCTGCGGCCCTCCCGCTGTCGCGCACGATCTGCTCGGCGTCGTAGCGCTGATGTCGGCGCATCTTTTTCAGCTGGTTCGCCAGGCGCAGCGCCAGCTCCGGCAGGCTCTCAAGCGGATTAATATTCACCGCCAGCGGCAGGACGTTAAGCACCGGGCCGGTTGCGGTCAGCGCGGCGGACCCCATGCGGCGCATAAAGATAAACCCGGCGGCGTAGTCCAGCCGTCCGGTGAGGCGGCCCAGCCACAGCGCCACCAGCGCAAGCGCCAGATCGGTACGCTGTGCCTGCCCGGCTGCCTGCGCCAGCTGGCTAAAGGCGCGAGCGTCCATTGCCATTTTCAGACGCAGAATGTCGGTAGTGGCGGCGCGTCCCGGTAGCGGCGCGGAGGAGAGCGAGACCGGAGGAGGAAGCTGTTTGCGCTGCTCCTCCCAGAAGGCACCGTCGCGCTGATACGCCTCGCTGTCTCGGTAGCGCTGATACTCGTCAACGACATCAGCGAACGGGGTAAACGGTGAGGCTGGGGTAGGTTCACCTTTCTTCCAGGCGGCGTAAATCGCGGCGATCTGGCGGGTAATTGCCGGGAAACTGAAGCCATCCACCACCAGATGGTGATAGCGCTGATACCAGTACCAGCGGTTGTCACCGACCTGAATCAGCTGATGAAAAGCGAGCGGCTGACCGCTGTCCACGCGCAGATCCTGGCTGAGATCGGCTTCCATCAGCGCCACGGCGGCGTCGTGAGAATCAACGCGAACGATGGACGGCCCCGGCAGGATCAGAGCCTCATCGACCCACTGCCAGACCTCGCCGTTATCTTCAGCGAAACGCGTGCGCAGAGTATCGGCCTGCATCATGCCCTCAGCGATGGCTTTAGCCAACAGCGGCGCGTCGATATTTCCTTTCAGCTCGGTGTAGTGCGCCACGCTCCAGGCGTTTGGCAGCGAGGAAAGCTGCTCTGCCATCCAGATACCCGGCTGGGCGGCGACGAGAGGAAGACGGTTCATGCGCGCTCCCCCGCAAAAGAGTACGGCTCAAGCGTCTGCCAGCGTTGCGCCAGCCACTGCTGGCACGCCTCCTGAAAGTGCGGTTCGCACACCACGCGCCAGCCCGCGGGCAACTCGCACTGCTGCGGCCACAGGCTGTACTGCCCCTGGTCATTTTGCAAAATGGCGAACTGTCCCTGCGGATTATCGAAAGGATTGCTGAATTCCATACAGACTCCGTTATTGAATGAGCGGCTGCCAGAGGGTCATCAGCCCCTGCGTCAGCCCACCGCGCCAGCAAAGCGCATCGTGTCCGCCGTCAACCTGACGCCAGATAACCGGTTGCTGAGTGTGTAGTTCGGCGAGGATCGCCTGGTTTGCGCGCAAGATAAGCGGCTCGTTGCGCCCGGCTTCAAGAAGGATGCGTAGCCCGCGAGGGGATATTTCGCCGGTTTTAAGTTGTTCGATTAACAGCCCGTCCTTCTGCCCGCCGCGGTGCGGCCACCAGTAGGATCCGGACTGGCTGAGCACGCAGCCAAAACGCTGCGGCCAGTGCAGTGCGGCATAAAGGGAGGAGAGACCGCCAAAGCTTTGCCCTGCGACCACCGTACGGTCGGCGCGGTCGCTAAACGGCGCGCGTTGCTGGACAAGGGGGAGAAGTTCTTCCTGCATCGCCAGCCAGAAGTCGGGATTGCACGGCAGCTCGCGGTTGCGATGCTCCATATCGATAACATCGATTAAGACGTAGACCGCAGGCGGCAGGTTGCGCCCGGCGGTGAGCGACGCCAGCGCAGGCCAGACGGGCATGCTTTCGGCCCAGAACTGCCCGTCGAGCAGCACCGCCAGCGGGCGTTCCCGGTCGTCCCCGCCGGTGGTGAAAATCCAGACGCGACGGCGATTTTTCAGGCGCGCGCTTTCCCACTCAATGCAAATGGGCGCGTTGAAGGGCGTATCGGGATGATTCCAGCCCGGCTGAACCGGCGCTTCCGGCATCTCCAGCGCGGAGACGGCATGGCCGCGCCCGCCGCGCCAGCTCTGCGGATTCAGCGGGTCTGAAACCGCGTGAGGCAGCAGCTTGCGCCAGCCTTCACGCAGCGCCATGCGTTCCGGCTGCTCGCCTTCAAACACGACGCTGGCAAAATCGTTTTCATTCACGGAAGGGATAAAACAGTAACTGCCGCGCCACTCGGGGCTGAACTCGCCCTGCCACTGCCAGACGTCGGTATCGGGAATGCGTTCGAGGGACTGCGGGCGGGCATTTTGATGGTGATCGGTCACGCCGGTGACGTAGAGCCAGACGCGTTTGATCGGTGACGTTGCTTGCGTTCCTGCCGGGTCACGCCACCAGAACGTGACGCGATAGTTTTCCTCATGACGTTGCCATTCCGGCCCGTTTTTCGACTGCCACCACGCTTCACTTCCGGTTGTTAACGCCGTCACCCTTATAACCCCATGTTTAGCAATATTTTTTGTTTCAGAGCAAATTTTATTGATAATATTATTGATAACTATTTGCATTTGCAATAGCGTATTGCCCGCGCTGTGGGAAGCGCGTTCATAAATAACCATAAAAGCGGGACGTACAATGAATAAGAAGATTCACTCTCTGGCCTTGCTGGTCAATTTAGGGATTTATGGCGTCGCGCTGCCCGCCATGGCAGACGACAACGCCGCCTCTGCGCAGCACGAAGACACCATGGTGATCACCGCCGCCGAGCAGAATTTGCAGGCGCCTGGCGTGTCGACCATCACCGCCGATGAGATCCGCAAAAACCCGCCCGCGCGGGACGTGGCGGAAATCATCCGCACCATGCCGGGCGTTAACCTGACCGGGAATTCCACCAGCGGCCAGCGCGGGAACAACCGTCAGATCGACATTCGCGGCATGGGCCCGGAAAACACCCTGATCCTGATCGACGGCAAACCCGTCACCAGCCGCAACTCCATCCGCCTGGGCTGGCGCGGCGAGCGTGACACCCGCGGCGATACCGGCTGGGTACCGCCGGAGATGATCGAGCGCATCGAGGTCATTCGAGGCCCGGCCGCCGCGCGCTACGGCAACGGCGCGGCGGGCGGCGTGGTGAATATCATCACCAAAAAGTTCGACGACCAGTGGCACGGCTCCTGGAACACCTACCTGAACGCGCCTGAACACAAGGATGAAGGTTCTACCAAGCGCACCAACTTCAGCCTGAGCGGCCCGCTGGGCGGCGACTTCAGCTTCCGCATGTTTGGTAACCTGGATAAGACTCAGGCCGACGCGTGGGACATCAACCAGGGCCACCAGTCTGAGCGTACCGGAGCCTACGCCAACACCCTGCCCGCGGGCCGCGAGGGTGTAGAGAACAAAGACATCAACGGCGTGGTGCGCTGGGACTTCGCGCCGATGCAGTCGCTGGAGTTTGAAGCGGGCTACAGCCGCCAGAACAACCTCTATGCGGGTGACACGCAAAACACCAACAACGACAACGCGTTGGTGAAGAAGAACTACGGCAAAGAGACGAACCGTATTTATCGCCAGAACTTCGCCGTGACCTGGAACGGCGGCTGGGACAACGGCATTACCACCAGCAACTGGGCGCAGTACGAACACACCCGCAACTCCCGTCTGGGCGAAGGGCTGGCGGGCGGTCTGGAAGGTCTGTTCAACAGCAATAAATTCACCGACACCGATCTGGCCGACGTGATGCTGCACAGCGAAATTAACCTGCCGATTGATTTCATTGTGAACCAGAACCTGACGCTCGGCACCGAGTGGAACCAGCAGCGGATGAAGGATTCGACCTCCTTCTCGCAAACCCAGCAGGGTGGCACCATCCCGGGCATGAGCGAAGACCGTAGCCCGTACACGTCAGCGGAGATCTTCTCCCTGTTCGCTGAGAACAACATGGAGCTGACCGACAGCACCATGCTGACCCCTGCCCTGCGCTTCGACCACCACACCATCGTGGGCAATAACTGGAGCCCGTCCCTGAACCTGTCGCAAGGTCTGGGGGATGACTTCACCCTGAAAATGGGGATCGCGCGCGCCTACAAAGCGCCAAGCCTGTACCAGACTAATCCGAACTACCTGTTGTACAGTAAAGGCCAGGGCTGCTACGCCAGTTCCGACGGCGTGGGCTGCTATATGATGGGTAACGACGATCTGAAAGCGGAAACCAGCATCAACAAAGAGATTGGCCTCGAGTGGAAACGCGACGGCTGGCTGGCGGGCGTGACCTGGTTCCGCAACGATTACCGCAACAAGATTGAAGCGGGCTACGCGCCGATTGGCCAGACCTCCACCGGTAAAGTCACCACCGATATCTACCAGTGGGAAAACGTGCCGAAGGCAGTGGTGGAAGGTCTGGAAGGCTCCCTGAACGTGCCGGTCAGCGACACCATCAACTGGACCAACAACATTACCTATATGCTCCAGAGCAAGAACAAGGAGACCGGCGACCGTCTGTCGATCATTCCTGAGTACACGCTGAACTCAACCCTGAGCTGGCAGGTGCACCAGGATGTGTCATTGCAGTCGACCTTCACCTGGTACGGCAAGCAGCAGCCGAAGAAGTACAACTACAAAGGTCAGCCGGTGACCGGGTCTGAAAAAGACGAGGTCAGCCCGTACAGCATCGTTGGCCTGAGCGCCACCTGGGACGTGACGAAAAACGTCAGCCTGACCGGCGGCGTGGACAACGTCTTCGACAAGCGCCAGTGGCGCGCGGGTAATGCCCAGACCACGGGGAACGCGACAACCGGCGCGTATATGTACGGTGCGGGTGCGTATACGTATAATGAACCGGGTCGCACCTGGTACATGAGCGTAAACACAAGATTCTGATAAAGGCAGTGACTTCCCCCTCTCCCTGTGGGAGAGGGTTGGGGTGAGGGCATCAGTCCGCACAATTCAGAGGGAAAAACCATGCACACCACCCACAGCACATTTTCTCTCGCCGGCCTCACCCTCCACCGCATCATCTTCGACCCCACCACCTTCACCGACGCCGATCTCCTCTGGCTCCCCCATCACGCCCAGCTCGCTGACGCCGGACGTAAACGCAAGGCCGACCATCTGGCAGGACGCATCGCCGCCGCGCACGCCTTGCCTGACCACACCGTTCCCGCCATCGGCCCCAGCGGGGAACCGCTCTGGCCGAACGGAATTTACGGCAGCATCACCCACAGCGGCACGGAGGCGATGGCTGTCGTCGCGCCTTACCCTGCGCTTATCGGTATCGATAGTGAAGCGATCCTCGCCGAAAATGAAGCAAGGGAAATCAAAGATGGCATTATAGATGCCCATGAAGAGCGTGTGCTTTCCCGCTCGGGTTACCCGTTCGCCCTCGCCCTGACGCTGGTTTTCAGCGCCAAAGAGAGCCTGTTTAAGGCTCTCTTTCCGCAGGTGCAGGCTTACATGGGGTTTGACAGCGCGCGCGTCACCCTGCTCGACGATAACACGCTTACGCTGGCATTGACCCGTCAACTGTCAGGCTTTAACGAAGGCACCGCCTTCACCCTGCACTGGCAACTGCGCGGCGAGCAGGCGATCACCCTGCTGTCACACGTTCCTGCCGACGCGCCTTCACGCTGGTCACCACAAACGTCACGATAAACACCACCGCGAACAGGACCACTATGGTCGGCGCGGGCGCGCTGTCGAGATAAAACGAGGCATACACGCCGATGACCGACACCAGTACTGATACCGCCACAGCCACCAGCAGCGCCATGTGAAAGCGTCGGGCGATCAGCACCGCCACCGCGCCGGGGGCAATCAGCAGCGAAATCGACAAAATAATCCCCACCGCCTTCAGCGTCGCCACGATGGTCAGCGACACCATGCACAGTAAGCCATAGTGCAGCCAGCGGGCGCGCAGGCCGCTCGCCTGCGCCTGCTGATAGTCAAAGCAGAACAGCAGGAAATCACGCCATTTCAGGCCAATCACCAGCGCAATCAGCCCCGCGACGAAACCGCTTTGCAGAATGTCCATCCCGTTAATGCCCAGCATATCGCCGAACAGAATGTGGTCGAGATGCACCTCAGGTTTAACGGCGATATAAAGGATCAGCCCCGCGCCGAACATCCCGGAAAAGACAATCCCCATCACCGTATCCTGCTTGATCCGGCTGTTGTCCTTGAGGTAGCCGGTGGCGACCGCGCAAAACAGACCGGCAACGAACGCGCCCAGCGCCAGCGGCAGGCCCATCACCCACGCCAGCACCACGCCGGGAAACACCGCGTGGCTCATGGCGTCGCCCATCAGCGCCCAGCCTTTCAGCACCAAAAAAACCGACAGCAGCGCGCAGGGCACGGCTACCAGAAGTGAAATCAGCAGCGCGTTGTTCATGAACGCAAACTGGAAGGGTTCAAGGAGCAGCGCCATCATGGGTGTGCCTCCTTCGCGCGACGACGGCTGGCGAGCAGCCCGTGCTTCGGCGCAAAGACGAACGCCAGCAGGAACAGCAGCGTCTGGGCGACCACAATAATGCCGCCGGTGGCGCCGTCCAGGTAATAGCTGGCCCACGCGCCGAGGAAGCTGGTGAGGCTGCCAATGGCGACGGCAATCATCAGCAGACGCGGGAAGCGGTCGGTCAGCAGCCACGCGGTTGCGCCGGGCGTAACCACCAGGCAAATCACCAGAAACGCGCCGACGGTTTGCAGCGCCGCCACGGTAGAGACCGCCAGCAGCGTGAAGAACAGGATCTTCAGGCGCTCAGGGCGCAGGCCGATGGCGCGGGCGTGGTTCTCATCAAAAAAGGTCACCATCAGATCTTTCCATTTGAACAGCAGGATAACCATCGACACCACGCCGATAATCGCCAGCTGGACGATATCCTCCGGCGCGATAGCCAGAATATTGCCGAGCACGATGGTCTGAATATTTACCGAGGTCGGGTTGAGCGAGACCATAAACAGCCCCAGCCCGAAAAAGGAGGAGAAGATCAGCCCGATAATGGCGTCCTCCTTCAGGCGGCTGCGCTGGTTGAGAAACAGCATACTACCCGCCGCCAGCCCGCCCGATAAAAACGCCCCCAGCGAGAAAGGCAGCCCGAGCATGTAAGCCCCCGCCACGCCCGGCACGATGGAGTGAGAGAGCGCATCGCCGATCAGCGACCAGCCTTTGAGCATCAGGTAGCAGGAGAGAAACGCGCAGAGCCCACCCACCATCGCCGAGACCCACATCGCGTTAAGCATGTACTCATAGCTGAAGGGTTCGAGAAGCGCGTTCATTTTGCCTCCTGCCGGTGCGTCACGAAGGGTCGCTCGTCGTCGGTGATAATGCGCTCTTCAGAACCGCTGAGCACCACGTGGCGCAGCACGCCGCTGAAGGCGCGCTCAAGGTTTTCGGCGGTGAAGGTGGTTTCCGTCGGGCCGCTCGCCAGCACGGTGCCTTTGACCATCACCGTGTAATCGCAAAACTCCGTGACCGAGCCTAAATTGTGGGTCGAGACCAGCATGGTTTTGCCCTCGTCGCGCAACTCGCGCAGCAGGCTGATGATTCTGGCTTCGGTTTTAACGTCCACGCCGGTAAACGGCTCGTCGAGCAGGATCACCTCGCCCTGCTGGGCAATCGCCCGCGCCAGAAAGACGCGCTTCTTTTGTCCGCCGGAGAGCTCGCCAATCTGCCGGTGGCGCAGCTCGAGCATATCCACGCGCATCAGGGCGTCGGTCACGATCTGCCGATCTTGCACTTTAGGCCGCCGCAGAAATCCCATATGCCCGTAGCGCCCCATCATCACCACGTCCTCGACCAGCACCGGAAACGACCAGTCGACCTCTTCCGACTGCGGCACGTAGGCGACCAGGTTCTGGCGCAGCGCCCGATGAGGCGGCAGCCCATTGAGGGTGATAGTGCCGCTCGCCGCCCGCACAAAGCCCATCACCGCCTTAAACAGCGTGGACTTGCCGGAGCCGTTCACCCCCACCAGCGCGGCAATCGATCCGCCGGGCACGCTGAACGACGCATTGCGTAGCGCCGTGTGGCCGTTGCGGTAGGTCACGGTCACGTCCGTGACGACAATCCCCTTCTGCATGGTCACTCCTTCATGCCGTCGCGAATGCCCTGCACCAGCGTGCGGGTGGTGACGTTCAGCAGGTCGATATAGGTCGGCACGGGGCCGTTTTCCGCACTCAGGGAGTCAACATACAGCACACCGCCGTAGTGGGCGCCGGTTTCCCGCGCCACCTGACGCGCCGGCTTATCGGAGACCGTGCTTTCGCTGAATACCGCCGGGATGCGATGTTTCTTCACCAGATCGATCACCTTGCGCACCTGCTGCGGCGTGCCCTGCCGATCGGCGTTGATCGGCCACAGGTAAAGTTCCTTCATGCCCAGATCCCGCGCAAGATAGGAGAAGGCGCCCTCGCTGGTCACCATCCAGCGTTTGTCTTCCGGGATCTCCGCCACCTGCTTGCGCAGCGGTTCGAGGGTCGCGACGATCTTCTGCTTGTAGGCCTCAGCGTTGCGTTGGTAGACCTGCGCGTTGGCCGGGTCGTACTTCACCAGCGCGTCGCGGATGTTATCAACGTAAATCAGCGCGTTGTCCGGCGACATCCACGCGTGCGGGTTAGGCTTGCCATCGTACGGCCCCTCGCTGATGCCCATCGGGGTGATGCCCTGGGTGACAATCACCTCCGGCACGCCGTTCAGGTGCTGATAAAAACGCTGGAACCACAGCTCCAGGTTCATGCCGTTCGCCAGGATCAGCTGCGCCTTTTGCGCGCGCTTGATATCCCCCGGCGTGGGCTGGTACTCGTGGATTTCAGCGCCCGGTTTGGTGATGGAGGTGACTTCCGCGGCATCCCCCGCCACGTTTTTCGCCATATCCGCGATGACGGTAAAGGTGGTGATGACCTGGAACTTTTCAGCCGCCAGCGCGCCCGTGCTGGTCGTAGCCGTGAGCAGCGCGCCGAGCAACAGACGCTTTAATCCTTGCAGTGGGTGCATCGCAGAAGTCTCCTGAGGTGGTGAAATTCAAAGCAAAATTAGCCCGTGCTATAAGGTATAGCACAGGCTATATTTAAATGAAAATGGTTATCATTAAAGTTATGTCAATGAAGGGCGGGCCTGACGGCGCTTCGCTTATCAGGTCTACGGAAAAGCAGTTTTGAAGGCCGGGTAAGCGCAGCGCCACCCGGCATAAGGGCGACTCACAGCCCGGCAAGTGCCTTGTAAAATGCAGGATTCTCCCTAATCACATTAAGTACCTTCGCCGCCAGCCCGGTTGGATTGCGGCGTTTGGACTCCCAGCTCTTTATCGTATCGACGCTCGTGCCAAGCGCCTTCGCCATTTCGCTTTGCGTGATATTGAGCTGCTCTCTGATGGCACGCACATCAGCAACTTCATAGCGGGTTACTCGGGAAGCGGCTTTTCTTCCGTTATGGATCTCAACGGCCTCTTCAAGCGAAGATTTTAATTCATTAAAAATACTCATTATCAGCCTCCACCTGCCTGATTGGGGTACATAGTACACCTCTCATTTACGGCACTGGAAGCAGTATTTTTCAGAATGGAAGTCAGCTTTTTAAGTTCTGCTTTCTCTGCCTCTGTCAGGCTGTCCTTTATGCATTTTGGATAGGCCATAATGAAATAGATCACCTCCTCCGTGGCCAGAAAGTAAATCACTCTGATACCCCCTCTCTTTCCCTTTGAGGCTGCCGCCATCCTTATTTTACGTAAACCACCCGTCTGCTGGATCAGGTCACCTTTATCAGGCCACGCAATAAGTTCCTTTTGCAGATCCTTTAATTCATCATCCGTAGCAATGCTTTTAATCTGTCGGGTAAAGAGTGATGTTTCGATAAACTCTATCGCATGACTCATCCATAGTTCCTTCCCTAAACGCAGCAAAAGCCCGAATGCTTCAACACCAGGCTCATGCTGCATGGTTACTCTTCCTTGAGTAATGCTGCGCCAAATAACTGTATTTATATACAGCCCAAAGGTATTTTAAGAATCCGTTTAGACATCCGGAAACATCACGCTATTCCCCGGCGCTTCCCTGTGCAGATGGATAAAGTTCAGGTGCCGTTCATACTGGTCCAGAATGTCCGTAATCACCTGCTCCTTGCTGTAATCCATCAGGTCATTCCCCTGGCTACCTTCCAGTAAGAAGGTTTCCAGCCGGTAGTAGGTTGATTTCCCGCTGCGCGCCCGGTAGGTAAAGCCGGGCACCGAGTACTGCTGCGGCCAGATCTGATAGACAAAGTTCTGCTCGTCGCCCATGTGCACCAGCAGATCCAGGTGCCCCAGGGTTTCGCCCTCCTCCGGCGGCAGGTTTTTCAGCTCCACGTACGCACCGCGCAGCTTCAGCTCCTGCGCCACCTCTTCCATCGCCGGGAAGCAGACCGTCTCCATCATCTGTTTGGTGTAGCGCGTGCCCGGGTAGTTCATCAGGCGCGACAGGCGTTTCTTCCAGCTCAGCCTGTCCTGGGCCCCCATTGGACGCGGCGCGGTGTCGCGGCTGGCGCTGACGCGTCGATAGTCTTCCACCTTGAGCGATTTATACAGCCCGGCCATCACGAAGAAGATCACAAAGCTGAACGGCAGCCCCATAATCACCGTGGTGTTCTGCAACGCCGAAATGCCGTTGGTCATCAGCATGCCGAGCGTCAGCAGGCCGATGGCGACCGACCAGAAGATGCGCAGCCAGTTCGGCGCATCGCTGTTGATGTCCTTCAGCTTCGAGGTGAAGTTCCCCAGCACCAGCGCGCCGGAATCCGCCGAGGTGACGTAAAACAGCAGGCCGGTGATGGTCGCCACGGAGGCGCTAAAGGTAAACGCCGGATACTGCGCCAGCAGGCTGTAGAATCCGCGCTCCGGGTGCGCCATCGCTTCCTGGGCAAAGGTTGCGTTGCCGTGGATGATCTCGTGCAGCGCGCTGTTGCCGAAAATCGACAGCCACAGCAGGGTAAAGGTGAACGGGATGATCAGGGTGCCCATCACAAACTGACGAATAGTGCGCCCGCGCGAAATACGCGCCAGGAACAGGCCAACAAATGGCGACCATGCGACCCACCACGCCCAGAAGAACAGGGTCCAGTTGTTCATCCACTCCACCGGGCGGTCAAAGGCGAAGCTGTTCAGCGTCATGCCCATGAAGCGGTTCACGTAGTCGCCCACGTTCAGCACCAGGGCGTTGAGCAGGAACGACGTGTCGCCCATAAACAGCACGAACAGGATCAGGCCCAGCGCCAGCGCCACGTTCAGCTCAGAGAGCACGCGGATGCCCTTATCCACGCCGGAGGTCACCGAAATGGTGGCGATAATCACCGAGAGCGCAATCAGCGCCGCTTTCGCCGCCATCGAATCCGGGATATCAAACAGCACGCTCAGCCCGTAGTTGAGCTGGACCACGCCAATGCCGAGCGTCGTCGCGATGCCGAAGATGGTGCCAATTACCGCCGCGATATCGACGCTGTGGCCAATCGGGCCGTTAATTCTTTTCCCGAAAATCGGGTAGAGCGCGGAGCGGATGGTGAGGGGCAAATTATAACGATAGCTAAAGTATCCGAGCGCCATCCCCATCAGGGCATACATCGACCAGCCCGTCAGGCCGTAGTGGAACAGCGTCCAGACCATCGCCTGACGCGCGGCCTCCATCGTCTGCCCTGCCCCTTCCGGCGGCTGCATATACTGCGTGACCGGCTCGGCTACCGAGAAGAACATCAGATCGATGCCGATGCCCGCGGCAAACAGCATCGCCGCCCAGCTCAGCAGGCTGAACTCGGGCTTGGACTGCTCTGGCCCGAGCTTCACCGAGCCGAAGCGCGAGCAGGCAATGCAGACCACGAAGACGATATAGAGCGTCGCCGCCAGCAGGTAGTACCAGCCGAAGGTCTTCGACACCCAGTTCAGGGTGCGGCCAATCCACTCGGCAGAAAAATCGTTAAAGAAAATGGTCGTCAGGGAAAACAACAAAATCAGCCCGGCGGACGTATAAAAAACGACCGGGTTGATTTTGTCTTTTTCTCTGTCTTGTGAAAGGTCTGTCATCCAGTATCCCCACTGTTTTTGTAACTATTGAAATCCAAAATCGCAACAATTAAGACACATTTTATATTGAACGTCCAATCAAAAACCGCTTTAATAGATTACCAACGCTGATGAATGGAGTGGCAAAAATGCCCAAAGTGGGGATGCAGCCGATCCGGCGCAGGCAGCTTATCGACGCCACGCTGGAAGCAATTAATGAAGTGGGCATGCATGACGCAACCATTGCGCAGATCGCCCGTCGGGCGGGCGTGTCCACGGGGATCATCAGCCACTATTTCAAAGATAAAAACGGCCTGCTGGAAGCGACTATGCGCGACATCACCGGCCAGCTGCGCGATGCGGTGTTAAGCCGCTTACGCGCCCTGCCGAACGGCAGCGCGGAGCAGCGTTTGCAGGCGATTGTCGGCGGCAATTTTGATGAAACCCAGGTCAGCGGCGCGGCGATGAAGGCCTGGCTGGCCTTCTGGGCGAGCAGCATGCATCAACCGATGCTCTACCGTTTGCAGCAGGTCAGCAGCCGCCGGTTGCTCTCAAATCTGGTGTACGAGTTCCGCCGCGAGCTGCCGCGTGAACAGGCTGAAGAGGCAGGCTACGGGCTCGCCGCGCTGATTGACGGGCTGTGGCTGCGCGCCGCACTCAGCGGCAAACCGCTGGACAAAACCCTCGCACAATCGCTCACCAGCCACTTTATCAGCCAGCATTTACCGACCGAATAACCGAGGAGGAAGCATGTCCCGAATGGCAGAACAGCAGCTTTATATCAATGGTGGTTATACATCCGCCACCAGCGGTCGCACCTTCGAGACCATCAACCCGGCCAACGGTGAAGTTCTGGCGAGCGTGCAGGCCGCCGGGCGCGAAGACGTGGACCGCGCCGTAGAGAGCGCAAAGCGCGGGCAAAAAATCTGGGCGGCGATGACCGCCATGGAGCGCTCGCGCATCCTGCGTCGCGCCGTCGACATCCTGCGCGAGCGCAACGACGCGCTGGCGAAGCTGGAGACCCTCGACACCGGTAAGGCGTTTTCTGAAACCTCGACCGTCGACATCGTCACCGGCGCGGACGTGCTGGAGTACTACGCGGGGCTGATCCCGGCGCTGGAAGGCAGCCAGATCCCGCTGCGCGACACCTCATTCGTCTACACGCGCCGCGAGCCGCTGGGCGTGGTGGCGGGCATCGGCGCGTGGAACTACCCGATCCAGATCGCCCTGTGGAAATCCGCCCCGGCGCTGGCGGCGGGCAACGCGATGATCTTCAAGCCGAGCGAAGTGACCCCGCTCACCGCCCTGAAGCTGGCGGAAATCTACACCGAGGCGGGCCTGCCGGACGGCGTGTTTAACGTCCTGCCGGGCGTGGGCGCGGAAACCGGCCAGTACCTGACCGAGCATCCGGGCATTGCCAAAGTCTCCTTCACCGGCGGCGTCACCAGCGGCAAAAAGGTGATGGCTAACGCCGCAGCCTCGTCCCTGAAGGAAGTGACGATGGAGCTGGGCGGCAAATCTCCGCTGATTGTGTTTGACGATGCGGATCTGGATCTCGCCGCAGACATCGCCATGATGGCCAACTTCTTCAGCTCCGGGCAGGTGTGCACCAACGGCACCCGCGTGTTCGTGCCTGCAAAATCTAAGGCCGCGTTTGAGCAGAAAATCGTTGAGCGCGTGGGCCGAATCCGCGCAGGCGATCTGTTCGATGAAAGCACCAACTTTGGCCCGATGGTCAGCTTCCCGCATCGCGACAGCGTGATGCGCTACATCGCCAAAGGCAAAGAAGAAGGCGCGCGCGTGCTGTGCGGGGGCGACGTGCTGAAGGGCGACGGGTTTGATAACGGCGCGTGGGTGGCCCCGACCGTGTTCACCGACTGCACCGACGAGATGACCATCGTGCGCGAAGAGATCTTCGGCCCGGTGATGTCCATCCTCACCTATGAAAGCGATGAAGAAGCCATTCGCCGCGCCAACGACACCGACTACGGTCTGGCGGCGGGCATCGTCACCGCCGATCTGAACCGCGCCCACAGCGCCATTCATCAGCTTGAAGCGGGCATCTGCTGGATCAACACCTGGGGTGAATCCGCCGCAGAGATGCCGGTCGGCGGCTACAAGCACTCCGGCATTGGCCGCGAGAACGGCGTGATGACGCTTCAGAGCTACACCCAGGTGAAGTCCATCCAGGTTGAGATGGGTAAATTCCAGTCCATATTTTAACCGGGAGGTTTATTTGCAATTTGACTACATTATTATCGGGGCCGGCTCTGCCGGCAACGTACTGGCTACACGACTGACTGAAGATCCGAACACCACCGTCCTGCTGCTTGAGGCGGGCGGGCCGGACTACCGCTTTGACTTCCGCACCCAGATGCCCGCCGCGCTGGCCTTCCCGCTCCAGGGCAAGCGCTACAACTGGGCGTATGAAACCGAGCCAGAACCCTTCATGAACAACCGCCGCATGGAGTGCGGACGCGGCAAAGGGCTGGGCGGCTCGTCATTGATCAACGGCATGTGCTACATCCGCGGTAACGCGATGGACCTCGACCACTGGGCGAAAGAGCCTGGCCTGGAGCACTGGAGCTACCTCAACTGCCTGCCCTACTACCGCAAGGCAGAGACCCGCGACGTGGGGCCGAACGACTACCACGGCGGCGACGGTCCGGTGAGCGTCACCACCTCTAAGCCGGGCGTAAACCCGCTGTTTGAAGCAATGGTGGAAGCAGGCGTGCAGGCGGGCTATCCGCGCACCGACGATCTCAACGGCTACCAGCAGGAAGGCTTCGGCCCGATGGACCGCACGGTCACGCCGCAGGGCCGACGCGCCAGCACCGCGCGCGGCTATCTGGATCAGGCGAAACCGCGCCCAAACCTGACTATCCGCACCCACGCCATGACCGATCGAATCCTCTTTGAGGGCAAGCGCGCGGTAGGCGTTGACTGGCTGGAAGGCGAAAGCACCATTCCGTCAAAAGCAACAGCGAATAAAGAAGTCCTCCTGTGCGCAGGCGCCATTGCGTCACCGCAGATCCTCCAGCGTTCCGGCGTGGGCAATGCTGAGCTGCTGAAGCAGTTCGATATCCCGCTGGTGCATGATTTACCCGGCGTGGGAGAAAACCTGCAGGATCATCTGGAGATGTACCTCCAGTATGAATGTAAAGAGCCGGTTTCCCTCTACCCTGCCCTGCAGTGGTGGAACCAGCCGAAGATTGGCGCGGAGTGGCTGTTTGGCGGCACCGGCGTGGGTGCGAGCAACCACTTCGAAGCAGGCGGATTTATCCGCAGCCGCGAGGAGTTCGAGTGGCCGAACATTCAGTACCACTTCCTGCCGGTAGCGATTAACTACAACGGCTCAAACGCGGTGAAGGAACACGGCTTCCAGTGCCACGTCGGCTCCATGCGCTCCCCGAGCCGTGGACACGTGCGCATTCAGTCGCGCGATCCGCACCAGCATCCGGCGATCCTGTTCAACTATATGTCCCACGAGCAGGACTGGCAGGAGTTCCGCGACGCGATCCGCATCACCCGCGAGATCATGCACCAGCCCGCGCTGGACAAATACCGCGGTCGTGAAATCAGCCCGGGCGTCGAATGCCAGACCGACGAACAGCTGGACGAGTTTGTGCGTAACCACGCCGAAACCGCGTTCCATCCGTGCGGCACCTGCAAAATGGGCTATGACGAGATGGCGGTGGTTGACGGTGAAGGCCGCGTTCACGGGCTGGAAGGATTACGCGTGGTGGATGCGTCGATCATGCCGCAGATTATTACCGGCAACCTGAACGCCACCACGATTATGATCGGTGAGAAAATTGCTGATGCGATTCGCGGGCGCGAGCCGCTGGCAAAAAGTACGGCCGCGTATTATGTGGCCAACGGGGCGCCGGTCAGACGCTGAGGATATTTCCCCTCCCCCTGGCCCTCTTCCATACGGGAGAGGGCTTCCCACCCAAAATTTATTTTTATTTTCCTGCATCCAGTTCATCCCCTCCCCTCGTATATGCATATGTGAGCAATCCCTTTGCTCCCTAAACCGAGGAAAGATGATGAAAAAGCTAACCCGTGTTGCACTCGTCACCAGCGCTTTACTCTTCTGTGCAGGCACATCAGCCGCCATGACGTCAGGCTCCGTGATGGTAGGCGGAGCGGAAATGTTCCCGAGCAAAAATATCGTTGAAAACGCCGTGAACTCGAAAGATCACACCACGCTGGTGGCCGCCGTCAAAGCGGCTGGACTGGTGGATACGCTTCAGAGCAAAGGGCCCTTCACCGTATTTGCGCCGACCAATGCGGCGTTTGCGAAATTGCCTGCCGGCACGGTCGAGAACCTGGTCAAACCCGAAAACAAAGCCACGCTCACCAGCATCCTCACCTATCACGTGGTCGCCGGTAATTACGATATGAAGGCGCTGGAGCAGAAAATTAAACAGGGCGGCGGACACGCGGAGCTGAAGACCGTTAACGGTCAGCCGCTGTGGATCATGAGCAACGGCCCGCACAACATTCAGCTTAAGGACGGTAAAGGCAATGTGGCGAACATTAGCACCTATGACGTTCATCAAAAAAACGGCGTGATCGATGTGATTGATACCGTCCTGATGCCTAAGTAGTTGTCTATACTTCGGAAGTGTGACGTTACCTTCCGGGAAAAACATGGATAACGCGCTGGCAGAACAGCAGCAGAAATTAATGCAGGCGGTCGCAAACGGCGATCGCCGCGCATTTGAACAACTCTATCGACTCACATCGCCACACCTGTTTGCCGTCGCGCTGCGCATGCTGCGCGACCGCGCGTGGGCAGAAGAGATCCTTCACGACTGTTTTATCACCGTCTGGAGTAAAGCCGAAACCTACAACGCTGCACTGAGCTCCCCGATGACCTGGCTTACGCATATTGTTCGCAATCGCTGTATTGACTGGCTGCGCAGCGGGCAAACCCGCGCTGCCGACCGCGAGTCGCCGTATAACGAAGCGCTTTTGCCCGGCGAAAACGATGAGCAGAATAACTGGCACGACGATGCGCAGGCAGAGCGGCTCAGGCATTGTCTCGAACATTTGAGCAGCGAGCAGCGCCAGAGCATTACGCTCGCCTACTATCAGGGAATGTCTCACAGAGACATTGCCGACTGGCTCCAGCAGCCTGTAGGCTCGGTGAAAAGCTGGATACGTCGGGCAATGGATCATCTTCGGGAGTGCGTGGGGTTATGAATGACGCAGAAAAACGCGACGACATGCTGGCAGCAGAGTATGCCCTCGGCACGCTGCGGGGAGGAGCGCGGCTTCAGTTCCAGAAAAGGGTCCTCCGTGAACCGGCTCTGGCCGCCCGCGTGGCGTACTGGCAGGACATGTTCAGCACGCTGGATAGTCATCTTGTGCCCGTCCCTCCACCCGAGACGGTGTGGAAAAGAATCGCCCTCGACCTGCCGCCCAAAAAGCCTTTACGCCAAAGTCGGCCTTATCTCGGCTGGATGGTTGCGGCCTCACTCGCCGCCCTGACGGTCGTTGCCTGGTATGCCACCCGAGCCCCGGAACTCGCTCCGCTGATGGTACTCAACGATGCCCAACAGCACGGGCAGTGGGTCGTCAGCGCGGACGCCAGCCGCCAGCACCTGAGCATTGCCCCGCTTCGACCGACAGCTGTCGCCGCGCAACACAGCCTGCAGCTTTGGCTGATCCCAGGCGGGCAGGCGCCGGTATCCATGGGGCTGCTGCATAACGACATCCCCACACGCGTCACCCTCAGGAACGCAACACTCCCTGCTGACGCCACGATAGCCATAAGCCTTGAACCAGAGGGCGGATCGCCTACCGGCCTCCCCACAGGTCCGGTGCTTTACAGTGGCAAACTGTAATCCTCAGGCCCTGTTTGCAGGGCCGCTATCGTTTCCCCCTTTTATTTATATAATATTCTCGGTTACCTATAAGAATTAAATATTAGGCCTGCAATTAATTTAATTATTAAAAAACGACATTGACAGACGCTTCCGTACTCCATTAAGTTTTAAACGAACATCATTTTATTCCCGATACAGAATATATCAAAAACCGCATTAATGAATTTGTCATTATTCATTAACGCTTCTCTGCCTTTTATTTTTTGCATCACTCAATAGCGAGATAAGATCATGAATATTAGTGCAAACAAGGTGGTTGTCATCACCGGTGCCAGCAGCGGTATTGGTCAGGCCATTGCCCTCCATTTAGCGAATAACGCGTTTTCGCTGGTGCTGGTGGCGCGCCGTCTGGACAGAATTAATGCCCTGGTGGATCAGATTATTCAACAGGGCGGCAAGGCGATTGCCGTAAAGGCTGACGTGACCCGTCAGGAAGAGGTGCAGCGCGCGATTGACGCTGCCGTTGCCGCATACCAGCGCGTGGATGTGGTGATCAATAACGCGGGCTTTATGGCTATCGCCCCCCTCAGCGAGCTGAAAACCGACGAATGGGACAAGATGATTGATACCAATCTGAAGGGCGTGCTGTACGGCATCGCTGCCGCGCTCCCGGTGTTCCAGCGTCAGGGCAGCGGGCATTTTATTAACGTTGCCTCCGTTGCGGGCATCAAGGTGCTGGCCCCTGGCGGCGTGGTGTATAGCGCCACGAAATTCGCCGTCCGCGCGCTGAGCGAAGGCTTACGTCAGGAGGCAGGTAAAACTATCCGCACGACGCTAATTTCGCCCGGTGCCGTCGAAAGCGAACTGCAATTCGGCAGTTCTGACGAAGAGAGTAAAAAATTTCTCCATGAGTTTTATAAGCAGGCTATTCCGGCTGACGCAATTGCCCGCGCGGTTTTATTTGCCATAGAACAGCCTGGCGACGTTGATATTAATGAAATTGTTGTGCGTCCAACGCAGGAAGAATTTTAGCCTGCGTTAAATAATGCTGAATGAGGTGTCATTATGATTAAATCATTAACGTCCTTATCAGATCTCAATATGCGAACGGGTGCCGATATTCTTCTTGAAGTGCTGGAGAGTGAAGGCGTGGAATATATTTTTGGCAACCCCGGCACCACCGAACTTCCGCTCATTGATGCCCTGCTTCGCCATGAAAATATTCACTATATTCTGGCGCTTCAGGAGAGCACCGTGGTGGCGATTGCCGACGGCTATGCGAAAGCCTCCGGCAAAACGGGCTTTATCAATTTGCATACCGCCAGCGGCCTGGGGCACGGCATGGGGAATCTCATTAATTCGCGGATTATGAAAACCCCGCTGGTGGTGACCGTTGGACAGCAGGATACGCGACACTACGTCCGCGACCCGCTTCTGTATGATGATATTGTTTCCATCGGCTCTCCGGTCATGAAGTGGGCGCAGGAGGTCACCAGCGCCGACCAGCTCCCGGTGCTGGTGCGCCGCGCGTTTCACGCTGCCAGCTATCCTCCTGGCGGCCCGGTGCTGCTCTCCCTGCCGATGAACTTGATGGAAGAGCTGAGCGACGCCGGGATACAGACGGCGTCGAGAGTAAACTACCACACCGTTGCGGGCTCGCTGGACGAGCTGGCGGAGGCGCTCAGCGAGATCGCGCCGGGCAGGATCATGATTGTGGCGGGCGATGAGGTACACTCCAGCGGCTCGACGCAGGAAATTGTCCAGCTGGCGGAAGCGCTCGGCGCCCACGTCTACGGCTCCTCCTGGCCGCTGAATTTGCCATTTCCCACCCAGCACGCGCTCTGGCGGGGCAATATGCCCACCACCGCCAGCGAAATCGCCAGCGTCATCAATGCCTACGATGCCGTATTTATCATCGGCGGCAGAAGCCTGATCACCATTCTCTACAGCGAAGGGGACGCGATTCCGGGCTCGTGCGCTGTCTACCAGCTCTCCGCCGACATGAACGAGCTGGGTCGCACCTATGCCACCCGGCTCTCGGTGATGGGGGATATCAAACTTTCCCTGAAGGCGCTCTTACCGCTGCTTGAGCAACGTCTGGTGGCAGGCAAACTGATCCATCAGCAGTTGCTTAAAACGGCACTCAGCGAACGTGAAAAAGAGTGGCAGCAGCAGGAAGAACGTCTGTCGGCAGAGCGGCTGCGCCCGCATATTTCGCCGATGGTCGCAGCCTTTGAAGTCATTAAAGCCATTCCGGCGGGTACCACCATCGTTGATGAGGCGATAGCGACCGCCAGGCATGTCCGCCGGTTCATCTCTGACCAGCAGCATCAGCGCTACTACTTTATGCGCGGCGGCGGACTGGGCTGGGGGATGCCTGCCTCCGTGGGGCATTCGCTGGGACGCGGGCGGGAGCCGGTGGTCTGCCTGATCGGCGACGGGGCCTCCCTGTACTCGCCGCAGGCGCTCTGGACGGCAGCACACGAAAATCTGCCGGTCACCTTTATCGTCATGAATAACAGGGAGTACAACATCCTGAAAAACTTTATGAAGAGCCAGGCCGACTACAGCTCCACGCAGTTGGGCCGTTTTATCGGGATGGATCTCGTGAACCCGCATATTGATTTTCAGTCGCTGGCCACCGCCATGGGCGTCCACTGCTGCCGGGTGACCGAGGCGGCGGATATCGCCGAAGCGGTAACGCGCGGCCTGCAGTCCGGAAAAACCAACCTGATTGAAATCGCGATTTCCGCGGATTAGCCGCGTGGTTGGGCTGTACCCTACATAAAAACTTATAACCGAAACGCCTCAAGACGCTTTATCTGCCGTCCTTCCTCGTCAAAATTCGCCGCCGCCAGCCAGGCGCGCAGCTCCGCGTCTCTTTGCGGCCATTCGCCATCAATAATAGAAAGCATATCGCTGTCGCGGTTGCGGCCTTTCCGCACCAGCCGCTGGCGTAAGCGCCCTTCCCAGACGAATCCAAGCCGCTCCGCGGCGCTGCGCGATGCGGTATTCATCGAGTCGCACTTCCACTCCAGCCGTCGGTATTTGTGGTCAAAGGCGTTTTTCAGCAGCAGCCACACCGCCTCGGTGCCGATGCGGGTGCCTTTCATCCTGCGCGACCAGGTGACGTGGCCGATCTCCACCGAGCCCTGAAAGCGCTCGATCGCCATATAGCTCACCAGCCCGACCGCCTTTTCAGTGCGTAAATCCATCACGGCGAAGGGCACCAGATCATCATCCATCACCTTTCCGGACACCCAGTGTGCGGTGGCTTCCACGCTTTCAGGCCGGGTGCTGGCAAGCCACGTCCAGTCGCTGTCGTCGCCCAGCGCGTAGGCCTCAAAGAGATCCGCCGCGTGACGCCCGGCGTCCAGCGGCTCAAGACGGCAATACTGGCCGGTCAGCGCCGTGCGGGTTAATACCTGCGCGCACTTCCAGTCCGGGACGAGATCGTTAACGGTTTGACCATATTGATTGATTTCGGGCACGGGGGTGACTCCCTGAAAGGTAAGGATTTTGTTATAGCAGGTTAAAAGGGCGGCGAAAAGAGAGGCGTTTAATAACCAGGCCGCATGCGATATATCCGCATGGCATAAGCAAAGCAGAATTTCGACTTTGAAGAAATGTGGAGTCGACCTAACGTAGCGGAGCATAAAACAATCACAATATATTCTTCTCAGGGATCGCTATGACAAAAAAACTGTTGCCGTTACTGATGCTGGCTGCGCTCTCAGGCGCTACCCACGCCGCTACGCCGCCGACGACGCTGGTGGTTGCTCAGGGTCTTGATGACATCGTGAGCCTCGACCCGGCCGAAGCCAACGAGCTCTCCAGCATCCAGACCGTGCCGAGCCTGTACCAGCGTCTGGTGCAGCCGGACCGCGATAATCCGGAAAAAATCACGCCGGTTCTGGCAGAAAGCTGGGACGCGGATGCGGCAGCAAAAACCCTGACCATCAAGCTTAAACCCGATGCAAAATTCGCCTCCGGCAACCCGCTGCGTCCGGAAGACGTGATTTTCTCTTATACCCGCGCCGTGACGCTGAACAAATCCCCGGCCTTTATCCTCAACGTGCTGGGCTGGGACGCGAGCAACATCGCCAGCCAGCTGAAAAAGGTGGACGATCATACCCTCCAGCTTCACTGGACGGCGGACGTTAGCCCCTCGGTGGCGCTGAATATCCTCTCCACGCCGATAGCCTCCATCGTCGATGAAAAGCAGGTCGCCGCAAACGTCAAGGATAACGATTTCGGCAACGCCTGGCTGAAAATGCACTCGGCGGGCAGCGGCGCGTTCAAAATGCGCGTCTATCAGCCGCATCAGGCCATCGTGCTGGAAGCCAACGATTCCGCCCCCGGCGGCGCGCCGAAGCTGAAAAGCATCATCATTAAGAACGTTCCCGATCCGGCTTCACGCCGCCTGCTGATCCAGCAGGGGGATGCGGACGTGGCGCGCGATCTGGGTGCAGACCAGATTAGCGCCCTGGACGGCAAGCCGGGCGTGAAGGTGCTGAGCATTCCGTCCGCCGAGCAGAATTACCTGGTGTTTAACACCGGCAACAGCGCCAATCCGCTGCTGAACAACCCGGCGTTCTGGGAAGCGTCGCGCTGGCTGGTCGACTATGACGGCATCACTAAAAACCTGCTGAAAGGCCAGTATTTTGTTCACCAGAGCTTCCTGCCGGTCGGCCTGCCGGGCGCGCTGGAAGACAATCCGTTTAAATTTGATCCGGCAAAAGCGAAGGCAATCCTCGCCAAAGCGGGCATTAAGGACGCGCACTTCACGCTGGACGTGGAGAACAAGCCGCCGTTTATCACTATTGCCCAGTCGATGCAGGCGAGCTTTGCTCAGGGTGGCGTGAAGGTGGATCTGCTGCCTGCCGCCGGGAGCCAGGTCTATGCCCGCGTGCGCGCTAAGCAGCATCAGGCGGCGATTCGTCTGTGGATCCCGGACTACTTCGATGCGCACTCAAACGCCAGCGCCTTCGCGTGGAACGACGGGAAGTCCAGCACCGTGGCCGGTCTGAACGGCTGGAAAATCCCGGAGCTGAACAAGGCCACGCTGGCGGCGGTTGCCGAACCGGATCCGGCGAAGCGTCTGGATCTGTACAAGAAGATGCAGGAACAGCTGCAGCAGAGCTCGCCGTACGTGTTCGTCGATCAGGGCAAAACCCAGATCGCGGTGCGCGATAACGTGAAGGGGTATCAGCAGGGGCTGAACGCGGATATGGTCTGGTACGATCGCGTCACGAAGTAGCCCTTGTTGCCGGGTGGCGTTGCGCTTACCCGGCCTGTGTTCTCGGTTTTTGTAGGCCGGGTAAGGCGAAGCCGCACCCGGCATGAAGAGATTTCCCATGCCACATCTTTCCACCCGCGTGCTTCAGGGTCTGCTGACCCTGCTGCTGACGCTCTTCGGGCTGCTGCTCGTCACGTTTGCGCTTTCGGCGTTTTCCCCGGTCAATCGCGTGCTGCAGATCGTCGGGGATCACGCCAGCCAGTCAACGTACGATCAGGTTCGCCACCAGCTCGGGCTGGATCGTCCCCTGCCCGTGCAGTTCTGGCACTATCTGCAAAATCTCGCCCACGGTGATTTAGGCACCGCCAGCGCTACCGGGCAGCCGGTGCTGCAGGATCTGCTGCACGCCTTCCCCGCTACGCTGGAGCTGGCGACGCTGGCGTTAATCATTGGGTCCGTGCTCGGCGTGACGGCCGGGGTGCTGTGCGCCCGCTACGCCGGTTCGCCGCTCGATGTCGCGATCAGAACGCTTACCCTGCTCGGCAACTCGGTGCCGATTTTCTGGCTTGGCCTGCTGATGCTGGCCCTGTTCTACGCGAAGCTGCAGTGGAGCGTGGGCCCCGGCAGGCTGGACGATATCTGGCAGTTCACCGTCGAGCCGCGCACCGGCTTTGCGCTGATAGACACCTGGCTTTCCGGCGATCGCGAGGCATTCCGCAACGCCATCAGCCACCTGGTGCTGCCGGTGCTGCTGCTGGCCTATTACTCGCTGGCAAGCATTACCCGCCTGACCCGCTCGGCCTGCCTCAGCGAAATGAACAAGGAGTACATCCTGCTTGCCCGCGCCAAGGGTGCCGGGGAGATGGCCATTCTGCTGCGCCACGTGCTGCCGAACATTCGCAGCACCCTGCTGACGGTGATCGCCCTGGCCTATACCAGCATGCTGGAAGGTGCGGTATTAACCGAAACCGTGTTCTCGTGGCCGGGCATCGGACGCTATCTCACCACCGCCCTGTTCGCCGGAGACACGACCGCGGTTATGGGCGGTACGCTGCTGATTGGCGTCTGCTTTGTACTGATCAATAACCTTACCGACCTGCTTGTGCGGGCGACCGATCCCAGGGTGCGCTGATGCCGTTTTATCTCTTCTTACGCCGCCTGCGCCGCTCCCCTGCCGCCGTTTGCGGACTGATTGGCCTCGCGCTGCTGGTGTTTATTGCCCTGTTCGCGCCCTGGCTGGCGCCGGTAGATCCGAACTGGCAGGACGCTGCCGCGCGCCTGGAGGCACCTGGCGCCCAGCACTGGCTGGGCACCGACAGCTACGGGCGCGATCTGCTCTCGCGCCTGATTTACGGCACCCGTCCGGCGCTCGGGCTGGTGGCCCTGGTGACGGTCATTACCCTGCCCGCCGGGCTGCTGGTGGGCATTTTGTCCGGCTACTACGGCGGCTGGGTGGAGCGTATCCTGATGCGCTTTACCGATGTGGTGATGTCGATGCCGCGCCTGATCCTCGCATTCGCGTTTGTGGCGATGCTTGGCCCGGGGCTGGTCAACGGCGCGCTGGCGCTGGCCTTAACCACCTGGCCCGCCTACGCGCGTCAGGCGCGGAGCGAGATTCAGCGTCTGCGCCACAGCGATTATCTGGCCGCCGCGGAGATGATGGGGATCCGCGGCCTGCGCCTGCTGGTCGGCCATATTCTGCCCCTGTGCCTGCCGTCCGCGATTGTGCGGCTGGCGCTGGATCTGGCGGGGATTATTCTGGCCGCCGCCGGTCTCGGCTTCCTCGGCCTTGGCGCGCGTCCGCCCATGGCCGAATGGGGGGCGATGATTGCCGACGGCATGCAGGTGATTTTCGACCAGTGGTGGATTGCCGCCATTCCGGGCGGCGCCATCCTGTTTGCCAGCCTGGCGTTTAACCTGCTGGGCGATGGCCTGCGCGACGTACTGGAGCCACAGCATGACTGAACACCGCGTTATCGTCGATGCGCTGAATATCGACTACCCGGCCGCGCGCGTGGTCAACAACCTGAGCTTTCGGCTTGGCAACGAGCGGCTGGCGCTGGTGGGAGAATCCGGCTCCGGTAAGTCGATGTCCGCCCGCGCCCTGATGGGTCTGGTGCGTAAACCCGGTATCGTGTGCGCGAACCGGCTTAACGTGCTTGGCAACGATCTGCTGACCCTGAACGCCCGCCGCTGGCAGGCGCTGCGCGGCAACGGGATTGCGATGGTCCTGCAGGACCCGCGCTACGCCCTAAACCCCGTGAAAAGCGTCGCCGCCCAGCTTGATGAGGCGCTCACGCTGCATCAGCGCCTGACGCGCCCGGAGCGTGCGGCGCGCATTCACGACATCATCAGCGCCGTCGGGCTGAACGAGAACGTGCTGTCACGCTATCCCGGCGAGCTTTCCGGGGGCATGGGCCAGCGGGTGATGATTGCGATTGCGCTGATCAACAACCCGCAGGTGCTGATTGCCGACGAACCGACCTCCGCGCTGGACGCCCGCCTGCGCAACCAGATCCTCGAGCTGCTGGTGCAGCAGTGCGAAGAACGCCAGATGGCGATGCTGTTAATCAGCCACGATCTGCCGCTGGTGGCGGAGCACTGCGACCGCGTGCTGGTGATGTATCAGGGTGAAAAGGTCGATGAGATGGCGGCAAGCCAGCTTCCGCAGGCGACGCATCCGTACACGCGCACCCTGTGGACCTGTCGTCCAGACGCCCATACTTATGGACAGATGCTGCCGACGCTCGATCGTTCGCAGCCGTGGAAGGAGGCCAGCGATGGCGCTCGTTGAGGTTAACCAGGTGCAGGTCACCTTCGGGGAAAAAACGGCGGTCTCTGCCGCCAGCTTTAGCATAGAGAGAGGCGAGACGTTCAGCCTGATTGGCGAATCCGGCTGCGGCAAATCGACCCTTCTGCGCGTGCTGGCAGGGCTACAGCGCGAGTGGCGCGGCAGTATTGCGCTGCTGGGAGAAACGTTAACGCCAGGGCGCCGCTTTGAAGGCAATCTTCGCCGCAACGTGCAGATGGTGTTTCAGGATCCGTGGGCGTCGCTGCATCCAAACCACACCATTGCGCGCACCCTGTCGGAGCCGTTAAGCCTCCACGGTGAAACGCAGGTTGCGGAAAAGGTGGCGGATGCGCTGCAGCAGGTGGGGCTTTCCGCCGAGGCGGGCAGGCGCTACCCGCACCAGCTTTCCGGCGGCCAGCGCCAGCGCGTTGCCATTGCCCGGGCGCTGCTGCTGCGCCCGCAGCTTCTGCTGCTGGATGAACCGACCTCGGCGCTGGATATGTCGGTGCAGGCGGAAATCCTGAACCTGCTTAACCGCCTGAAGGCCGAGCATGAGATGACCTATCTGCTGGTGAGCCACGACGCGGACGTGATTGCCCATATGTCCGACCGGGCAGCGTTTATGGCGCACGGGGCGATTCAGAAGGTGTTTGACCGTGAGGCGATGTTACGGGGCGAGCACAGAATGGGTTAAGTTTTGCAGGCCGGGTAAGGCATCGCCGCCACCCGGCAAACCATCACTTCAGCAGCTTCACCGTGGCATCAATGTCGATTTCATCTTCGGTAAAGATCATCGTCGTGTTCTGGAAGGTAGTGATCGCCAGCTTCTTCACCGTACGCATTTCGCCCGGCTTCTTGTCGGATTTTGGTTTGATGCTGTTCATCAGTAGCCCCACCGACAGCACCGCGTTCTCTTTGTCGATTTTGGTCTCAACGGGCTCTTCTTCGCTGAATACCACGAAGGATTTGATCGAGGTGAGCTTCACGCGCTCGCCCGCGATATAGAGATGCTTGCTCTCCGGGATCACCTTCACCGCATACGCGGAAAGGCCTTTGGTGTTGGTGGTTGGTTCGAAGGTCACCGCAGCGTCTTTTTTAATCAGATCGGGGTTCGCGACCTTAATCACATGAAAATAGCGGTTGTCGCCGTTTTCATCTTTGATAAATCCGAAGCCTTTATCTTTAAACCACGTTGTGATTGTACCGTTCATCGCTGTTACCGCCTGTCAGATCGTAATGACTAAAGTTTTGCAGCGCGCAGTGTAATGCACAATGGCGGAGGAGACAAAAAAAAGCCCCTGCTCGGAGGCAGGGGAAAACTCATGTCAGAGCTTATTAGAATTTAGTTGAACACCATCCCACCATCGATGAGCAGAGACTGGCCGGTCATATAGTCAGAATCTGGCCCCGCAAGATATGAAACGCAGGCGGCAACATCTTCCGGTTCGGACAGGCGGCCAAGCGTAATGCGTTTGGCAAAGGTCTCGGTCCCGTAGCCGAGCGGTTTACCCGCCGCCTCGGAAACCTGACGGTCGATCTCCGCCCACATCGGCGTTTTAACGATGCCCGGGCAGTAGGCGTTAACGGTGATCCCCAGCGGGGCAAGATCCCGTGCGGCGGTCTGGGTTAAGCCGCGAACCGCGAATTTACTGGAACTGTAGACGGCCAGCTCCGGGTTGCCGGTGTGGCCCGCCTGGGAGCAGGCGTTGATGATTTTGCCGCCGTGCCCCTCTTTGCGGAACGCGTCAATCGCGGCCTGGATCCCCCAGATCACCCCTTTCACGTTAATGTTGTAGACCTTGTCGACAATCTCCGGCGTGATGGATTCGATTGGCGTGGACGGCGCGACCCCGGCGTTGTTGACGATAACGTTGAAGCCGCCCAGCGCGGTGCGGGCTTTCTCCACCGCCGCAAATACCTGCTCGCGGTCAGAGACGTCCACCTTCACGGCAACGGCCTTCCCGCCGCTGCGGGTGATTTCATCGGCGACCGCTTTCGCCGTCTCCTCGTTATAGTCGGCGATGGCGACGGCAAACCCATCCTTCACCAGGCGAAGCGCGATCGCTTTACCAATCCCCTGGCCTGAGCCTGTTACGAGAGCCACTTTTTGCATTTCTCTGTCCTTATGTTGATTCACAAAATCTGGCTGAGATGGAGCTGGCCCATCAGCAGCGGGTTATCGCTGTAGTCGACGGGAATGGCCACCACGGCCGGGCCATCGACATCCATCGCCGCACGCAGCGTCGGTTCGAGCGCGTCGGCGCTCTCCACGGCAAAGCCTTTCGCGCCAAAGGCGTCGGCATAGGCTTTGAAATCGACCGGGCCGAACTCGACGCCGGAAAGACGCTGGTATTTTTTCTCTTCCTGAATGGCAACCATGTTGTAGGCGTTATCCACCCAGATGATGTGCAGCACGTTGGCGTTGAGGCGTACGGCGGTTTCCAGCTCCATGCTCGACTGTAAAAATCCGCCGTCGCCGGAGACCGACACCACCTTGCGGCCCGGGTTGACCAGCCACGCGCCAATCGCCCACGGCAGCGCCACGCCCATGGTCTGCTGACCGTTGGAGATCATCACCTGACGCGCGCGGAAGCTGTAGAGGTAGCGGGCGATCCAGATGTGGAAGCTGCCCATATCGACGGTAAGCGTCACGTCGTTATTCACGATGTCCTGCATGGCGCGCACAATGCGCAGCGGATGCAGGGCAAACTGGTTAAGCGATGCGCCGCGGCGGTCGAGGAGGTCCCGCTGATGCTGGCGATCGACCAGAATTTCCGAGGCGCGCTGGCTCAGTTCAAGCTTGTGCTCAATGCGGCTGGCGAGCAGATTCAGCGTGGCGGCGATATCCCCCACCAGCTCCAGATCGGGAACATACTTGCGCTCCTCATAGGCGGGCAGCACGTCAATGTGCACCAGCGTAGCGTCGCCGCTGTTCCACATGGACGGCTCGTATTCCACCGGGCTGTAGCCGATGCAGATAATCAGATCCGCCAGATGCAGCAGCCGGTCGCCCGCCTGGTTGTTAAACAGGCCGACGCGTCCGGCAAAGCGGGTGAAGTGCTCCTGATTCACCGCCCCGGCGGCCTGGTAGGTGCTGGTGACCGGGATACGGCTTTTCTCCAGCAGCTTGCGCAGCGCGGCGCTGTTGGCGGGCTGGCTGGCCATCAGGCCGAGTAAGATGACCGGGTTTTTGGCCTTTTCAATAAGCTTCGCCACGTCGTTAATGGCGGATTCCGGTGCCGGCCCCATCAGCGCGGGACCGCTGGCGGGCAAAATCGCCCCCGTGGTGGGCTGGTCGACAATATCCTGCGGCAGGCTGACAAACGCCCCGCCCGGCCTGCCGTGCTCGGCGGCGCGAAACGCGTTGGACACCACCTCGGCAATCGCGTCCGGGGAGTTCACTTCTACGGCGTATTTCGTCACCGGGCTGAACATCGCGACGGTGTCCATGCTCTGATGCACCAGCTTCGCTTTATCCGCCCGCTTCACCGCCCCACCCAGCGCTACCACCGGGTCGCCTTCGCTGTTGGCGGTGGCAATACCGGTGATCAGGTTCGAACAGCCCGGTCCGGAGGTGACCAGCGCCACCCCGGCTTTGCCGGTCAGACGCCCCACTGCCGCCGCCATAAACGCCGCGTTGGCCTCGTGGCGTACGGGAATGATCTCAATGGAGGAGTCCAGCAGGGAGTCAAAGACCTTGTCGATTTTTGCCCCCGGGATCCCGAACACCTGCTTCACGCCCTGCGCTTCCAGCTGGCCGACAACCATATCGGCGCCGTGCGCCCACTGACGTGACTGTTTCTCACTGTTCACGGTAGTTCTCCTGTTAGTTTTCGACGGCGCGGATAGCCGCATCAAGGTTGCTGGGGTGCAGGTTGGCCTGTAAAAACGCGCTGTCGGCGGGCAGGTCAATCATCAGCTTGTGAATTTCACCGAAGGTGAGCACGCCGCTCTCCAGCTGGTAATCGAGCAGATGGCCGCCGCCCTGTCGGTCGTCGGTGATGAAGTGTTCGTGATAGCCCGCCACGTTGATGCCCTGCATATGCTGCGGCGTGCGGAACCCCACCAGCACGCCCTCGCGCTGGTTAAAGCGGAACACCGGCTGGTCGTCCAGTACGTCGGTCATCGCCCGGTACGGCGGCGTCTGGCGCGGTACGGTGCGGGTGTGCGCGTGGCGGAAATTGCCGTCGATGCGCAGCGCGCAGAACAGGTTGTCGGAGGGGATTTGCTGGTCGATCACGTCGTGGATCTGCTGACGGCTGACCGGCCCGTCGAAGGTTTTGCGGTACTGCGGCTGGAACCAGGTCATCACCGCGAACGGCGTTTTTTGCTCCGGCTTCGCGGCGCGGGCGCTGCCGTCGGCGCGCAGCTGGTACACCTGGCTGCTGAAGGCAATCATTTCGCCGTCCAGCTCGTTAAAGGTGCCGAGGCCAAAATCGCCGTGTGCCAGCAGGTCGGCGATGGTGGTCTCCCCTTCGTAGACGCCGCTTAGCAGGGCGCTCATTAGCGATGTCTGATAGATCACGCTGTCAGGATGTTGAGCCGAGAACCCGCGCAGGGTTTCGCATAAACTCGCCTCACAGTCGCATGCAGATGAATGCATCATCATGCTCGTCCTCTTCAACTTTATTTATAAAGGTTAAATAAATGTTGACCCGATTCAGCAGAGAGTTCCAATATAGAATCCATGCTGGTTTGAGACGTTTTTGATATGGAACTTCGTTATCTGCGCTATTTTGTCGCGGTAGCACGCGAGCGACACTTCACCAGGGCGGCCAACGCGCTGGGTATTTCACAACCTCCTCTGAGCCAGCAGATCAAACGGCTTGAGGAGGAAGTGGGCACGCCGCTGTTCAGGCGCCTGACGCGGGGCGTGGAGCTGACCGAGGCGGGAGAAGCCTTCTATGAGGACGCCTGTAAGATCCTGGCGCTGAGCGACGCCGCGCTGGAGAAAGCCCGGGGCATCGCGCGCGGGCTGAACGGCAGCCTGTCGATTGGCATTACCAGTTCGGATGCTTTTCATCCCAAAATCTTCGCCCTGATCCGCCAGTTTCAGGTGCAGAACATGGCAGTGCAGGTTCACCAGGTGGAAGCCAACATGTCGTCGCTGACCACGATGCTGGCGGAGGGTGAGCTGGATATCGCCTTCGTGCGCCTGCCGTGCGAAAGCAGCAAGGTATTCGAATTAAAAATCCTCGACCGGGAGCCAATGGTGGTGGCGCTGCATCGCGATCATCCCCTGGCGACGTGCGATTCGCTGGCATTAGAGCAGCTTCGGGATACGCCGGTGGTACTGTTCCCGCAGGAGGTCGCGCCAGGCCTGTACGACCGGGTTCACGGCTGCTGCGAGCGGGCCGGAATAAACGTGCAGCGCGCGCTGCAGTCGTCGCAGCTTTCCTCTTCCCTGAGCATGGTCTCTGCCGGCGGCGGGTTCGCGCTGGTGCCGAAATCCATGGCGGCCATTTCTCCGCCGAATGTCACCTATCACACGCTGAGCTCACCGGAGCTGTATACCGACATCGCGCTCTGCTGGCGGCGCTTCGAACGTTCGCGGACGGTGAAGCGGTTTCTGGCGATGATGAGCGAGGATTAATGGTGCGGCGGTGCCCGGAAATGCCGTTCTGGAAGCCGCCTCGCAAACCTGCAAGCAACCTTATGTAATTCAGGGTTATCGCTTTTCATCCCTTGTTTATGGTCGTAAAGTGCCTGCGTTGCGGCACAACCGTAACCGGGCGTAGGAACCCGTTAGCATAACATGACGTTTTTTAGACAAAGAGGATGCTAAATGGCCACTACCCCAGGATTTTCTTACGCGCTCTCTGAAGAAAGCGCTGTTCATCACCTCATCAACGCTTCAATTTCCGATTCTGCGGATCTTTTTGAACTGGTCGATGCCTGTACCGCGTATGTCAGCGTACTGGTGGAAACTGACGACGCAGTGACCTTTGCCACCCTTTGCGAGCGACTGCTGGCTGCGCTGAAACGGCTGCGCAAGAGTTGTGACTCGGAACTTCCGCCGTATCTGGTCGAACGACTCATTGCGGGAGAAAAGATCGCCTCCTGCGTGCCGGAATGCTGGCAAGAAACGGCGCTACAGGTGGATTATGCCGTGGCGTTAACGCTGGCGATAATGGGCGGGACGTTGCCTGCGAACGTGGCGAAAGAACTCACCGGGCTGTTGCATGATATGGTCTGGCTGCTGGCGGAGTTTGTGAAGGAGCCGTATATAACGGCGCTCTGAAGCGGGCGATGGGAGACTGGCATTTTTATAGAATGTAGGCCATGACTTTCAAACGGTATCATTACTGCGCCAAGTCGTTCTCATTACCGTAAAAGATAATTAATGTGTTGTGTAATCGTAAGCCACCTAAGCATACATATGTTTACTAGAATTTGAACGATTTTGACTTGAGGCTATTGATTGTTAACCCAATCGACAGTATGCATTCGCTTTGTCGATCCCTGTAACTGTTAACTCATGTCAGGTAAACACAACTCATTGCACGAACGAAGTGAGTGAGTTTAATGCGCTCGCTAGGATTTAGTTATATTTACTTTCAGGGAAGAAATCCCATCATATTAGTAACGGTTACTTTTTTTTGGAAAAGTACGCTTAGATCGTTAACAAAGTAGGCTTGTAACTTCTACCGAAAAGCTGCTGCATCATGCTAAGAGAACAAGATAACACAACCTAACCTTCTGATAAATAAGAAAAAGGCCGCTTTAGCGGCCTTTGCCTTATTTCGTTAACAATGCTTTAAGTCTATCTTTATTAGCTTCTGGAAGTTTTGGGGAATTTAAGTTTTTTTCTTTCATAAAAGGCTCCTTGTGTCCATCTGTACTTACTTGTTAACAGTTTAGTTCAAATTTTAGATTGCAGTGCCCGAGTTATGCATCGTGTGTGTGGATTCAGTATCTTTTACCTCATCAATACCACTTGATATCGTGGGAGTCAATGAGCCGCTGATCTCGTTCTCATCCATCATCGTACTTGTTGGTAGATCTTCTACTTTTATTTGGTTATCAGCCACTTGATTATTGGATATACTCTCACTTTCAACTGGTTCTTCTGTTTCTTCAACATCTGGTACTTCAAAACCTTTAGTTAGAGCCAAATCGATAAGCTTTTCATACAATGGTGTTGATACAAGTGTGAATATAGGCATTTCAATCCATAAAATGCTTCTGAATGAGCTTTCCGAAAGCTGATCTGCGACACCAAATGCAGCTTCATCATCGTCGAGTAAGACAGCTGCGCCAAATGCAACCCAATAAGAATTATTATCGATTGACTGATTGTAAATATCCCTAAGACTGGACTTTTGCTTATCAGAAACTTGCTGCTCTGTCAACTTGGCAACCAAGACTTTATTAATTAAAATCATATCTTTATGATTTACATTTATAGGAAGGGACTCGATATATTCAAGGATATCAAGTGCTCTAGGATAATCTTCGTCCGAAATGAGCTCAACGCAGAAATTTACTGCCTTGCTAACTTCACTATCTTTTATTTTCGCGTAAGATTTAAGCAGTTTGATATTATCATCAAGTAAAGTTAAATCTCTTTTTTTCAAGGCAGCTCTACAAATAAGTATTACAGCCTCAATGAATGGACCATTTTCAAGATGCTTAAGACAATATTCTATGCATTCATCATATTCTTCTGCACGAAATGCTGAATTAGCAATAAGAAAATTAGGTGTGTTATAAAATAAAATATTATCCCTTCCTCCAGCAAAACGTGTTTCTTTAAGCATAATTTCTAGTGATTGTGTAATAGATGCGTCATCGATACTGGTTCTTTCCGATGGTAGAAGGGTTTTTATTTTTCTAACAAACTGACTTACTGAGTTTACCTGCCTAACATGATCGGCCAAATTGATCATATCAGAATTAATTAATGGATGAGTTGACAATTCATCCCCATCAGTGTCTTGCAGGGACGTAAAATATTTATCCAATTTTTTTGATAAAGCAGAATATGGGTTAACAACTTCATCTTGTAATTTACACCCTAGTGCGAGATGAAGTTCAGCCATAAATTCATCAAAACCTGTGATTTGTATTAAATGAAAGCGCGGGAAGCGAGCTAGATTTTTGAGACCATCAGGTAAGTCCTCAAACTTATCACGTGTACACCAATAAATACCATGAGGGAAACAATTTTTGCTATGCAATAATGTATTAAGCGTATCCATTATAGAGCGATCATGACCGGAGTAGCCAATGACTATCATACCGAATTCATTTGCGAACTGACGGAACTTAGACCGCATATTATCCTCAAGGGACTCAAGTTCTCGAATAGTATTTTTTATATTATCAAAAAGAAAATCACCATGAAGCTTTATTATCTTCGGTCTTGAAGACGTGAGCCTTACGCTGTTTATACTCGAATCATGAGCGCATACTACAGGCCTTAGGCTATCAGAAAATGTGTAGCATGCTTCATTAAGGAGATCGTCAAAGTTTGTTGTAAATACTGTATTAAAATGTTTTTCTTTGAGTAAATTGACTAAGTAAACATACCCCCAAGATGGATTAGCGGCTGTTATACAACTTTCAATATATTCTCTCCGCTGAGTTGGTTGATCATACAATGACTCAAATAACTCTGAATATTCATTATCTTTGTCAAACCAAACCTGTTTACGCACCTCACCTTCACCATGCATATCATCATATGCATCACGCCAATCTTGTATCATCCCCCCCGCACTTTTTACACCGCTAGTTATACTAGAGCCGGCACCTAAAAAAAGAGTGAAATTTGGATGATGGTTTTTAGTTGACGTTAGTATGTTGATTAAATGCTTTTGAGGTTTAATTTTCATCCAAGGTTCTCAGTGAGCAGTGGCGATTTCATCACCATATAAAGTTGAATTACAAACAGATTATATTATTAATTTCAACATAAAACAATGACTTATGCGACACAAATGATAATGAATTACGCAGCAGCCATCAAAGCGGCAAACGCTCTGACAAACGAGCTCCCTTCCTGGGTTCAAGCCCGTCGCGACAAGACTACGAGGATGCGCTGGCGCTGGTGGAGTATCTGATCGAGCACGACCCCGATAACCCGCTGGTAGAGATATTCACTTCCAAAATCGATAAATACGAAAATGAATCCCCGGAGTTTGCCGAATTTAACGCGCGTATTGCCAGCATTCTGTCAGGCGTTGCGTTATTGCGAACGCTGATGGATCAGTACCAACTCACTCAGAGCGATTTCGAGAACGAGATTGGTAAGAAGTCTCTGGTGAGTCGGATCCTGAATGGACAGCGCACGTTAACGCAGGAGCATATGCGAGCGCTGGCGAAGCGTTTTGACGTGCCGGTGAGCGCGTTTGTGGGAGATAGATGGAAAGTAGGCTCTGTGCGGTCATTCCGAGAGCTATTTGAATAATTGACAGTTAAAAAATCCTGGTAAATCACCAAGCCAATGTTTGCATTATCAAATTGCAATACGTCGGCTTTCATAATCTGTATCAACGGAAGTTGATATATTTCATATCCCTGTTGCGCCATCATTGACGGGATTTTTTATAAACGATAACGTCCCACCTGTTTTAACTTGCTGTAATACAAGAATTTATCAGGATTTTCTTAAATGGAGTTTAAGCACATGTCTATAACCGTTTATGTATGGTGCAAAAACGATGTCGGCGAGCGGGGAATAGCGCGATGAAATACTCAATCGTTCTATTGCTATCGGCGCTCACCGTCCCAGCCATTGCAGCCAGCACTGACTGGTCATCAGCACTTAATGGAATCGCCTCTGGTGATGCACACTGGATTGAACAAGCTCCTGCCCTGTCTGCTACGGCTGACGTCAAGCAGGCGCAACAGCTGGAGGACGCCTTAGCCGCAGCGCTCATAACAAACACGAACGCAACGCTGAAAGCGCTCCGCGCCATTGACGCCGGAAAGTGGCCGCATATGGTAGGCAGCGATATTGTCTGCACGCCGCCTTTAGAGAAATCCCCCGAAGAAATCGACGCGTTCTATCAGCGTACCCGCCAGGCGCTGCTGGAAACGTTTGACGGTGCTCAGTGCCTCTGGATCCTGGAGGCAACCATGGAAGAGTTGAAAGCAGAGAAAGCCCGTCAGGCTAAGTAGAGACGCTACCCGGCGCACAACGGCCGGGTCTTTCCTTCACTCCAGACCCAGGCTCACCCCGGCCCCTCGCTCCCCGCCGCCAGCAGCGGCACCACCACGTCACTGATGGGCACCGCAATGCCGTGTTTGCGGCCGTAGCGCTGGATGACGCCGTTGCGGATATCCCACTCCATCGGGCGATCCGCCTGACGGTCAGCGAGAATCGACGTACCCAAATCCACGGGCGCGCGTTGGAAGTTCGCCAGAATCTCCTGCGCCACGTCATCGTTCAGCTTCGCCCCTTCAGCGCGGGCGACGGTCAGCCCTTCGCGCAGGTAGGCCAGCGCCAGCTCGCTGACATCCTCTCGCCTGAACATCCCGGCGCGGCGGTTGGCCAGCACCATAAGCCCGGCGACCGCGTTTTGCAGCAGCTTGCGCCAGGCGACGGTGGCGAAATCTTCCGAGAGCTCAACCGCGCAGCGCGTATCACGAAGCGCTTCGACCACCCGCTGCGCCTGGGGCGCGTCCGGTAGCGTCAGGCGCGGCTTCGCCCGGAGCCAGACGGAGGCATCCGGCTCGCGCTGCGCCGGGAACCAGACCACCGACGGCAGCACCGTTGCGCCACTGACCAAAGGCTCAAGCTGCGCCTTCTGCTCTACGCCGTTTTGCAGCGCGCAGACCACGGTGTTTTCATCGCACAGCGCGCGCAGCCACCCGGCGCTGTCGGAATTTTGCGTCGTTTTTACCGCCACAAAAACAAGATCTGCGGGGCGAGTAATGACGGACGGATCGGTGAATACCGGACCGGGCACAACCGTTTCCCCCTCGTCGTAACGCAGGCGTAATTCCGGATGCGCGGTGCGTCCGCAGAGTAGCGGCGTGCGGCCAGCGTCATGCAACACCGCGGCAATGGTGGTGCCAATCGCACCGGGACCAATCAGCGCAATCACTGGATTCTCAGACATGGTTAACCCCTCTTTTCGCTAAGCCTGCTAACAGTTATACCACCCTGAAAAGTGAGCGCCACGTCGTTGTCTATACTCAACACACAACAGACAACGGAGTGCGCCATGCCTTTACCTGATTTCAAATCCTCTGAACCGTTCACCCTCGGCATCGAACTCGAACTGCAGGTGGTTAACCCGCCGGGCTACGATCTGAGCCAGGACTCCTCTGCCCTCATCGCCGCCGTCAAAGACGACATCAAAGGCGGTGAAGTCAAACACGACATCACCGAAAGCATGCTCGAAATCGCCACCGGCGTGTGCCAGACCATTGACCAGGCGGCGGCGCAGTTCTCGGTGATGCAGCAGAGCATCCTGCGCGCGGCGGCGGAGCAGCACATCCAGATCTGCGGCGGCGGGACGCACCCGTTCCAGAAGTGGCAGCGTCAGGAGGTGTGCGACGACGAACGCTATAACGTCACGCTGGAGCGCTTTGGCTACCTGATTTTGCAGGCAACGGTGTTCGGACAGCACGTGCACGTCGGCTGCCGGACCGGGGATGACGCCATTTATCTCCTGCACGGCCTGTCGCGCTTCGTGCCGCACTTTATCGCCCTGGCGGCCGCCTCGCCGTACATGCAGGGCACAGACACGAAGTTCTCCTCGTCGCGGCTCAACATCTTCTCCGGGTTCCCGGATAACGGCCAGATGCCGTGGGTTAACAGCTGGCAGGAGTTCGAGGGGCTGTTCCGCCGCCTGAGCGCTACCAGCATGATCGACAGCATTAAAGATCTGCACTGGGACATCCGCCCCAGCCCGCACTTTGGCACCGTGGAGGTACGGGTGATGGATACCCCGCTGACGCTCGGCCACGCGATTAATATCGCAGGGCTGATCCAGGCGACGTCTCACTGGCTGCTGACCACGCGGCCGTATAAGCATCAGGAGCGGGATTTTCTGCTGTACCGCTTTAACCGTTTTCAGGCGTGTCGCTACGGGCTGGAGGGGGTTCTGACGGACGTGCATACCGGCGAGCACAAAACCGTGGCGGAGGATATCGCCTGGCTGCTGGAGCAGGTTGCGCCGTCGGCCGAAAAGCTCGGCGCAACGAGCGCAATTAATGAAATTGCCCTGCTGTTAAAGCAGGGCAAGAGCGAGGCGCAGCGCATGCGGGACTTCATCGCCGACGGCGGCTCGCTTATTTCTCTGGTTCAGAAGCACTGCGAGCTGTGGGCGACGAGTCCGTAGTAAGGCCGTGGCCCCACTCGCGCAGGCGCTGAAACAGCACGAACAGCGCGGGGATAAACACAATCCCTACCACGGTTGCCACCAGCATGCCGCTGAACACCGTGGTGCCAATGATGCGGCGGCTCTGGGCACCCGCCCCGGTCGCCAGCATCATCGGCAGGACGCCGATAATGAACGACACGGCGGTCATCATCACCGCGCGGAAGCGGCGCGATGCCCCTTCCCGCGCGGCATCGACAATCGCCATCCCGTCCATCCGCCGCGCGCGGGCGAACTCCACGATAAGAATCGCGTTTTTCGCCGCTAACGCGATCAGCAAGACCAGACCGATCTGCACGTACACGTCGTTGGCGTAGCCCGCCAGCCACAGCCAGACCAGCGCCCCGCCGATGGCGAACAGCACCGAAAGCATCACGCTCGCCGGGAGCGTCCAGCTCTCGTACTGGGCGACGAGGAACAGCCACGCCATCACCACCGCCGCCAGCACAATCCATACCGCCTGGTTGCCGGTCTGCTGCTCCTGATACGACATGCCGCTCCAGGCGTAGTCGTACCCGGCAGGCAGGCTCTGCGCCAGAATTTCGCCCATCGCCGCCATCGCGGTGCTGCTGCTTACCCCTTCCGCTGCCGAACCGCTTACCGATACCGACGGGAACTGGTTGTACTGCTGAATAAATGGCGCGCCGACGGTCGGCGTGATGGTGACGAGGTTGCTCAGACGCACCCGCTCGCCGCTGTTGCTGCGCACGAACAGCTCGCTGATTTGCTCCGCGCGCTCGCGCCACTGCATCTCGTTCTGCATCACCACGTGGTAGACGCGGTTGTTGACGTTGAAATCCCCGGCGCGCGTGCCGCCGAAGGCGGTTTGCAGGCTGCTGAAGATGCGCGACACCGGCACGTCGAGGCGAGCCGCACGCTCGCGGTCAACGGTCAGCGTTAGCTGCGGCACGTTGCTGCTCCAGGTGGTGAACACGCGGCTCAGCTGCGGATGCTGGTTGGCTTTTGCCAGCACCTCACGCGTGACGCGCTCCAGCTCCGCCGGGCTCTGCCCCGCCTGCGCCTGAATGCGCAGGTCGAAGCCAGAGGCGTTGCCCAGCCCCGGCAGCGTCGGCGGCGCGAAGGTCATGATGGTCGCTTCCGGCAGGGCCAGCAGCTGGCGCTGAAGGGTGCCCATCACCTCATCCAGCGGCGGGCGCTCGCTCCAGTCCTTCAGCATGATGGAGATAAACCCGCCGTTCGACGCGCTGGTACCATTGAGGATGTTAAACCCGGAGACCTGAATGACGTCTTCCACCGCCGGGTTTTTAGCGATCAGCGCGCGCGCGGTAGCCATCACCGCTTCGGTGCGCTCCAGCGAGGCCGCTTCCGGCAGCTGGACGCTGGCGAAGAAGTAGCCCTGATCTTCCTGGGGCAGGAAGCCCTTTGGCATCGACATAAAGCTGAACGCCACCACCGCCGCCGCGCCTGCGGTGGCCAGCAGCGCCAGCCACGGACGCCGGTTGAATACGCTCACTATCCGGGTGTAAAGCGTGCGCGTGGCGTCCAGCCCACGGTTGAACCCACGGAAAATGGCGGCAGGCTTCGCCGGACGCGGGCGCAGTAGCATCGCGCAGAGCGCGGGCGTCAGGGTCAGCGCCACCAGGCTTGAGAGCGTGACGGCGGTGGAGAGCGTCACCGCGAACTGGCGGTACAGCTCGCCCACAATTCCCGGCAGGAGCGCCACCGGCACAAACACCGCCAGCAACACCAGCGTGGTGGCAATCACCGGCCCGGCGATCTGGCGCAGCGCCAGCGCGGTCGCCGCCGTGCGGCTCTGCCCTTCCGCCATCAGGGTTTCGACGCTCTCAACCACCACGATGGCATCATCCACCACCATGGTCAGCGCCAGAATAATGGCGAACAGGCTCAGCGTGTTGGCGGAGTAGCCGAGCGCGTAGAGCACCGCAAAGGTGCCCACCAGCGACACCGGAATGGCGAGGGCGACAATCAGCGTCGCGCGCCAGCTTTGCAGGAACAGGGAAACGACCACCACAACCGCCAGCATGGTCAGCGCCAGCGAGACGCCAATCTCTTTAATGGTGGCGGCAACGAAGGTGGTGGTGTCGAATTTTACCTCGTAGACCAGGTCGTCCGGGAAGCGCGTCGAGAGACGCTCCAGCTCCGCGCGCACCGCGTCGGCCACGCGCAGGGCGTTGGCGGACGGCGTTGGGTAGATGCCGAGATAGGCGGAGTCATGCCCGTTCAGCTGGGCGCCCGAGCTGTAGCTGCGCGAGCCGAGCTCGATGGTGGCGACGTCCTTCATGCGCACCAGCTGGCCCATCTCCCCGGCGCGAATAATGATGTCGGCAAAGTCTTCGGCCTGGCTTAAGCGCCCCAGCCCGTTGATGGTCAGCGTCTGCTGCTGGCCGTTGAATACCGGTGGCGTACCGATCTGGCCCGCCGCCCCCTGCACGTTCTGCTCGCGCAGCGCCTGCGCCACGTCATCGGTGGTCACGTTCAGGGCGTTCATGCGGTCCGGACGCAGCCAGATGCGCATGCTGTAGTCCCGCGCGCCAAACATCTGCACCTGCCCCACGCCCGGCAGACGCGACAGCGCCTCGCGCACCTGGGTGCTGGCGTAGTTGCTGACAAACAGCGGCGTGTGGGTGTTGTTCGGTGAGTAAAGGCTTACTCCCATCATCAGGTTGGTGGCGCGCTTGCGCACCTGTACCCCGTTTTGCTGTGCCTCGGTCGGCAGCTGCGCCACGGCCTGCGCCACGCGGTTTTGCACGTCGATGGCGGCGAGGTCCGGATCGGTCCCTGCCGCAAAGGTGATGTTCAGGCTGTAGCTACCTTCATCCGAACTGGTGGACTCCATATAGAGCATGTGATCCACCCCGTTAAGCTGCGTCTCCAGCGGCGTGGCGATGGCCTCCGCCACGTCAGCCGAGCTGGCGCCCGGCCAACTGGCAGAGACATTCACCACCGGCGGGGTGATCTGCGGGTACTGCTCCACCGGAATGATCCTCAGCGCGATCGCCCCCAGCAGGGTGATGACCAGCGCAATCACCATCGCGAAGCGCGGGCGTTTGATAAAAAACGTCAGCATGATGGCTCCTTAATTGAGTATCTGGACGGCAGCGCCGGGCTGCACGCGCTGCGCGCCGTCGGTAATCGCTCGCTCACCGGGCTTCACGCCGGAGGCAATCTGAAACTGCTGGCCGATCTGGCCGGCCACGTTCAGCGGGCGCCTTTCGGCGTTGCCGTCGGCGTTAACCACCCAGGCGAAGAACCCGTCGCCGCTCTGCTGAACCGCAGCGGCAGGCAGCGTCAGCACCGGCTGCTCGCTCGCCGGACGCAGATAAACATTCACGTTGCCGCCGGGCAGCAGCTGATGGCGCGGGTTAGCAAACTCGGCGCGTAGCATCACGCTGGCGGTGCGCGGATCGATGCGGTTGTCCACGGAGGTGAGTTCCCCGCCGACGCGCTGGCCGTTGCTGTCGATCAGCGCCTGCCAGGCCTGCTTCATGGCGCTGATATCCGCGTGCTGTCCGGCTTTGGTGGCAAACGCCCCCTCCTCCAGCGCAAAGGCGATGCGGACGGGATCGAGCTGCACCACCTCCACCAGCACGCCGCTGGCAGGATTCACCAGGCTGCCCACGTGGAACTGGCTGTGGCCCACGCGACCGTCAATCGGCGAGGTGATGCGGGTGTAGTTCAGGGTGACGCTGCGGGTGTCGAGCCGGGCTTTCGCCTGCTCCAGCGCGGCGCTCGCCACGTCGCGCTGCATGCGGGCGTTGTCCACGTCGTGACGGCTGATGGCGTTGCTGCTGCCCAGGCTTTCGAAGCGGGAAAGCTGCTGCTGCGCCTGACGCAGCGTGGCTTCAGCGCTTCTCACTTCAGCCTGCGCCAGACGCAGGGCAGCGCGCGGCTCGGCGTCGTCCAGCTCGAACAGCACGTCGCCTTTTTTCACGTACTGCCCGTCGCGGAAGTTGATTTTCGTTATCACGCCTTCCGTACGCGCGCGCAGCTCAACGGTGTGAATGGCTTCGATGCGGCCCGGGATCTGGCGCTCGGCGGCGTGGGCGGTCTGCTCCACGGTGGCGACGCGAACGGGGACCGCGGCGGCGAAGACGGGTTGCAGGGTACTGACAAGAAGGGCGAACAGGAGTGGAAGTTTCATGGGAGTACCTCAGCGTTGTTTCTCCCCTCACCCCGGCCCTCTCCCCAAAGGGGCGAGGGTTAGGGTGAGGGGTAAGATTTTCGTTATGCAGCCTTACGGAACCTGCGGGTCAGTCGCTTCTCGATTTCGACGACGAAGAACATCACCCCAGCCACCGCCAGCGTCACGAACCAGTAGCGCAGCGGCAGCGCTTCGGTGCCGAACAGCATCTGCATAAACGGCAGGTAGATAATGGCCGCCTGGAGCAGGAACAGTACGCCCGTCACCAGCCAGATCCCTTTGTTCGCCAGCAGGCCGCGGTTCAGGGAGAACCCTTCGGTGTTGCGGCAGTTAATCATGTACACCCACTGGGCGCAGACCAGCATCTGGAGCAGCACGGTGCGGATGAACTCCGCGCTGTGCCCGCGCGGGGCCAGCCAGGCTTCAAGCGCAAAGGCGGCGATGGCAATCATGGTGCCGACGAAGGCCACGCGCCACACGGCGTAGGCGTCCATTACGTGCTGCCCGGTCTGGCGCGGCGGGCGGCGCATGATGTTGCGCTCGGCGGCCTCAAAGGCCAGGCCGAAGGAGAGCGTGGCGGAGGTCGCCATGTTCATCCACAGAATCAGCACCGGCGTTAGCGGAATGATGTTCCCCGCCAGCAGCGCAATCACAATCAGCAGCCCCTGCGCCAGGTTGGTCGGCATGATGAACAGGATGGTTTTCTTCAGGTTGTCGTAAACGCGACGCCCCTCTTTCACCGCGCTGGCGATGGTGGCGAAGTTATCGTCCGTCAGGACCATGTCCGCCGCCTCTTTGGTGACTTCCGTGCCCTTAATGCCCATCGCGATGCCGACGTCTGCCTGGCGCAGCGCCGGGGCATCGTTTACGCCGTCGCCGGTCATGCCGACGATTTCACCTTTATCCTGCAACGCTTTCACCAGGCGCAGCTTATGCTCCGGGCTGGTACGGGCGAAAATGTCATACTTCACCGCCGCTTCCGCCAGCTCGGCGTCGTCCATTTTCTCCAACTGATAGCCGGTGACCGCCTGCTCGCTGTTGCTGATCCCCAGCATCTGGCCGATGCTCATCGCCGTCTGCGGGTGATCGCCGGTGATCATCTTGACGCGGATCCCCGCCTGCTGGCAGGCGTTAATCGCGTCAATCGCTTCCGGACGCGGCGGATCCATCATCCCGGCGATGCCGAGGAAGATCAGGCCGTGGCTCAGGTCGTCGTGCGTCAGCTCCTGCTCGCCGTTCGCCGGCTTAAACGCCGCGGCGACCATGCGCAGCCCCTGACGCGCATAGCGCTCCATCTCCGTTTCCCAGTACGCACGGTTGAACGCTTGCGCACCGTTACGCGTCTGCTGCTGGTTGCACAGGGCGAAAATGACGTCCGGCGCGCCGGTAATCAAAATCTGCTCCTCACCGCCAATCTGGTAGTGGGTGCTCATGTACTTGTACTGAGAATCGAACGGAATCTTGTTAACCAGCGTGGTCACGACCGGCTCGAGGTGGGCCTTGGCCGCCAGCACCTTCAGCGCGCCCTCGGTTGGCCCGCCGGTGATGCCCCACAGGCCACGCTCGTCCTGAATCAGCTGGCTGTCGTTGCACAGGTCAACGGTGCGCAGGTACTGCTCCAGGACGGTGCCCGGCTGGACCTGCACCGGCTCATCGCTGCCTTCCAGGTAGATATTGCCTACCGGCTCGTAGCTGTTGCCGTCCACGCGGTAGCAGACGTCGGCGGTGATGATGGCTTTTACCGTCATCTCGTTCATGGTCAGGGTCCCGGTTTTATCCGAGCAGACCACGGTCATCGCGCCCAGCGTTTCAACCGTCGGCAGCTTGCGGATAATCGCCCGCTTGCGCGCCATCGCCTGCACGCCCAGGGAGAGGATGATGGAGATAATCGCCGGCAGGCCTTCCGGTACGGAGGCGACCGCCAGGCTAATCAGGGAGAGCAGCAGCTCGCCCATCGGGATCTCGCGGAACATCAGGCTGAAGACGAACAGCGCGGCCATCATCGCCAGAATAATGACGAAGATGGCTTTACCCAGCTTGTCCATCTGCACCAGCAGCGGGGTACGGTGCTTTTCGATGCCCGCCATCATCTGGTTGATGTGGCCGAGCTCCGTATCCTTACCGGTGGCAATGACCACGCCGATTCCGCCGCCCGCGCTCACGGTCGTTCCTGAGAAGACCATATTGGTGCGGTCGCCCAGCGGTAATTCGCCGCTCAGCGGATTCGTGTGTTTATCCACCACGGTGGACTCACCGGTGAGAATCGCCTCCTCCACGCGTAAATTATGCGCCTCGATTAAACGCATATCCGCCGGAATACGATCCCCCGCGCGCAATACAATAATATCGCCCGGAACTATTTCCGTCGTCGGTATAGTTTCATGGTTGCCGTTACGAATAACGCGCGCCTCACTGGAAAGCATATTGCGAATACTCTTCAGCGATTTTTCCGCGTTGCTTTCCTGAATATGGCCAATTAGCGCATTGATGACCGCCACGCCCAAAATTACCAGCGTATCGACCCAGTGACCCATTACCGCCGTTAATACCGCGGCGGCCAGCAGAACGTAAATCAGCACATCGTTAAAATGTGCCAAAAAACGCAGCCAGGCGGGTTTACCTTTTTTCTCCGGCAGCGCGTTCGGCCCTGTTTTTTGCAGACGCGCCTGCGCCTCTGCACGATCCAGACCGCTGGCCTGGCTCTGCACGTGGGTAAGCACCTGCTCTGCGGTCTGCTGGTATGCCAGCCCGCCGGAAGGCGGCACGTTTGGGGAGTATTTTTTTTCGGTCATCATATTTTTCCTTCAATATCCGGTGAACAGAAGCCTGAATTCCTTTCTGGCTTAAATAAATTGATTATAAAGTCTTGCGGGTAAAATTGATCTACCGCAATATATTTACCACTGGGTTATTCAAAATTGATTAAAATTATTTCGACGAGCTGATTTTTACAAAATATTTCTAAACCAATCCTAAACGAGGGGGAACCATGTTTGGTATTTATCGCGGACGGCGCCTGGCGTTATACATTGTCGCAGCCATTGTTATTGCGACGTTAATTGGATATAGCACCTATATGTTTGTAAAATTATTTTCGTGATGCAGACATTTATTTACATAGCGCGATATTAATTTAATCATCAGGATTAAATTATTCTCCTTCCGCGCATTATTCTTCGGGGGAAGGAATTATTTAATTAAAAAAGGGCCGACGGGTTGATATTGCTTTACGTTAAAGGATGCCGGACAATGACATTTTTAACTGACGATTAACATTACGATGAAACACCCGTTGGAATCGCTGCTGACTGCGGGGGGCATTTTATTGATGGCCCTGATCTCTTGCTTACTGCTACCCGCGCCGTCGCTGGGTCTGGTGCTGGCGCAGAAGCTGGTTCAAACCTTTCATATGGTCGATCTGAACCAGCTCTACACCATTTTGTTCTGCGTGTGGTTTTTACTGCTCGGCGCTATCGAATTCTTCATCCTGCGTTTCGTCTGGCGCCGCTGGTTTTCACTGGCGTCGTAGGCCAATAAAAAAGCCGGGTAGCAGCGATGCCTTACCCGGCCTTTGTTTCGTCAATTTCAATGCGCCCGACTATGGTTCTCTTTGCGGTAAGCCCCGGGCGGCTGATGGAAGGTGCGGGTAAAGATGCGCGTAAACGTCTGCTGCGATTCAAAGCCGTAGCGCAGGCAGATTTCGTACACGCGCTCGTCAGATTCACGCAGATCCCGCGCCGCCAGCAGCAGCTTGCGCTCGCGGATGTAGCGCCCCAGGCTTTCGCCTTTGTACTGCATAAACAGCCGCTGTAAATGCCACTTGGAGTAACCCGCGTGGCGGGCGATCTCTTCGATGCGTAGCGGCTGGTGTAGGTTGTCATCGATCCATTCGACAATCGTATCAATGACCTGAGCGGAAATCGTCATGCTGCTCTCCCCTTCTGTTTCTTGGTTCAACATTATTCCCACCACTCACGAAATTGTTGCGTGCTATCGCTCACCCGGACCGGCTCACCGAGTTCCGGCGTCAGCAGCCGATAGTTTTTGTCCTTGCTGGCCCGCGCCAGCTGGATCAGCGGATCGTTCCAGGTGTGTTTCGCCAGCACGAAGCGTCCGTTATGCCCCGGCACCACCGCTTTCGCATTGAGGTCCGCCGAGGCCTGCGCCGTTTCATCCGGCAGCATGTGGATGTACTTCCAGTCCTGGTCGTACTGGCCGTTTTCCATGATGGCTAAATCCACTTCGCCAAACTGCTCGCCGATGGCCTTAAAGTGCGGGCCATAACCGGAATCGCCGCTGTAATAGACCTTCTGCTCTGGCGTGACAAACATGAAGCTGCCCCACAGGGTCTGGTCACGCTTAATGCCGCGCCCCGAGAAGTGGCGCGCGGGCAGGACATGAACCGTCAGCGCATCGCTGATGTGCACCGACTGGTTCCAGTCCCGTTCGTCGATAATCTCAGGCTTCATTCCCCAGTAGCGCAGGTGGGATCCCACGCCGAGCGGCGTAACGACGCGCTTCACCTTCGGCAGTAGCGCCCGGATGGTGGCGTAGTCCAGATGATCGTAGTGATCGTGCGAGATAATCAGCAGGTCGATTTCCGGCATGCTCTCCGCGCGCCACGGATACTCTCCCGCAAACGCTTTATTGAGGAACGAGAACGGCGCGGCGTAGTTGCCGAGGACCGGGTCGATCAGAATGCGTTTTCCCGCCAGCTGCATATACCACGAGGAGTGGCCGAGCCACACCAGCGTATCCTGCTCCAGAGGCAGGCTCGCCAGATCGGTTTTCACCAGCGGCAGCGGCTGCGCCGGACGAGCGTTTTCGGTTTTACGGGTCAGGAACTGCCACCACGCCACCAGCATGTTTTGCTGCCCGGTAAAGCCAGGCGTCGGGAGCGCGTTGTGGAACTTCCCGTCGCGATAGTGCGGAGAAGCCTCCACTTCCGTGAGCTGCGCACCCTGCGGCGGCTGGCCAAATCCGGCATTCAGAACAAACGGTAAACTCGCAGCTGAAGCAATAATCATGAGGAACACCACGCAGATGAAGAGAGGCTTTTTCATATCCTGACCCGAAAACGCGCGCCATCCGATGGTTTACGCGAGGGAAACTTGATTATGAGTGAGTAAGCACTCATTATAGATATGATGATAAAGTCGTCAAGACGTTTTCGATCTTTGACATTCCGCGTTGCAGCGTGTCAAAGCACGTGTTTCAATCAGGGTTTTTATAATTGAAAGGGGGAAAAATTTAGTGGCACGTCCGAAGAGTGAAGATAAAAAACAGGCCTTACTGGAAGCCGCGACGGTGGCATTTGCACAGTCAGGTATTGCCGCCTCAACGGCGTTAATTGCCCGTAATGCGGGCGTCGCTGAAGGCACGCTGTTTCGCTACTTTGCTACTAAAGACGATCTGCTGAATGCCCTTTACCTGCACCTCAAGCAGGATCTCTGCCAGACCATGCTGGCGAACCTCGATCGCACCCTCACGCTTCCTAAAGAGCATACCCGCAATATCTGGAACAGCTACGTGGACTGGGGGATTCGTAACCCCGTGGCGCATGCGGCGATCCGCCAGATTGGCGTGAGTGAAAAGCTGAGCGCTGAAACGGAACAGGCGGTGAAAGAGATGTTCCCGGAACTTCACGAGCTATGCCGCCGTTCGGTGCGCCCGGTGTTTATGTCCGATGAATTCAAAACGTTTGGCGATGCGCTTTTCTTATCGCTGGCGGAAACCACCATGGAGTTTGCCACCCGCGATCCGTCCCGCGCCACCGATTTTAAAGCGCTGGGTTTCGAAGCCATGTGGCGCGGGCTGGCTCAGGAGGATAACGATGGACAGTAAATCCCTGCAGGCGCACGCAAAACGCGTCGCGCTGGAGATGCCTTTCACCGAACACTGCTGGCCGTTTGGCCCCGAGTACGACGTGTTTAAGGTGGGCGGGAAAATTTTTATGCTGATGGCCACCGCGCACGGACGCCCCCACGTTAGCCTGAAATCCGACCCGGAAAAATCCCTGTTAAATCAGCAGATTTACCGTGGCGTTGAGCCGGGCTACCACCTCAATAAAAAACACTGGATTTCGCTCTACGGCACCGAGGACATCACGCCAGAACTGGTCGCCGACCTGATCGAGGATTCGTGGAACCTGGTCGTCGATAAGCTGCCGAAAAAAGACCAGAAATGGATACGCCCTGCCTGATTGTTCGTCTGTGCCGAACAGTATAACCGCTCGAATCGCACTTATCTTTTGCCGCTTCGCGCGGTAATCTGCTCTCCTTTCGCGCCCGCGCACGGGCGAATTTCATTACCAGGAGTAGTCATGGATATCATTTCTGTCGCCCTGAAACGCCACTCTACTAAGGCGTTCGACCCAACCAAAAAACTGACCGCTGAAGAAGCAGAGAAAATCAAAACCCTTCTGCAGTACAGCCCGTCCAGCACCAACTCCCAGCCGTGGCACTTTATTGTGGCCAGCACCGAGGAAGGAAAAGCCCGCGTGGCAAAATCCGCCGCGGGCACTTACGTGTTCAACGAACGCAAAATGCTGGACGCCTCTCACGTGGTGGTGTTCTGCGCGAAAACCGCGATGGACGACGCCTGGCTGGAACGCGTTGTCGACCAGGAAGAGGCCGATGGCCGTTTCAACACGCCGGAAGCTAAAGCCGCGAACCATAAGGGCCGCACCTACTTCGCCGACATGCACCGCGTGGATCTGAAAGATGACGACCAGTGGATGGCGAAACAGGTTTACCTGAACGTCGGTAACTTCCTGCTGGGCGTGGCCGCAATGGGCCTGGACGCGGTGCCGATTGAAGGCTTTGACGCGGCGATTCTGGATGAAGAGTTTGGTCTGAAAGAGAAAGGCTTCACCAGCCTGGTGGTGGTGCCGGTTGGGCATCACAGCGTGGAAGATTTTAACGCCACGCTGCCGAAGTCTCGTCTGCCGCTGAGCACGATTGTGACCGAGTGCTGATCGTTTCGGGCACGCCCGCTTGAGGCGTGCCCGTTTTCAATAAAGCGTAATCTGCGGATGCTTTATCCCGCACACCAGCGCATAACGCGTTAATGTATCGAGACTCGCCCGGGTAATATTCGCTTCCATTCTTGAAACCGTTGGTGCGCTGACGCCCATCCGCTCCGCCACCTGGGCGCGCGTCAGGCCAGCATGATTGCGCCATTGCGCCAGCATCTCCCGCAAACGCTCCTTGCGCTCTTCTGCATCAAAGGAAGCCTGAACCTCTGAATCGCTTAACAGTTCAGCCCTGAGTTCATCCCAGTCAATAATTTTCTTGCTCATCCAACATCTCCTGTTGTCGCTTCAGTGCCAGACGAAGTTCAGCAGAGGGCGTTTTTTGCGTCTTCTTAACAAACACGCGCAAAAGAAAAATCGTCTTTTCCCGCTGGTAAACATAGATACCTCGGGTATGGATCAGCCCAACGGTCCTTATTTCAAACAGGCCATGCGGCAATGGTTTGCTGTCAGGTTCCCGAAGAGCCGTCGGGTTTAAACGCAATTTATCAAGCTGGCAAATCAGCTTCGCCTTCACCCCAGCAGGTAGTAAGAGAATCTCTTCCCTTACCGCCTCATGAACGATAAGTCTGAACACGATATTTCATCCCTGATGATATTAGCATATAAGGCAATTTGCATTAAAGGCTAATTTAGCTTTTCGTGTCCCACCTTACCCATTTTTAACAGGAAGAACCGGAGCCGCTTTGATTACCTGAAAGCGCCTCGCAAAAAACTTACTTCCCCTGCGCCGCCAGCCATTCCATCGCCCTTTCCCCCGCCTCATCCACCGGGAGATACACCAGCAGCCGCGATCCGTTTCGCGGCGCGGAGTACCAGTACATCTGCTGCAGCGTAAAATCTCCCAGTTCTGGATGGGTAAACAGCTTGAGCTGGTTCTCCACGCCGCGCACGTCGTTGCGCTGGTGCCACAGGGTTTTGAACTCCTCGGAAACCGCAAAAAAACGCGCCAGTTTGGCTTCCCAGAGCGGGTCGCCCCGGTGCTCGGCCATCGCCGCGCGGAAATAGGAAACGAAAATCGGCAGCACGTCGTCGCGTCTGCCGAGACGCGCGCGCCACGCCGGATGGGTAAGGAACAGGTAAATACAGTTGCGGTCTTCCGGCGGGATGGCGTTGAAATCGACGCCCATCAGGTGCCCGAAGCTGTCATTCCACGCGACGATGTCGAAGTTGGGCTTCTGAATGCTGGCGGGTTTAGGCATCAGCGTATCCAGCAGGCGGCGCGTGCCTTCGCTGATGCCCTCGCAGCAGACCGCCTGCGGGGCTTCACCCGGCGGCAAGCCGGCGAGCACGAAAAGATGCCGGGCCTCGGTCGGGGTGCACTGCAGCGCTTTTGCGATGGCGGCCATCACTGCGCTGGAGGGGTTGACGTCTCTGCCCTGCTCAAGCCAGGTGTACCAGGTCACGCCCACGTCAGCGAGCATCGCCACCTCTTCCCGGCGCAGGCCCGGCGTGCGCCGCCGACCGCTGCGCGGCAGGCCGAGACGCTGGGGATCGAGGCTTTCCCGCCGGGCACGTAAAAATGCCCCCAGCTGTTTTCGGGTGTCATCCTGAAGTGAGGTGACGGGTTCAGACATCAAGGCCATAAATCCCCCTGCATGGTAGTGCCAGTACCAGTATAAGCAAGAACTGGTACCCGTTTATCAGATGGTTGATGCTACGACCATCTGATGAATGACGCAATGGAGTTACCATGAATACGTCAGTTGTTTCACCGGGTCGCGCAGGCCTGATATTGCTGTTAACCGGCCAGATGCTGCCGATGATTGATACCTCAATCACCAACGTGGCGCTGGACGCCATCACCCACTCGCTGCATGCCACCGCCACCGAGCTGGAGCTCATTGTCGCTCTCTACGGCGTGGCCTTTGCCGTCTGCCTTGCGCTCGGCAGCAAGCTGGGGGATAACCTTGGCCGCCGTCGCCTGTTTATGTGGGGCGTGGCAGTTTTTGGGCTGGCCTCGCTGCTGTGCGGGATGGCGGGAAATATTGAACAACTGCTGGCCGCACGCATCGTTCAGGGCGCGGGGGCAGCGCTCATCATGCCGCAGATCCTCGCCACGCTGCACGTCACGCTAAAAGGTAGCGCCCACGCGAAAGCCATTAGCCTGTTTGGCGGCATTGGCGGGATTGCGTTTATCGTCGGGCAGATGGGCGGCGGCTGGCTGGTGTCGGCGGATATCGCCGGGCTGGGCTGGCGTAACGCCTTCTTTATCAACGTGCCGATTTGTCTGGTGGTGCTGGCGTTAAGCCGCCGCTACGTGCCGGAAACCCGTCGTGAAACACCGTCGCGCATCGACTGGACAGGCACCGTGCTGCTGGCCCTCATTCTTTGCTGCCTGCTGTTCCCGATGGCGCTCGGTCCCCAGTGGCACTGGCCGTGGTCGCTGAAGGTTATGCTTCTTGCCATTATTCCGCTGGCCTGGCTGATGGCGCGGAACGCGCGCAAAAAGGAGAGAGAGAATGCCCATCCGCTGATCCCGCCACGCCTGCTTCAGCTTCGCAGCGTTCGCTTTGGCATCGTGATTGCGCTGCTCTTTTTCAGCGTCTGGTCCGGGTTTATGTTCTGTATGGCGCTGACCATGCAGACCGGTCTGGGGATGGCGCCGTGGCAGTCCGGGAACAGCTTTATCGCCCTGGGCGTGACCTATTTTATCTCTGCCTGGTTCGCGCCACGGTTGATTGCCCGCTACAGTACCAGCACGATTCTGCTGACGGGTCTGGCAATTCAGATAATCGGCCTGCTGGCGCTCATCGCGACGTTCCGGATTTGGGGCGTAAACAACACCGCGCTGACGCTGGCCCCTGCCACCGGGCTGGTGGGCTACGGTCAGGCGCTGATTGTAAACAGCTTCTACCGCATCGGGATGCGCGATATCCAGCCTGACGACGCAGGGGCCGCAAGCGCCATTCTCAGCACGCTGCAGCAGGCCGCGCTGGGTCTGGGACCGGCCATTTTCGGGGCGATTTTGCTGCACGGGCTGCAGCATTACCACGGGGATTACGCGCAGGCGATTACCCTTTTCCTGGCGGTGGAAACCGGCCTGATGGTTATCCTGGCGCTGGCGACGCTGCGCATGCGTCATCGTCTCTGCCTGCCGGTAGTGAAGGTCTGTGAGGCCGCCAAATAACCCTGTGAATTTGCATAATAGATCCGCAGCCGCCATTATGGGGCTGCAACAATACAGGAGACGTTATGCAGGAATTAATTGCTCAGGTTGAAGAGTTAGGGATTGAAATTAATCACACCACCTCTTTAGTGATTATCTTTGGTATTATTTTTCTCACCGCCATCATTGTTCATTTTATTTTGCACAAACTGGTGCTGCGCGCATTCGAGAAACGCGCGCAGGCCAGTAGCCATTTATGGCTGCAAATTATTACCCAGAATAAATTATTTCACCGTCTGGCCTTTACCCTGCAGGGGATAATCGTCAACGTTCAGGCGGTACTGTGGCTGCAAAAAGGCAGCGAAGCGGCGGAAATACTCACCACCTGCGCGAAGCTGTGGGTGATGGTGTATGCCCTGCTCTCCTTCTTCTCGCTGCTGGACGTGATATTTAATCTATCGCAAAAGATGGCGACCGCCTCGCAGCTGCCGCTGAAGGGGATCTTCCAGGGCATCAAGCTGGTGAGCGCTATCCTGGTGGGGATATTGATTATCTCCCTGCTGATCGGCCAGTCCCCGGCGATTCTGATCAGCGGTCTGGGTGCGATGGCCGCCGTCCTGATGCTGGTGTTTAAAGACCCGATACTCGGCCTTGTGGCGGGTATTCAGCTTTCCGCCAACGACATGCTCAAGCTCGGCGACTGGCTGGAGATGCCGAAGTACGGCGCTAATGGTACGGTGACGGACATCGGCCTGACGACCGTTAAAGTACGCAACTTCGATAACACCATCACCACCATTCCGACGTGGGCGCTGGTCTCCGACGCCTTTATCAACTGGAGTGGGATGTCCGCCTCCGGCGGGCGACGCATCAAGCGCAGCCTTAATATCGATACCACCAGCATTCATTTTCTCGACGAGCAGGAGCAGCAGAAGCTGATTCAGGCGAAACTGCTGAAGCCTTATCTGGCCGCGCGGCATGAGGAAATTAGCCTGTGGAATCAGCAGAACGGCGAAGGGGAATCGGTATTAAACCTGCGCAAGATGACCAATATCGGCACCTTCCGCGCCTACCTGAATGAATATCTGCGTAATCATCCGCGTATTCGTAAAGATATGACGCTGATGGTGCGCCAGCTGGCGCCGGATGCCAACGGGCTGCCGATTGAAATATATGCCTTTACCAATACGGTAATCTGGGCGGAATACGAAGATATTCAGGCCGATATCTTCGACCATATTTTCGCGGTAGTGGATGAGTTTGGCCTGCGTATTCACCAGTCGCCGACCGGGAACGATATTCGCTCCCTGGCAGGCGTTATTGCCAGATAATCAGGTGCTGGCGCGGGAAATAAAGCGCCAGTCCATCATCACCCTTTCCGTGGGCGCATCCGGGTTGTCGATTTTGTTTAAGAGAAGATTGACCGCCTTGCGCCCTATATCCCGCGACGGCTGTTCGATGGTGGTAAGTGAAATCATGTCCGCCAGCTCCGTACCGTCAAAGCCGACCACGGCAATATCCTCTGGCACCCGCAGACCTGCCTGCTGAATGGCGCGCAGCGCGCCCGCCGCCAGCGTATCGGAAACGGCAAATACCGCATCCGGCGGATTATCTTTTAACAGGTTTTGCATCGCCGCCATGCCCGCCCCGGAGCTGAGATCGCTGGCATACTCCACTGCCTGATAGTCCAGATCCCGCAGGTGGATCACGCTCTTGTAGCCGCGTTCGCGCAGGCGGGCATACTTGTAGCTGAGATCGTGGTTGATCATCGCGATACGCTTGCGGCCGCCGTCGGCCAGCTGGCTGACGGCATGCTGTGAAGCGTCCACATCATTGATGCCGACGCAGGAGACCGCGCCCGCATCGGCGTATTCGGCGCACTGCACCCACGGTGCAGAACCAATCAGCGCGGCAAGTTCCGGCAGCTTCGAGAAGGCGTCCATGGTGATAATGCCGTCGACGATTTTGCCGGAGAGCAGGCTCAAGCCCGAGCGGGAGCGCTCGATGTCCGAGCCGGAGTTGCATAGCAGAATGCGGTAGCCGTTTTTCTCCGCCTCGGCTTCGATGCCCTTCACCACTTCGGCGCAGAACGGGTTGGCGATGTTGGACACCATCACCAGGATCATATAGCTGCGGGCGGTGCGCAGCTGACGGGCGAGCAGGTTTGGCTGGTAGTTGCTCTCCTGAATCGCCTGCAGAACGCGCTCGCGGTTTTTCGCCTTCACGGTGTCGCTGTTATTCAGCACGCGGGAGACCGTTGCCACGGAAACCCCGGCCAGCTGAGCGATTTTCTGAATTGACATAGCGACGATACATCCTGCGGTTAGCGTTTTGTGCAGGCTACCATAAATTTGTTGCCCGGCGAACCGGGCAATGCTTCAGCATTCCACGCGCACCCAGCGCTGCTGCTGATGGCTTTTCACTATGGCATCAATGATATACATCACGTTTGCGCCATCGTGAAACGTCGCAAACTGCGGCGTCTCCGGCATTGTGCCCGCCTGCACGGCGCGGTAGAACTGCGCCATCATATTTTTGAAGGCATCCGGCCAGCCTTCAATGTGCCCGCCGGGGAAATGGGCGCTGTCGGCAACGTCAGGGTTCATCAGGCCCGGATCGTCGGTGAGCGTCTGGTTGGCCTGCGCACGATGGCCGATCCACAGCTGTTGCGGCACCTCCTGGTCCCACGCCAGCGAGCGCTCGCTGCCGTTGATCTCAAACGTCAGGCGGTTTTTACGCCCGGCGCTCACCTGCGAGACGCTAAAGCAGCCCTTGCTGCCGTCGTCAAAGCGGAACAGCACCGAGCCGAAGTCTTCGGTCGTGACTGGTTTGTCTTCATACTCCGCCTGTTCGTCATGGGAGAAGGTTTGATTCCCGCCCTTGCTGGCCCTGCGCGTCGGCCAGACGATGGATAAATCAGCCATCACCTCGGTAATGCGCCGCCCGGTGACGAACTGCACCGTGTCGCACCAGTGGGAGCCGATATCCGCCACCGCGCGCGATGCGCCGCCGAGCGCGGCATCCACCCGCCAGTTGTAGTCGGTTTCCAGCAGCATCCAGTCCTGGAGGTAGCTGCCGTGTGAGGCAAAAATCCGCCCGAGGCTGCTTGCGCGCAGCATGCTCGCCGCCTGACGCACCATCGCAAACTGGCGATAGACGAAGCTCACGCCATGCACCACGCCCGCCTGCTCCGCCAGCGCCACCAGCTCGCGCGCCTCCTCAGGCGTCATGCACAGCGGCTTTTCGGAAAACACGTGCTTGCCCGCGCGCAGGATCTGGCGGTTAATCTGTGCGTGCAGGTGGTTCGGCGTGCAGTTGTGCACCACGTGCAAATCAGGGTGCGCGAGCAGCTCCTCAACGCTGCCGTACGCGTGCGGTACGTTTAGCAGGCGCGCCTTTTCCTGCGCCTTAACGAGCGAGCCGTCGCACAGCGCGACCACCTGAACAAACCCGAGGCGCCTGAGCGCCTCGATATGTGCCGGGCCAATAAACCCGCTGCCGACGATCCCGACGTTAATCATGGCTGCCCCCTGCGGCGAAATCGTCAAACGCCCGTTCGGAAACGGGAATGATATGGCGGCGGATAAATTCGCTGCCTTCGCGCGCGCCGGTATCGCCATCCTTCAGGCAGCACTCCCACTCCAGCACCGCCCAGCCCTCGTAGTCGTACTGGGTCAGCTTGCTGAAAATGCCCTTAAAGTCGATCTGCCCGTCGCCGGGCGAACGGAAGCGACCGGCGCGGTTGATCCACGGCTGGTAGCCGCCGTACACGCCGCTGCGCCCGCTGGGGCGGAACTCGGCATCCTTCACGTGGAACGCCTTGATGCGCGCATGGAAGATGTCGATAAAGGCCAGATAGTCCATCTGCTGGAGCAGCATATGGCTCGGATCAAAGAGGATGTTGCAGCGCGGATGGTTATCCACCAGCGCCAGAAAACGCTCGAAGGTCACGCCGTCGTGCAGATCTTCCCCGGGATGCAGCTCAAAGCAGACGTCCACCCCCTGCTCGCCAAAGGTATCCAGTATTGGCCGCCAGCGGGTTGCCAGCTCCTCGAACGCTTCCTGAAAACGCTGCTCGTTATGCGGCGGCCACGGATAGAAAAACGGCCACGCCAGCGAGCCGGAGAAGGTCGCGTGCGCCTTCAGGCCTAATCTGGCCGAGGCTATCGCCGCCTGCTTCAATTTTTCGGTTGCCCACGCCCGACGCGCAGCATCGTTACCGCGCACGGACGCGGGCGCGAAGTGGTCAAACGCCTCGCTGTAGGCGGGGTTCACCGCCACGAGCTGCCCTTCCAGATGGGTAGACAGTTCGCTGATAACCAGCCCGTGTGCGGCCAGCGTAGCGGCGATGTCATCGCAGTAGGCCTGGCTCTCTGCGGCTTTCTCGACGTCAAAGATGTGCGGATGGTTGCAGGGGATCTGCACCGCCTTATAACCTTTACCTGCCGCCCATTCAGCCAGCCCGTCGAGCGTATTAAACGGCGCTTCTGCGCCAATAAACTGCGACAGAAAAATGCCGGGTCCTTTCATCGTCCTCATACCACCTCCTGAACGTTACGCCTTGTCATCGTCATACTTAAACGTGAGAAGGAAAATCAGCGCGATCGCCGCGGCCGCTACCGCCGGGATCCACCAGAATGTCACCCACGCCTGCGGCACGGCCTGCCCTGCCACCAGGCGGTTATAGAGCGCGCCGGAAATCTGCGAGCCAAGCAGCATGCCGATGCCGTAGGTGAACATCACAATCATGCTCTGCGCCTGGCCTTTCACCTTTTCGCCCGCCACCCGGTCGGTGTAGATAAAGCCGACGACAAAGAAGAAATCGTAGCAGACGCCGTGGAGCAGAATGCCGAGATACAGCAGAATGCGCCCCTCCTCGCTGACGCCCAGCGCGAACATGGCGTAGCGCACGAACCACGCCAGCATGCCGATCAGCAGCATGACCTTCACCCCCAGACGGCGGAACAGCAGCGGAATGACCAGCATGAAGAAGATCTCGGACATCTGCCCGAAGGACATGGCGGTGCTGACGTCGGCAATTCCTGCATCCGCCAGATACGAGGCGGTGTAGGCGTAATAGGTGCCGAGCGGGACGGAGATCAGCATCGCGCAGACGGAGAAGACGAAAAAGTGGCGGGTTTTGAGCAGCGCGAACGCATCCGCGCAGAAGAGATCCCGCACCTTCACCGGCAGGCCTTTCGCGGGCGCAGGCGTGTGCGGCAGCGTCAGGCTGTAAAGCGCCAGCAGCACGGAGCTGGCCGCCGCTACCTGAAAGATGGTAACGCTGGACGCCACGCCGGTGACGCCAATGAAAATGCCCGCCACGATCCAGCCGATGGTGCCGAACACGCGCACCACCGGGAAGGTTTTATCCACGTTCGCCAGGCTATGGAACGCGATGTTGTTGGTCAGCGCCAGCGTCGGCATGTAGCAGAGCGTGTAGCCAAACAGCAGGCCAATCAGCAGCGCGCCGTTCTCGGCAATCAGCGCCCCCGGCACGAACCAGAGGATCGCCGCGCCCGCGAGGTGCATCACCGCCATCACCTTCTGCGAGGCGAAGAAGCGGTCCACCAGCATCCCGAGCACGAACGGCGAGAGAATGGAGGCGATGGGCCCGGCGGAGAACGCATCGCCAATCAGCAGAGACATGTTGTGCTGGGTCATCACCAGGCCAAGCGTGACCGACCAGCTACCCCAGATAAAAAATTGCAGAAACATCATCAGCGACAGCCGCGGCACCAGTAGCCGGTGCTGTGTTATCGCCTTTTCACTACTTTCAGTTGACACCATGATAAGCCTCATCCGGAAAAAGTAATCGATTACAAAACAGTTCAAATGAAAAGTAATCGATTACAAAATAAAGATCCTGTGGATCGTAGAAGATTTGGGAGGGGGGTCACGATAAAGATGAAGCAGTGTTTTGTAGGCCCGGTAAGCGCAGCGCCACCGGGCGTGAAGGCAGGTGCGGTCTGGTTTGGTGCGGTCTGTTGCCCTCACCCCGGCCCTCTCCCACAGGGAGAGGGAGAAAAACGGGTTACTTTTTGCGTGAGAGCTTAAACGCGATAAACAGGAACACCACCCATACCGGCAGCAGCATTGCTGAAAGTCGCATCTCATCCATGGTGCACATCAGCACCAGAATCAACGCCAGGAACGCGATACAGAGGTAGTTCCCCGCCGGATAGAGCAGCGCTTTGAACTGCGTCTCGCGCCCCTTGCGGCGCATCGCCGCGCGGAAACGCAGGTGCGCCAGGCAGATCATGATCCAGTTCAGCAGCAGCGTGGCGACAACCAGCGCCATCAGCAGGCCGAAGGCCTGTTTCGGCAGCAGGTAGTTAATTAGCACTACCAGAGACGTAATCGCGCCGGAAAGGAACAGCGAATTCACCGGCACGCCGCGGCGGCTGACGCGGGTAAGGAACTTCGGTGCGTTGCCCTGTACGGAGAGGCCAAACAGCATACGGCTGTTGGAGTAGACCCCGCTGTTGTACACCGACAAAGAGGCCACCAGAATGACAAAGTTCAGTGCCGAAGCGACCACGTTGCTGTTGAGATCGTGGAAAATCATCACGAACGGGCTGCTGTCGGACTTCACTTCCACCCACGGGTAAAGCGCCAGCAGCACCACCAGCGAGCCGATATAGAACAGCAGAATACGGTACACCACCTGGTTGACCGCTTTAGGAATGCTTTTGTGCGGATCGCGCGCTTCGGCCGCGGTAATGCCAATCAGCTCCAGACCGCCGAAGGAGAACATAATCACCGCCAACGAGAGGATGAGCCCTTTCCAGCCGGTCGCCAGGAAGCCGCCGTGCTGCCACAGGTTGTCGATAGTGGCACGCTCGCCGCCGTGGCCGGAGAACAGCAGCCACAGGCCAAAGCCGATCATGCCGATAATCGCCAGCACCTTAATCAGCGCAAACCAGAACTCGGTTTCACCATACAGGCGCACGTTGACGAGGTTAACGGCGTTAATGATGATGAAGAAGGCCGCCGCCCAGATCCACGTGGGCACGTCCGGCAGCCAGTACTGCATGTAGATACCTGCGGCGGTCAGCTCCGCCATCCCCACCAGCACGAACATCACCCAGTAGTTCCAGCCGGAGAGGAAGCCTGCGAACGGGCCCCAGTATTTATAGGCAAAGTGCGCGAAGGAGCCTGACACCGGCTCTTCAACGACCATCTCGCCGAGCTGGCGCATGATCAGGAAGGCGATAATCCCGGCGATAGCGTAACCCAGCAGAACCGCCGGGCCGGCCATCTGAATGGCGGGGCCGATGCCGAGAAACAGCCCGGTACCGATTGCGCCGCCGAGGGCAATTAACTGAATATGTCGATTTTGCAAACCACGTTGCAGCGTCGGATTCTGATCCGACGAGGCTTCAGCGCGACCATGGCCTGAAGCGGATGACGTGTCTTTCACGCCCTACCCCTGTCTCTTTTTTAGAAGGGGCACGTTTTAACACTTCATGCTGGTGGTAGCAAGCTTAACGCCGGGCCAGCGCGTGCGCCCGGCGGATAAACGTCACGACCCGATAATTCCGCCGTCCGCTTTAACGATTACCACCGTGGACGATCGCGGGCGTCCGTTCGGACTGGCATCCGGCCAGTTAGAGACGGCGCGAGGATTGGCCGGGTCGGTAATATCATCCCCGCCCTCCCCTGGGTGCTGAATGTTGATAAACAGCGTGCGGTTGTCAGGCGTAAACGCAATGCCGGTGATCTCACACCCGCGCGGCCCGGTCAGGAAACGGCGATACTCGTTGGTGCCCGGAATGGTCGCCACCATCTGGTTATTGCCCATCCCCTCATACGCTTTCTTATTGATGGTGCTGGAGGAGACGTCGGTCTGGATCCACAGGACGCCCTGATGATCGAAAGAGAGTCCGTCCGGACTGCCGAATGCCGCGCCCTGCATGGAGCCTTTGGCCTTCGGATCGTCGCCGTCGGTGCGTCCGGCCATGACCAGAATATCCCACTTAAAACGTGCGGCAGCAGGGTCCGCGCCGTCTTCGTGCCAGTGCATGATATGCCCAAACACGTTGTTGGCGCGCGGGTTGGCGGCATCCACCGGCGCTTTCCCCTCTTTCCCGCGATCGCTGTTGTTGGTGAGCGTACAGTAGACGCTGCCGCTGGCGTGCGGATCGACGGCTATCCATTCGGGGCGATCCATTTTGGTTGCCCCCACCGCGTCGGCTGCCAGGCGGGTTTTAATCAGCAGATCCCCCTGGCTTTCAAACCCTTTACTCTTATCCAGGCCGTTTTGCCCGTAGATCAGCGGCAGCCAGTCGCCGCTACCGTCCTCGTTGAACCTGGCGACGTACAGCGTGCCGGAGGTCAGCAGCTGCATATTGGCTTCACGGTTCGCGGGATCGTATTTTTTGTCCGAGACAAACTTATAGATGTACTCAAACTTCTGATCGTCCCCCATGTAGACCACCACGCGGTTATCGGCGGCGAGCGTGACGGCTGCCCCCTCATGCTTGAAGCGGCCCAGGGCGGTGTGCTTGCGCGGTGTGGAGGTGGGGTTGTAGGGATCGATCTCCACGACCCAGCCGAAACGGTTGGGTTCGTTAGGGGTTTTATCGACGCTGAACCGCTCGTCCACCTCGTTCCAGCGGTAGGATTCATCGCTGTCGCTGATGCCGTAGCGTTTTTCCAGCGGATTGAGATCGGCTTTTTTGACAAAAATATCCGACCAGTTTTCCTCGCAGGTGAGATAGGTGCCCCACGGCGTGTGGCCGTTAGCGCAGTTTTGCATGGTGCCCAGCACGCGTTCCCCCTGCGGGTCGGCGGCGGTTTTCATTAAGTCCTGATGCCGCGCCGGGCCGGTAAGCTGCATCGGCGTATTGACGGTGATGCGGCGGGCATATGAAGACGGGCGTACCACCTGCCAGTCGCTGCCCGCTTTTTTCACTTCCACTACCGAAACGCCCATCGCGTTCTGCCCCTTGCGGGCCTTGTCGAGGCTCCAGTTCGCCGTACCGTCGGTAAACAGCATCCCGTTGTCGATGTATTCATGGTTCATCGCCAGCAGGCCATGCTCCGGGTTTTGCTCCCCCTGCGGCAGGCTAAACCACGCCATGCCGTCGTGGTGCATACCCGCCTGCACGGCCTGTTCGTCCGTGGTGTTGCTGGCGTCCGGCTTAAAGGCCGGCATGTTGTTTTTGATCCCCGTCGGGTCACCCCAGCGATAGAACGGGCGGGCAATATAGCCTTCCGGCACCCTGACCGTATCTTCGGTGGAGACGTCGATGCTGGTAAAGCCCAGGGAAACCGCTTTTGCCAGCGCGGAAGGTTTCGATACCGCGGCAATAGCGTTCTCAGGTTTGATCAGAAACGGGAATGATACGGCGGCCCCCGCAACGGCCCCCATCTGGAGAAAACGGCGGCGGGAGAGGAACACCTCTGCTACCTCGGAGAATACCGGGTTTGCGCTGCGGTTAGCGATGTCGTCGCGATGTTCTTTTTTAAAAACGGATTTGAGGGGTCTGCCCATAGCGGCTTCCTGTCATTGGCCAAGAGGTAAAAGAGTTGGCGACCAGTGTAAGAAGCTTTTATTACAATTTTATAACACGATGACGGAAGGATGGGGGCATCCGTGCCCCGGATAACGAGGTGGAACGCTTAGAACTCGTAGCCAACCGAGACCTTAAAGGTACGCGGTTCGCCCTGAGTGATGTAGGTACCGGAATCGTCCACGCTGGCCCAGTAGTTCTCATTGGTCACGTTGTCGATGCCCGCGCGCACGGTCATCTGGTTTGCGTTGTGGTTCACCGCGAAGCGATAGCGCATGCCCAGATCCAGCGTGGTGTAGCTATCCAGCTTTTTGCTGTTCGCGAGGTCGGCATACTGCGTGCCGGAGTGGTTCACGCGCGCGGTCGCTGTCAGGCCGTCAACCGGCTTGATGTCGTACTCCGCGCCCAGCACGGCGTAGAAGTTCGGAATACCGATCGCATCGTTGCCCTGGTTCACGCCGTTTTTGGTTTTGGTTAGCTCCGCCTGCAGCCAGGTGGCGCTGGCGTTCAGACGCATCCCGAGCATCGGCTCGCCGAAGACGTTCAGCTCCACGCCACGGTTACGCTGCTCCGCATCCAGGCCGTAGTGATTGTTAGCATCGAGGATCGCCGAGGGCATTTTAATCTCAAACAGCGCCAGGGAGCCGCCCACGCGGCCAAAGTCTGCCTTCACGCCCACTTCATTCTGCTTAGAGTGAACGATGCCGGTGCTCTGGCCGTAGTTGGTGGCGGTGTTAGGTGCGGTTTTGCCCGGCTGCAGCGCTTCGGTGTGGTTGGCGTAGAGGGAAATTTCTTCCCACGGTTTGTAAACCACACCGTAGGTTGGCATCCAGCGGCTGCCGTCGAAACCGTCCGCGTCGTTCTCTGCGCCGGTAATTTTGTTATACCCGCGAACGACCACTTTCTGATGGCGCGCGCCTGCGGTGAACAGCAGCTTGTCATCAAACACGCCCAGGGTATCGCTCAGCAGCCAGCCCTGGGTGCGGGTGCGCCCGCTAGTCAGCGGATCGCTGTATTTACCACCGGAGCCGTTTAAGTTGGTGCTGTCCGGCATCGCGACGCCGGTGTTGTGATAAATGTTGGTGGTCGAGTTATCCTTCGTCGCCGACATTTTCCAGGCGATTTTTTCATTTTTGGTCATTGCGGAGTACCCCACGTTGACCTTGTGCGAGACAAAGCCGGTGTTGAAGTTGCCGCGAATGCCCGCCATCCCGCTGACGGAATCGCTGATGCGGTTGGTATCAAGACGACTGGCTACCGCATTACCGCTTTTATCCATCAGCTTCGGCGCGCTATAGATCCCCTCTTCGTGCGCGTGCTGCGCGCCGAGGCCGGTATAGGCCGTCCAGCTGTCGGTGATGTCGTACTCGCTGCGCCACATCCCGAACTCGTTTTCGATATCGCTGTAGGCCCACTTCTGCGAGAAGTTACGATCGTTCTTCGGTGGTTCAGGCACGAAGTCCACCGCCGAGATGTTGACGCTGGTCGGGCTGCCGTGGAAGGTTTTTTTCTGATAGCCCAGATCCAGCGAGGTGCGGAAGCGATCTCCTTTGTAGTCCAGGCCGGTGGAGAGCAGCGTGGTGCGGCGGCGGTCGTTCGGTACGCCGGTTTCCCCTTCACGATGGACGAGGTTCACGCGCGCGCCGAACTGGTCGTTATCGCCAAAGCGACGCCCCGCATCCAGCGTGGTGCCAATCTGGGAATCCGAGGTGTAGTCCACGCCCACTTTCGCCTGCGGCGTTTCCCCGGCATGCTTTGGCTCAAGGTTAATCATCCCGCCCACGCCCGAGCTTGCCGCGCCGTTCATCAGGGAGTTGGCCCCTTTGAAGATCTCAATGCGGTCAACCATCTGGGCATCCACCACCTGACGCGGCAGCACGCCGGAGAGGCCGCCGAAGGTCATGTCGTCGCCGTCAAACTTCAGGCCGCGAATGCGGAAGGTTTCCGCGCTGTTGCCGTAACCCTGCACAAACTGCACGCCCGCGTCGTTCGCGACTACGTCAGCAATGGTTTTTGCCTGCTGATCTTCCACCAGCTTCGAGGTGTAGCTGATGATGTTGAACGGCACGTCCATGGCGTTCTGCTGACCGAGCATCCCCATACGTCCGCCGTTGGCCACCTGCCCGTCAAGGAAGGCCGGCACCAGCTGGTCGCCACCGGGTTTAAAGTCGCCGGCAGGTGCAGACTGCACAACGATGGTGTCTTCTTTTTTATCCTCTGCCGCCCAGGCGGAATGTGTAACCGCGCCAATGGCGAGCGCCAGCAGCGTTTTGTGCATTTTGGTGTTGTTCATCGTTAACTCGTTTGAAAGTGCGCGCAAAAATAGCCCGTGGACGGGCCTTAGAATATATTGGTTGCAATGCAAATGAGAACTATACGCATTATCTATGCTTTGGCAAGCGCAAATCTCTGCAGGATCCTGCTCAAATTAATGCGTGATAAAAGGGGATGCTCACCTTGCGCTGAACCCTTTGAGCTCACACGCACGGAAAATTGAGGCCATTTTGGCAACCATGACGCAAATACGACACAGGGAGAAAATCAGGCTGGTTTGAAACTGGCGTAAGTGCCTGTTTCTAAATGGCACGCCCTGTAGGATTCGAACCTACGACCTACGGCTTAGAAGGCCGTTGCTCTATCCAACTGAGCTAAGGGCGCACTGAGAAGAGTGAACTTCGCGGTGGTGAAACGCGAAGAATTATACGGTCAATGTCAGGTGAGTCAATGCCTTTTCCGTTTTCGGGGGCAATTACCGCTAGCCGATTGTAAATACGGCTATTTTCTCAACATTTCTCGCTGTTTCACCGTAAAATTTAGCGCTGCGAAAAGGCTTAGTTGCATTTAAGTAACGCCTGCTGTTTTCCTGCTCGTCGGCTCGTCACACTAGAGCGAGGTTTCCCGGCCGCCTGGAGGCTGACAGACAACAGGACAATGGAGTGACAGCGCACAACCCGTTCGATACGCCCCCCCGGTTACAGTTTATTTCTCAGGACATCGTCGGCATCAAACTGGAGCCTGTCGTCGCCCTCACCTCTCAGCGTCAGGTTGGCGTGGAGGTGCTTAGCATTCTGTCCGAAACGCAGCTCAGCGAGGATTTTTTTCGCCATCAGTCGGCAGGCTGGTCAATGACGCTGCTTGAAGCGCAGCTTGCCGCACTAAAAAAGACGCCGCACGGTAATAACCTTTTTATTAATCTGCCGATAACCGTTCTGACAGAGCCAGCGTCCTTTCAGCGGCTCATCAATCTGAAAAACACGCCGCTGAATATCGAGATTGTTGACCTCTCTGCCTTTCTGGCGTTCTCTGCCGCACAGAAGCAGCGCGTCATTCAAAACCTGTCGAAACTCCGGGAACAGGGGCACAGTATATGGCTGGATGACATCGACGAAACGGTCATTCAGCCGTTTTTATTTTGTCGATTACCGTTGAACGGCATCAAAATTGATAAGGGCGCATTCTGGCGTTTACGCGCCACACCCGCGCTGAGGCAGCTGGTTTCACGTTGCTTTCAGCTGGCCGGGAGCGTGCTCATCGAAGGTATTGAGACTGAACGCGATCGCACCTGGGCACTGCAGGCAGGCGCAGATCTCGGCCAGGGATATTACTGGCCGTCCTGGACATGGCCGGAGGATTAAAGAGCCATTTCCAGGAGGGAGACCATGCGAATGACAGTGCGCCGTTACCGGCGGCGGCGTACAGGAAGTGATGCACTGGGATTTACGCACTCACCTTTTGCTCCCCCCTTTTTCGACCGGCTCGAGTTTTTGAGCCAGTCCATCAGCCAGCCCCGAAAAACCGACGCTCCGTTTATCATTCTGGTCACGGAGGATCATTTTCTGCGCACCGGTTTTCTCAATGGACAGTTTCCCCTGAGCAGCTGTTGCGACTATATCTCACTGGATGATGCGCTCGGCGCTCAGGCACAATGGCCTTCAGCGCGTCTGGTGGTGGATGTAGAAAGCCGTTCCACCGGGCTGATTGATCAGCTGGATCAGTTAAGAAGGCATAGCCTGTATCCCCCCTTCCTGACGCCGTGGCTACTGGTCCGGGCAGATAATTATGATACCCGCCTCTTCTGCAAAGCGGCGGGGCCTTTTCACGTGCTGGAACGTCAGATGAACGCGGCAGGGCTTCAACACAGCCTGATGGATGCCCGCCCGCCGCAGGGGTCCGATAAAGACTGGTTTTCCCGCAATGAATGGCCCATTTTGCAGGAGCTTGCCCGCGGTAAGACGCTGCGTCAGATTGCCCTTCTGCAGAATCGCCCCTATAGCCGCATTATCTATCGTCTCAGCTGCATCCTGCTTAAGCTGGGGCTGAGCCATCGCCAGGAATTGTTACACCTTCTTAATAACCTCTCTGACTGCACGTTTTAACTTACGCACTAACTTCTTATTTCCTAAAGCGCTTTAGGAATTTACTTACCACGCATGTTATGAAATGGTTAAATTTTAACAATGTATTCGATTTTATAACTATTCCTAATTTATGGTTCGGAACCATGTGAAATGTCACAGAATGAACCAAAGGCAGCACTTTCCTCCATCCGTTAAGTGAATGCAGAAGGCGTTAATAAGATGATAATGATGTAAAAACAAGCAGCTTCGCTTCACTCTCCAGGAGCGGAAAGCAAAGTGAATAGCATGTTCTCCTGCGCGATGATGGCGTGACGTTGATGCGCCTTAAGCACTTTCAGATGAAGGTTTGACACCTTGCGAGGGCACTTTTTCGCCTCTTTGACCCTGGGTCGCCCGCCGAATCGACGGTCTTTTTTATTAACAATTACGCAACATAAAGTGACATCTGTTATTTTTTGTTATTACATAAAGATGAAAAGATGCGGTAAATGGGATAACAGGATATTTCCGCTAAATTTAAAAACATAGCCATTAAGATCCAGAAGATAATACAAACCAATAAGCGGAGACTAATTTACAGGGTTTTCGGAAAAAACTTACTCTGTATAATAAGATGCGTACCAAATCTGAATAAGAAAAATCTTTTTGCCAACACCAGCCAAATGAGATGACCGCGCTGAGGCACTGTTCTTTTCATTACGTAAACAAGGATGCTTTCGCTCTTTCCAGGGAAATACTACGGTATAAGGATCTGCACTTTATATCCTTCCGGCATTTCGAGAGTTTTACAAAACTCTACATAACGCTTTTAACAATCTGAGGCATTAAAAATGAAACCGGCATCCGTTATCATTATGGACGAACATCCTATCGTCAGAATGTCGATAGAGGTCCTGCTACAGAAAAATAAAAATATCACAGTCAAGCTTAAGTCTGGCGATAGCCATGAAGTTCTTGACTGTATTCGTAATCATCCTATCGATTTGGTGATCCTTGACATCGAACTTACGGGCACAGACGCCTTCGCTTTACTTAAGAGAATCAGAAACTTAAACAAAGACATCAAGATTCTGTTCCTCTCATCTAAATCAGAGTTATTTTACGCGGGTCGTGCGATTCGCGCCGGGGCCAACGGCTTCGTCAGTAAACGAAAAGATTTGGGTGAGATCTACAACGCCGTAGAGATGATTTTGATGGGCTATTCTTTTTTCCCGTCGGAAACGCTGAATTTTATAAACCATATGGGTTCGGGAAAAGGGATGGCAGCGGATATGCCATTATCGAATCGCGAGGTCACGGTATTACGTTATCTGGCGAATGGATTATCCAATAAGGAGATTGCTGAACAGTTACTGTTAAGCAATAAGACCATCAGTGCGCACAAATCCAATATTTATTCCAAGCTTGGCGTACAAAGCATCGTGGAATTAATAGATTACGCCAAAGCGCACGAGCTGCTATAACCTGAATTCACTCCCTGCAGTTTATCCGAGCTGCAGGGAGTGCGGTCAGTGCTAATTATAATTAATCATGAAGGTAGCATCCGCATCAGCCCGTCCGGGCTGAGGGTTATCGGCCGTGGCAATATAATTGGCATAAAATGATAGGGTCGCATTCCCCTGTGCATCAACCGTGACCGGCTGGCTGGCCTGCTGAAGCGCCAGACGCGTTTTATCCGCATCCCTGATCTCGACGGCGACGTGGCTCGCTGTACTGGCACCATTCAGTGCCAGCAACCCGCTATTGCTCCCGTCAGCCTTACCCGAGAACGTAATGGACGCCGCCCCGGGCGGACAGCCGGTCAGCTTCAGCGTGAAGGGCATAGGCTGCGTGCGGCTCCCCGTGGTGTTGAGCTGCTTCGTGGGCCAGGTGCCCAGCGTGACCGTTTTGTCGCTATCGTTACCCTCTGCCACGCAGGTGAAATCGACGATATTGCCGTAGAGCCGAATATTAATTTCGCCCAATGCGGTTTCCGCCTGAGCCTGGGTGCAAAGCGCAAAGAGCGCCACGGTGATAAAACGGATCCCGTTTCGCATGTCTGCTCCTTAGTCGTAATCCACACGCAAATATCCGCGCGAGGTAAAGCGCCCTTCCGCTGGCTTGTTGCCCGTCACGCTCACCGGCCAGACCCGGATCCCCACCTGCGCCTGCGCGCTGTCGTCCAGGCGGAACGGAATTTTACTCGTCAGGTTGTTAGGCGTGAGCGGCGCACCGCTCTCGTTGGCAATGATAAACCCCACATCCGGGTTATCCGACACCACCACATTATTGGAGACCTTTTCAGCCTCGACGCGCATCGTCAGCATAGCGTTTGCCTCCACGTTGGTGCATTTAATCGCGATGGTTTTACTTTGCGATGAGACGCCCTCCGGCTTGTTACCCACGCCCGCCTTGCTGAACAGGGAGGCGCCAATGTCGCCGAAATCAAATTCAACCACATTGCCGGCGTTGATGGCGCAGCTCTGCGGCACCTGAATGGTTCCGCTGTAGCTGATGGTGTAGACCGGCGTGGTCAACGGATCGGAGGAGGTGGTGGTGACGTAAACGCGGAACATGGTGGCACGCGGGATCACCACCATATTGATAAAGCGTCGGGTCACCTTAAGACGGAAAATAAGGCTGGAATCCTGCACGCCAAACGGTTTGTTTTTTGAAACGTTCGGATGGCTCCCCATCTGGATATAGTTTTTGGGTGGATAAAACGCGCCAGCATAGCTGTCCGTGATCTTCATCGCCCCGTCCAGATAGTCGTTAAGCTTCAGATACTGATAGCCATCGCTGGTCCCGGTGATCGGGTAATCCGTCACGTAGCTGCGCTTGGTGGTATTCCCGACGGTGCCCTTCGGGCAGACGGCGTTTACCCCCACCCACTGCGATTTCTCGCTGAGGGTGACAACCTGCCCAACCTGGTTATTCGAGCTGTTGAATTTATCCGTCAGGTCGTAATGCACCTCCGTCGGCACGCCCTTTTCATTGACGCACACGGTGGCTAACGCGTTTGTCGCGGGCAGGATTGCCAGAAGCGACAAGGCAAAGATATGGATTTTAATCACAGCGGATCCCCTTAAGTGTGATCGCCTGTTGCAGGCTCTTTTCAGGCAAGCTGTAAGGCGCACGGCACTGGGACTGCGCCCCGTTACCCCACTGGACCAGCAGTTCGCCTTCCAGCGGCAGCCCACTCAGGTAAATTTGCCCGTCATCCCCCACCATGCTGGTCACGCCGCTCTGGGTTTCGCGCACCACGGCGCCGAACGGCACCGGCTGGTTGCCGCGCGTTACCGTCAGCAGGGCGCGCACGCCAATGCGGGTATCAAAGCTGGCGCGGACCAGCGCGCCTTTGGTCGGCACCACGCTGCTCACGTTGTTTTCGATGTCGGTGTTGTTGCTCATGGTATTGGTATCCAGCGCCACGCGGTTGTAGCGGTAGACGGTGGCATACGGCATGACCGCGTAGCCTCGCCAGTCGGTCTTCACGCCGGTCTGGTTTTCCACGCTGACGCCTGATGCCCCCGGCGCCTTAATCAGCACGTTGGTATCACCCAGCGGCTGGCTGAAGGTCACGCCGTCTGAATGGCCAACCACCCCGCCGGAGAGTTGCCAGTTGAGATCGTGCTGATCGCGGGAATAGTTGTAGCCCACGCCCAGCGTGCCGTAGGTTGCCTGCCAGTTGGCGCTGGCGCTTCCGCTTGAGCCGTTGTTGCTGGCGTGTCCCTGGGTCACGCTGTAGTTCAGGTTGCGGTCCTCAAGCAGCGTGCCGCTGACGCCGGTTTGCCAGCTCGTGTCGCCATCGCTGTTTCGGCTGGCGGATGCGGTGGCATAGGCGCGATCGATCGCGCTGTCCCGGCGATAGCCCTGGCGGGTAAAGAGGCTAAACGGCACGGAGACGTTAAACGACGCGATCCGGTCGGTACCGTCGATCCCGACGGATTTGTTCCACGACCATGACAGGGAGTAGTTGATCCCCTTCACGCCCCCCGCGTAGCCCAGCTGATACCAGAGGTTCGTTTCGTCCGTCCCCCAGTAGGTTTGCTCGCTCCCGGAGATATAGACCGAGCCGTAATCCCCCAGCGACTGGGAAATGTTGAGCTGGAAGCGGCCTTTTTTATTCCACGTCAGGTTGTGATAGCTCTGCACGTCCGGCACATCGTTATCGTCCTGGCTATCGGCATACTGGTAGCCCTCCATTGAGCGCCAGGCCACGTCGTCCAGGGTGTAAAACCCCTTCGTTGAGTAGCGGTAGCCCAGCAGCTGGAAGTTGGTGCCAAACCCGTTCAGCGATTTTGCATACAGAAAACGCAGGGACTGACCTTCATGTTTGCTGTCGTCCGCGAGCTGGCTGCGGGCGTGGGTGATATCGACGGAGACTGCGCCCCAGTCACCGAGGTTTTTCCCGGCCCCGACGGCCACTGCGGTATAGCGTGACGCCAGCTGGGTGCCGCCATAGAGCGTAAAGCCGTTGGCAAGGCCGGTAATCAGGGTGCCCTGGGCGAAGAACGGTGTATCCTGGTCGCTGTTACCGCTGCGGTAATCCCCCGCCACGAGGTCATATTTCCAGCGCCCTTCACGCTGCAGGAGCGGCACGGTGGAGTACGGCACGGTGTAGCGCTGCTGGCTGCCGTCTTTCTCTTCCACCGTGACGTCAAGGTCACCGCTGGAGGAGGTCGGGTTAAGATCGGTAATGGCGAACGCGCCGGGCTGGACGTAGCTTTGATAGATAACGTAGCCGTTCTGGCGAACCACCACTTTGGCAGGCGTACGGGCAATACCGCGTACGGTCGGCGCGTAACCCTGCAGGCTGTCGGGGTACATGCTGTCAGACGAATAGAGCCGCCCGCCGCGAAAACCGACGCTGTCGAAAACGTCATTCCCGGTGTTGCTGTCGCCCAGCACCAGCTCACTTTTCAGTGGGATAACGGTGCGCTGCGCCCAGGTGCCAATATTCTGCCACTCGCTGCGCCGCTTCCCGTTATTTTGCGTGTAGCGCCATGCGCCGTTGTTGCGTAAACGCCAGGCGCCATAGTTCAGCCCGCTCTGCAGGTTCAGGTAATAGCTGTCGTCTTCGCTTCCCCGGTTGCCCGTAAAGCTGTAGTTCACCAGCGCGGCGGGAATGCCTTCATCCCACTGTTCAGGCGGAATATAGCCGCGCGCGCTGTTTTGCATTGCCACCTGCGGCAGGCTGACGTTCAGGCGCTGTGAAGCAAAGTTAAATACCGTTTCGCTGCCGGGAATGGCCGTGGTCAATGGAACGCACGTTTCACCCTGCACCTTCGCCAGCTCGGGAAATGCGGCAACGTTGACGCCAAAGCGATCGAGCATCGCGCGCGTAATGCACGGTGACAGGCCGCCCGCCACCGGCGGCGTGTTCTCGGCCTGTTCAAAACGCACGTCCTGGGTGCCGATAAACTCATCGTTACGCCAGATATCCACGCGATAGATGCCGGGTGCCTGCTGGTGCCCCTGTTCAAAACGCGACAAATCCGCCACGCTGGCGGTGTCGTCGGACAAGAAGGCCGGGTTGAAGTAGCTTTCGCTCCAGCCAGCCTGCGGCCAGAGCGCGGCCATCAGCGCCAGTGCAACCGGGCAGTAACGTCCCTGGTGGTTTTTCATCGCCCTGACTCTGCTCACAGGTTGACGCTGCGCGCCGGTGTAATGGCACCGTAGTCATTCACGCTCTGCCAGGAGAGCGTACCGCCAGCCCCGGCAGGCAGCACCTGCTGAGCCGAGTTTTTCGGCGCGACCATCAGGTTTTCCAGCGTCTGACCGCCCAGCTTCAGGTTGACCAGAGTGATGTAATACGGCGAGGCGTTGCTGACTTTGAGATGGTTCCCCACGCGCTCAAAGCGCAGCTGGGAAAGCGCCTCATCCGGCTGCATCGCCAGGTTATTCGGGCGCACAAACAGCTTGATGCGCGAAAGGATCGCCAGCTGCAGCACGTTATTGTTTTCCGTTTTCGCTTTGTTCACTGACGGGATCGCCTTCACGTTCATGTAAAAGAGCGATTCGCGATCGGCGGGCAGCGCGGGCCCGGCGTAAATAATACGCAGCGTGTTTTCGCTGTCCGGCTCGCTAACGAACAGCGGCGGCGTGACGGCAAAGGTTTTTTCCTTTTGCCCGCTGGCATTTTCGATCCACGCGTTAATTAAGTAGCGTTCTTGTTTATTGCTGTTGGTGATCGCCAGCGACGTTTGCTTCGCATCCGCCGGATAAATAACGCGCGTGGCCCCCAGCGCAATACCGCCGGAAGCATTCGCGCAAGCAGAAACCATCATTAAAATAAACGATAAAAGCAGTCCTGGTTTAATTAGCATATTCATCAAAACCGTACCTTTAATAATGTGTTCGCAGGTGTTATGGATAAATCAACATAAACCAGACATCCGACTGAATATTGCCTGGCACGAGGTGTTCGGAAATAGCGCGATAGCGGGCGCTAAAATGAAATGCGAGCTCGCTGGTATTCACGGGCAACCAGCTGACGGCCGTCGCATTCGGGATAATCTGACGCTGCTGCTCATCAAAAAGCGCCAGCCCCACGCCGCTGCTGACAGGCGTTTCACCTGGCCGCGATGTCGCCAGAAAAACCTGCGGATCTTCCGCGGGCGTCACGCCCTGAAACTGGATCCCCACGATGCGGGAGACATCCACGCTGCAGTCCAGCAGCCGCACGGTGAACGGCACATTAACCGTTGAAAAGCTGCCCACACCGGAAAATGAATTGGTTCGGTACTGCCCCATGTCGATGCGCATATTCTGGCTGTCGGGCGCCACGGCACAGCCGCCGTTTACCAGCTCCCCACGAAGATGCACCTTGCCGCCTTCGATCACCACGGTATGCGCCGATGCCGGGCAGGCCATCGCAAGGGTTAACAGCAGTAGTGTTCCAGTCCTTGTCATCCTTCGTTCCTGGCAGTAGCGTATGACGGGCCTCGTCCCTGAGGCCTGAACATCCCTGTGCGAGGGTATTATTCGTATTTCATTACGAAGGTGGCGTCAGCGTTCGCCTGGCCTGGCTCGGTGGTTGCAGCCGTTGATTTGTAGCGCGCGGTGAATTGCAGGGTGTTAGTCCCTTTAATCAGGTCTTTCGCGGCAGAGAAGGTGGCACCGTCCGGGGTCAGCACGCTGGATTTGCTGTCGAGGATCTCGATACCCACGCCTTTCGCGGTGTTGTCGTTGTTACCGGACGTCACGGCCAGCAGGGTTTTGTCGGTCGCGTCGATCTGGCCGGTGAAAGCAACGGCAGCGGTTTTCGCAACCAGCGGATCGCAGTCATTCAGTTCAATATTGAACGGAATATTAGAGGTGGTGTCGCCCACTTTGGTGAATTTCGCGGTACGATACTGACCGAGATTAACCGTCTGCTCGGAAGAATCGGTATTTACTGAACAAGCAGCATTAACCAGTTCACCTTTAAAGTGCACGGTACCGCCATTTACGGTAACCGGCGTAACGGGATCGGCTGCATTAGCGGCACCCGCGACCAGGGCCAGTGTTGCAATAACAGAAGAAGCAATGTTGCTGAGTTTCATGTCTATTCCTTTAAAATGTAAATAACCCTTCCCGCGAAAAATCGGGAATAAGAAATACGTTCAATTGCATAATTGAAAACTTATTTCGGAGGAGACAAAGTAGCTCAGGATGTAATTTTTAAATATGTCAAAACACTGCCATTTTGCCAGGTCACATCCTAATCCCGCCTAAGAAATTGACCATCACTTAAGAAGGGTTTTTGCGCCTCACGGATGAAAACTCGTAAAGGGTGACTGACAGCGGCGCTCGCTTCTGACAAAATACAGGCAATCCCCCCCTTTCAAACGTTACAGACGGAATCTTCTCTCTGATGGCAGCAAAGATTATTGACGGTAAAACGATTGCGCAGCAGGTGCGCTCTGAGGTCGCGGAAAAAGTGAAGGAGCGTAAAGCCGCCGGAAAACGCGCTCCCGGGCTGGCCGTTGTGCTGGTTGGCAGCAACCCGGCATCACAGATTTATGTCGGCAGTAAACGCAAAGCGTGTGAAGAGGTGGGGTTCGTCTCCCGCTCTTACGATTTGCCGGAAACCACCAGCGAAGCGGAACTGCTGGAACTTATTGACACCCTGAATGCCGATAAAGAGATCGACGGCATTCTGGTTCAGCTGCCGCTGCCTGCGGGCATCGACAACGTGAAGGTACTGGAGCGTATCGCGCCGGATAAAGACGTCGACGGTTTCCATCCGTACAACGTGGGCCGCCTGTGCCAGCGCGCGCCGCGTCTGCGCCCGTGCACCCCGCGCGGCATCGTGACGCTGCTGGAGCGTTATAACATCGACACCTACGGCCTGAACGCCGTGGTCATCGGCGCGTCCAATATCGTGGGCCGTCCGATGAGCATGGAGCTGCTGCTGGCCGGCTGCACCACCACCGTGACCCACCGCTTTACCAAAAACCTGCGTCACCACGTTGAAAACGCCGATCTGCTGATCGTCGCGGTCGGCAAGCCGGGCTTTATTCCGGGCGAGTGGATCAAAGAGGGCGCGATTGTCGTGGACGTCGGGATTAACCGTCTGGAAAATGGCAAAGTGGTCGGCGACGTGGTGTATGAAGATGCCGCGGCTCGCGCCTCTTACATTACACCAGTGCCGGGCGGCGTTGGCCCGATGACTGTAGCAACGCTGATTCAGAATACTTTGCAGGCATGCGAAGAGTACCACGATGTAGAGGAAGCATAAGATGGCCACATTTTCATTAGGCAAACACCCGCACGTTGAGCTGTGCGATCTGCTCAAGCTCGAAGGCTGGAGCGAAAGCGGCGCGCAGGCGAAAATCGTTATCGCCGACGGGCGGGTTTTAGTCGACGGCGTGGTGGAAACCCGCAAGCGCTGCAAGATTGTCGCCGGCCAGACCGTGAGCTTTGAAGGGCAGAGCGTGACCGTGACGGCCTGAGTCCTCCTCACCCTCTCCCCAAAGGGGAGAGGGGATCAAAAATCCCCCCATATCCATCACGGTTATTTATCGATCAACTTCAAATAATCACTATTTCATCTGTTGAAAGGTGAGATTTCAGTTGCGCGTTTTTCACTCTTTCCCCACGATAAGTAGAACGTTCTACTAAAACGTTCTACTTACAATAACAGCGCTTAAAAAGCGCTACTCGGGGGAAATCAGCATGAGTCTGATATCAGGGTTTGTTAAATCGCTGTCTAAGTTATCGATGATTGGTCGCGCCTTAATGCTGCCAATTTCACTGCTTCCCGCTGCGGGCCTGCTGCTGGCCTTCGGCGATAAGTTCCACCTGCCGCTGATGATGAACGCCGGCGGGGTTATCTTTGATAACCTGCCGATGCTGTTTGCCATCGGCTCTGCTGTCGGTCTGGCCTCGGAATCCGGTATCGCGGCGCTGTCCGCGGCGGTGTCGGTGTTTGTCACTAACATCACCATCAGTACCGTATTAAGCATTACGCCGGAAATGGCCTCACAGGGCGGAAAATATGCCATGGTGGTCGGCATCCCGACGCTGCAGATGGGTGTCTTCGGCGGGCTTATCTGCGGCATTCTCGCAGCCTGGTGCTACAACCGCTTCCACACCATGCAGCTCCCGGAGTTCCTCGGCTTCTTCTCCGGGAAGCGCTTTGTGGCGATCGCCACGGCGTTCCTCTCTTTCCTGATGGGGCTGCTGCTACCGTACGTCTGGCAGCATATTCAGGCCGGTATCGACGCGCTCTCCGTGATCGTAAACGGTGATAACCAGGCGGCATCAACCTTTATCTTCGGGCTGGTGGAGCGCGCGCTGATCCCGCTCGGCCTGCACCACATCTGGTATCCGTCCTTCTGGTATTCGTTCGGGGATTACACCACCCAGGCGGGCCAGGTGATCCACGGTGACCAGACCATCTGGTTCAAGATGCTCGAAGAGGGGGTGAAATCCTTCAGCAGCGACACCTACCAGAACGCCGGTAAGTTCATGCAGGGCGAGTTCCCGCTGATGCTGTTCGCGCTGCCTGCTGCATGCCTGGCGATGTACCACGAAGCGCATACGAAGAATAAGAAAATCGCGGCCGGTATTCTCTTCTCCGCTGCCCTCACCTGCTTCCTGACGGGGATCACCGAGCCGGTAGAGTTCACCTTTATCTTCGTGGCGCCGATTCTGTACGTCTTCAACGCCATCATGGCGGGCATGGCGTACATGACCATGTACCTGCTGCACGCGCATATCGCCAAATCGTTCTCGGCGGGCTTTATCGACTACCTGTCGTTCGGGATCCTGCCGTCGTTTAACGGCTATCAGACCAACTTCCTGAGTGCCATTATCATCGGCATTCCGATGGCGCTGATTTACTACTTCACGTTCCGCTTCGTGATCCGTCGTTTCGACGTGAAAACGCCGGGCCGTACGGAGGTGACCGCCAGCGCGAATGACAAGTCCGATTCCGAACTTGCCACCGAAATCATCGGCCTGCTGGGCGGCGCGCAGAACATTGACTCCGTCGGCTCCTGCATCACCCGCCTGCGTCTGGAAGTGGCGAAGAGCGATGCGGTGGACAGGGACGGACTGAACGGGCTTGGCGCACGCGGCGTGGTCTTCGTCGGCGACAACGGGATCCAGGTGATTTTCGGTGCCAGAGCACAGTTTATCGCCCAGACCATGTCCACCATGATCGGCAAATAATAAGATGCCTGAACGACACGTCTCCTGTACGCTGGGAGACGTGTCTTATCCGGCTGATAATCGGTAAATTTCAGGGAGCGGTTTTGAAGAAAGTCAGCATCATTGATGTCGCAAAGCACGCGGGCGTCTCGGTCTCTACCGTGTCGCTGGTGCTACGTCAGAAAGGGAAAATCTCAGAGGCGACGATCGAGAAGGTCAATGCCGCCATCACGACGCTGGGCTATGTTCATAACGTTGCCGCTGCCAACCTCCGCGCCAACACCTCCAATCTTATCGGCCTGATCCTGCGCGACTTCAGCGACAGCTTTTCCATCAAGGTGATGGCGAGCATCGTTCAGGAGCTGGAGAAGCAGGGTTATATGGTGTTTCTCGGCCAGCCGCTGAACGACCAGGAACATCTGGAACGGACCCTGCTGTCGTTTAAGCAGCAGGGCGTCGCGGGCGTTATTTATCTGGCGTCTGACACCCGTAACGCTGCTTTACCGGAGCAGATCCGCCAGTGCCCGCTGCCGCTGGTGGCGGTCTCGCAGTCTCTGCTGGACGAAAAATGCAATCTGGTCATGCGCGATAATCGCCAGGCGGCGAACCTTGCCGCACGCTATCTTATCGAACGCGGACACCGCGCGATCGCCTACATTGGCGGACGCGAGGGCTGTCTTATCCGCGAGCAGCGCCTGCTCGGCTTTCGCAGCGCGATGACGCAAAACGGGCTGGTCTGGCGCGATGATTATTCACCGGCCTGCAGCGACGACACCCAGGCCGCCGCGATGGCAACGCGCCAGCTGCTGGAGAAAAACAGCTCCATCACCGCCCTGCTTTGCCACTCCCCGGATGCGATGATCGGCTCCATTTCCGGCATTCACCAGGTGGGCCGCACCGTGGGGAAAGACGTGTTCCTGACCCAGCAGGTGGCGCTGATCGGTTTTGAAGATATGCTCCACGTCAACCTCACCTCCCCTTCCTTCACCTATGTCTCTTCGGCCAGCGATGAAACAGGACGACAGGCGGCGGGGCTGATTATCCGCAAGCTGAAGGAGCCGGATCTGCAAACCCAGCGCATTACGCTGTCCGGGCAGCTTATCGCCCGCGAGTCGGCGTAAAATCAGAATTTGACACAGGTTTGCTGCAGCGGATTCGCTGCTATATTGCTGTGATTTGCCATGGATAATTGCAATGCCTACCGTTATCACTCACGCTGCTGTTCCCCTTTGCCTGGGCTTAGGTCTGGGAACGAAAGTCATCCCTCCCCGCCTGCTGTTTGCCGGGATCGTGCTCGCCATGCTGCCGGACGCCGACGTGCTGGCGTTCAAATTCGGCGTCGCCTACGGGAATATTTTCGGCCACCGCGGCTTTACCCATTCGCTGCTGTTTGCCTTTGCGGTACCGATACTCTGCGTGCTGATTGGCCGACGATGGTTCCGGGCCAGCCTGACGCGCTGCTGGCTGTTCTTAACCGTTTCACTGCTGTCGCACAGCCTGCTGGATTCCGTTACCACCGGCGGAAAAGGCGTCGGCTGGCTGTGGCCGTGGTCAGACGAGCGCTTCTTTGCGCCGTGGCAGGTGATTAAGGTCGCGCCGTTTGCGCTATCGCGCTACGCCACGCCGTACGGGCATGAGGTCATTATCTCGGAACTGCTGTGGGTGTGGCTACCGGGGGTGGTGCTGATGGGGATGTTGTGGTGGAAAAGAAGGTAAAAGTAGGCCCGGTAAGCGTTAGCGCCACCGGGCGTTACAGACTTACTTACGACGCCAGGTCGTCCCCTGCGGGCCGTCTTCCAGAATGATGCCCATCTCGGTCAGACGGTTACGCGCCGCATCTGCCGCCGCCCAGTCTTTGGCCTGACGCGCTTCCAGACGCGCTTTAATCAGCGCTTCAATTTCCGCCACTTCACCGTCGTCCGCCTGCGCGCCGCTCTGCAGGAACGCGTCCGGCTCCTGCTCCAGCAGGCCAAGCACGGAAGAGAGCTTGCGCAGATGGGACGCCAGCGCATTCGCCGCCGCCATATCTTCTGACTTCAGGCGGTTGACCTCACGCGCCATGTCGAACAGCACGGAGTAGGCTTCCGGCGTGTTGAAGTCGTCGTTCATCACCTCAACGAAGCGCGCTTCGAATGCCTCGCCGCCCGCCGCAGGCACAGATTTGTCGGTGCCGCGCAGCGCGGTGTACAGACGCTCCAGCGCCGAGCGCGCCTGCTTCAGGTTCTCTTCGCTGTAGTTCAGCTGGCTACGATAGTGGCCAGACATCAGGAAGTAGCGCACGGTTTCCGCATCGTAATACTTCAGCACGTCGCGCACGGTGAAGAAGTTGCCCAGCGATTTCGACATCTTCTCGCGGTCAACCATCACCATCCCGGAGTGCATCCAGTAGTTAACGTACTCGCCGCCGTGGGCGCAGGTGGACTGCGCAATTTCGTTTTCGTGGTGCGGGAACATCAGATCCGAACCGCCGCCGTGAATGTCGAAGTGATTGCCCAGCTGCTTGCAGTTCATCGCGGAACATTCAATGTGCCAGCCCGGACGGCCTTCGCCCCACGGGGATGGCCAGCTCGGCTCGCCCTCTTTGGACATCTTCCACAGCACGAAGTCCATCGGGTTACGCTTCACGTCAACCACGTCCACGCGCGCGCCGGCCTGCAGCTGGTCCAGGTCCTGACGGGAAAGCGCGCCGTAGGTTGGGTCCGTCGGGACGGAGAACATCACGTCGCCGTTGTCCGCCACATAGGCGTGACCGCGTTCGATCAGCTTTTCGGTGATCTCGATAATTTCGTGGATATGGTGGGTCGCACGCGGCTCGCTGTCCGGACGCAGAATATTGAGGGCGTCAAAATCTTTGTGCATCTCAACAATCATGCGATCCACCAGCGCAACAAAGCTTTCGCCGTTTTCATTAGCGCGCTTGATGATTTTGTCGTCGATGTCGGTAATGTTACGCACGTACTTCAGGTTATAGCCCAGGAAGCGCAGGTAGCGAGAGACCACGTCGAACGCAACAAAGGTACGGCCATGGCCGATATGACAGAGATCGTAAACCGTAATACCACACACGTACATGCCGACTTCCCCGGCATGGATAGGTTTAAATTCCTCTTTCTGGCGCGTCATTGTATTAAAGATTTTTAACATCGAAGATTCCATGTAAACACGTGTGTGAGTTGTTTGTTCCATATAATACCCATAATTCGGAATAGGATCAGCACACAATGCAAGGTGATCGCGTCCTGTGGTTATGCTATAACAAGCCCCTATATATGACCCGAAGGCGGGTCGACGTACCACAATAACGGAACAGGATGCAAAAATGGTTACTTTCCACACTAATCATGGCGATATCGTAATCAAGACCTTTGATGACAAAGCGCCTGAAACAGTTAAAAACTTCCTGGACTACTGCCGCGAAGGTTTCTACAACAACACTATTTTCCACCGTGTGATCAACGGCTTTATGATCCAGGGCGGCGGTTTCGAGCCTGGCATGCGCCAGAAAGAGACCAAAGAGGCGATCAAAAACGAAGCGAACAACGGCCTGAAAAATACCCGCGGTACGCTGGCAATGGCCCGTACTCAGGCGCCTCACTCTGCCACCGCGCAGTTCTTCATCAACGTAGCGGACAACGACTTCCTGAACTTCTCCGGCGAAAGCCTGCAGGGCTGGGGCTACTGCGTGTTCGCAGAAGTGGTTGAAGGTATGGACGTGGTCGACAAGATCAAAGCCGTTTCTACCGGCCGCAGCGGCATGCACCAGGACGTTCCTAAAGAAGACGTTGTAATTACAAGCGTGACCGTCAGCGAGTAATTCGTGGCGACACTCTTTATTGCGGATCTGCATCTGCAAACAGAAGAACCGGCGATAACCGCCGGTTTTCTGCGTTTTTTACGCGGTGAAGCGAAAAGCGCCGACGCGCTGTACATCCTGGGCGATCTGTTTGAAGCCTGGATTGGCGACGACGATCCTAACCCGCTGCATCGTGAAATGGCTGCCGCCATTAAAACGCTGGTAGATTCCGGCGTCCCCTGCTACTTCATTCACGGCAACCGTGATTTCCTGCTCGGTAAGCGCTATGCCCGCGAAAGCGGTATGACGCTGCTGCCGGAAGAGCAGGTGCTCGATCTCTATGGCCGCAAGGTGCTGATCATGCACGGCGACACGCTCTGCACCGACGATACCGGCTACCTGGCGTTTCGCGCCAAGGTCCACACCCCGTGGATCCAGAAGGTGTTCCTTGCCCTGCCGCTGTTTATCCGCAACCGCATCGCCGCCAGAATGCGTGCGGGCAGCAAAGCCGCCAACAGCAGCAAATCCCTGACCATCATGGACGTCAACCCGCAAGCTGTGGTGAGCGTGATGGAAAAGCATGGCGTTCAGTGGCTGATCCACGGTCATACCCATCGCCCTGACGTGCATTCTCTGAGCGCCAACGGTGAACCGGCCCATCGCGTGGTATTGGGCGCATGGCATACTGAGGGTTCGATGGTCAAAGTCACTCCCGACGGTGTCGAACTGATCGCTTTTCCGTTTTAACGTTTTCTCGTCGTTTCGCTTGTTTCTCAGCCACGCAACCGTTTTCCTTGCCCGTATAACATGCTATTCTCTGTGCCCTCGAAAGCAGTGTGTTTCGCACCACAGGAGTTTTAAGACGCATGTCTTCCCGCAATAATCCGGCGCGTGTCGCCATCGTGATGGGGTCCAAAAGCGACTGGGCTACCATGCAGTTCGCCGCCGAAATCTTTGAAATCCTGAATGTTCCGCACCACGTTGAAGTGGTTTCCGCACACCGTACGCCGGACAAACTGTTCAGCTTCGCCGAAAGCGCCGAAGAGAACGGGTATGAGGTGATTATTGCCGGTGCGGGCGGCGCAGCACATCTGCCGGGCATGATTGCCGCCAAAACGCTGGTGCCGGTTCTGGGCGTCCCTGTTCAAAGCGCCGCGTTAAGCGGTGTCGATAGCCTCTACTCCATCGTCCAGATGCCGCGCGGTATTCCTGTCGGTACGCTGGCAATTGGCAAAGCGGGCGCGGCGAACGCCGCCCTGCTGGCCGCGCAAATTCTTGCAACGCACGACAAAGATTTACACCAGCGCCTGGCGGAGTGGCGTAAAGCCCAGACCGACGAGGTGCTGGATAACCCGGACCCGCGGGGTGCGGCATGAAGCAGGTTTGCGTCCTCGGCAACGGCCAGCTGGGCCGCATGCTGCATCAGGCCGGCGAACCGTTGGGGATTGCCGTCTGGCCCGTCGGGCTGGACGCCGAGCCGGAAGCGGTGCCGTTCCATCAGAGCGTAATCACCGCCGAAATTGAACGCTGGCCGGAAACCGCCCTGACCCGCGAGCTGGCGCGCCATAACGCCTTTGTGAACCGCGACGTGTTCCCGATCATTGCCGACCGTCTGACGCAGAAGCAGCTGTTCGACAAGCTGGGCCTCGCAACCGCCCCGTGGCAGCTGTTGTCTGATAAAAGCGAGTGGAATGACGTCTTCGCCATGCTGGGCGAGCTGGCGATTGTGAAGCGCCGCGTGGGTGGCTACGACGGTCGCGGCCAGTGGCGCCTGCGCGCAGGCGACACCGCCGAGCTGCCGGACGACTGCTACGGCGAGTGCATCGTTGAGCAGGGCATCAACTTCAGCGGCGAAGTGTCGCTGGTTGGCGCACGCGGGCACGATGGCCGCACGGTGTTTTACCCGCTGACGCATAACCTGCATCAGGACGGCATTCTGCGCACCAGCGTCGCCTTCCCGCAGGCCAATGCCGACCAGCAGGCGCAGGCGGAAGAGATGCTTTCTGCCATCATGCACGAGCTGGGCTACGTGGGCGTGATGGCGATGGAGTGCTTCGTCACGCCGTCGGGCCTGCTGATCAACGAGCTGGCGCCGCGCGTGCACAACAGCGGCCACTGGACGCAAAACGGCGCCTCTATCAGCCAGTTCGAACTGCACCTGCGTGCCATCACCGACCTGCCGCTGCCACAGCCCGTCGTTAACAGCCCGTCGGTGATGATCAACCTGATCGGGACCGAACTGAACTACGACTGGCTGAAGCTGCCGCTGGTGCATCTGCACTGGTATGACAAAGAGGTTCGCGCGGGTCGTAAAGTGGGTCATCTCAACCTGAACGACAGCGATACCGACCGCCTGAGCGCCACCCTGGAGGCGATCGTTCCTCTCCTGCCGCCAGAATACGCGAGCGGAATTGTCTGGGCACAGTCAAAGCTCAAGTAAGACATCTGCGCCGGGGAGTTGACCTTCCCCTTCCCCGGCGTACAATCCCCGCCCATTGCTGCTGAGTTTTCTTCTGGAATCACCATGAACGATGGAACGGACTATCGCGCGATCCTCGCGTCTGATACCCCTTTAATCGACGTTCGCGCGCCGATCGAATTTGCCCAGGGTGCGATGCCCGCCGCACTCAACCTGCCCTTAATGAACGACGACGAGCGTGCCGCCGTCGGTACCTGCTACAAGCGCCAGGGACCCGACGCCGCGCTGGCGCTCGGCCATAGCCTGGTGAGCGGCGAGACGCGGGCGGCGCGCATTAACGCCTGGCGCGAAGCCAGCCTTGCGCACCCCGAGGGCTATCTCTGCTGCGCGCGCGGCGGTCAGCGCTCGCATATCTCTCAGGCCTGGCTGAAAGAGGCTGGCATCGACTACCCGCTGATCCGCGGCGGCTATAAGGCCCTGCGCCAGACGGCGATTCAGGTCACCATTGAGCAGTCGCAAAAGCCGATGGTGCTTATTGGCGGCTGTACCGGCAACGGTAAAACGCTGCTGGTGAAGCAGCACGCACAGGGCATCGATCTGGAAGGGCTGGCGCACCATCGCGGCTCGTCGTTTGGCCGCACGCTTACGCCGCAGCTTTCCCAGGCGAGCTTCGAGAACCACCTTGCGGTTGAGCTATTGAAAAAAGACGCCGCGCGCTGGGTGCTGGAGGACGAGGGCCGGATGATTGGCTCCAACCACCTGCCGGAGTGCCTGCGCGACCGCATGGTTGACGCCCCTATCGTTGTCGTCGAAGACCCGTTTGAAACCCGACTTGAGCGCCTGCGCGAAGAGTATTTTGACCACATGTGGGCGGATTTTTCTGCCGCGTACGGTGAGGAGGCGGGCTGGAAGGAGTACAGCGAGTACCTGCACCACGGCCTGTTTGCCATTCGCCGTCGGCTTGGGCTACAGCGTTTTGCGGAATTTACGGCGCTGCTGGACGCGGCTCTTGCCGAACAACAGCGAACGGGCAGCACCGACGCGCACTTCAGCTGGCTTGTACCGCTGCTGAAGGACTATTACGACCCGATGTACGGCTATCAGCTGGAGAAGAAAGCGGAGAAGATTGTCTATCGCGGGACGTTCGCAGAAATTGCCGAGTGGCTTAATCGCTAAAAAAAGCCGGGTGGCGAGGTAAAAGCAAAACGGCAACCTGGGTTGCCGTTTATAATGTTTTTTCCCTCTCCCCGTGGGAGAGGGTCAGGGTGAGGGCATCAGGCCGCACCCTACATGACACCTTAGAAGTCGTAACGCAGACGCACCAGGTTCATGTCGCCCAGGTTGTCGGTGCTGGAGGTGAACACGTGTTCGTAATCCACGCGGAAACCGTAATCCAGCTGGAAGCTGATACCCACGCCGTTGTCGATGCGCTGGTAGTTACGGCCGTTCACGTACTCGATGCGGTCACCCATGAAGTAAGGCTGGATGGATTTCACCGCGTACTGACCGATTGGGAATTTGTACCCTGCGAAGTATTCAATACCCCACGCGTCGCCCGCAAAGTAGTCGTTAACAGACACTTTTTTGGTGGTCAGGAAGTTCTGGTACCAGCCGCCGCCAGCGGAGAAGGTCCAGTTGTCCGGCGTCCAGCTCAGCGCGGTACCAACAATATTCTGGTCGTAGGATTTGCTGTCGCCGTTGTCCGGGTTACGCATGTCGGCGCGTGTGTAGTTCCACGCAGCGCCCCAGGTCAGATCGGTGGTCAGGTGGTAATCGATACCCAGTGAGCCGCCGCCTTTACGCTTGTAGCGCAGGCCGTTGCCCGGCAGGTATTCGCTGTCTTCAAACAGGTAGGATGCATAGATGTCCGCATCGCCCACGGTTTTCTTATATTTCAGCATCTGGCGTGAACGGTAAGAGCCGTCGTAGTCGCCGTTGATCCCGTTACCCGGCGCCTGGCCGATCATGTCGTAGTCCCAGATATCGGTTTTCGCGCCCACCACATCATAGTACACGCTGTTCTGCTGGCCGAAGGTCAGCGTACCCCAGGTATCGCTCTTCAGGCCGGTGTAGAGCATACGGCGTGAGGTGTCGTGCGCGCCGTCGGCGTAGTGGTTATCCCAGTTAAACTGCGCCGGAACGTTCACCCCCAGCTCGTAGTAGCTGATCCAGCTGATGTCATCGAACAGGTAGTAGTCTGCCGCGAAACGGAAGCGGGTACCGCCGTCAAAGCCGTTACGCTTGTAGCCGTTTTTGCCGTCATCGCCGGTCATGTTCTGGAACTGAGGACGAATGCTGCCGCCAACGGTGAAGTTCAGGCGGCTCAGCGGGTTACCCGCCTGAGGATCCTGCTTAAGTACGGTGATTTCTGCCTGAGATGCAAAAGTAGTCAATGCCACTGCCGCGCCGATCGTTGCCGCCAGCGCTGATTTTTTTATAGTCATTATTTTTCCTTAATAGACACGCTGCTAAATATTTAGCTGGTGAATATTAACCGGAAATTTTCGGGCTGTGTGGGCGGGTTTTTAATGTTTTGTGCTACTAAATGCGTTGGCATTATCACTTTGTGCTATTTAAGCATTACGCACCGGCATAAAAACCGGTGCGTAATTATTACCATGCCAAATCAATTCACAAACTGCCGGAACAGGGCCTTGCCCTTTAACAATCGCGCCCCGAGCCAGCCCCCGCAGAGGGAGAGCAGCACCGCGCCGCAGAGAGGGAGTACTAGCCAGAGACGCCAGTCAGGCTCCCACGGGAAGTCGAAGACCTTTGTCTGCAGCACCGCCAGCGCCGTCTCCGCGCCAATCGCCGCGACCAGACCCGCCACCAGCCCAAGCAGCGCAAACTCGCTCCAGAGCGTCGCCCGCAGCAGCCGCTTACCCGCACCGAGCGTGCGGTAGACTATCAGTTCCTGATGACGCTGGCGCATGCCCACCTGCACCTGCGCCAGCAGCAGCAATATGCCGCAGATTGTCACCAGCACCACCATCACCTCCAGCGCGCGGCTCACCTGCTCCAGCACCTGCCCGACCTGTTTGAGGATCGCGCCAATATCCAGCAGGCTCACCGTCGGGAACTCCCGGTTAAGCTGCGTCAGCATGCCGTTGCCGTTTTCCCAGCGGAAGCTGGTCAGCCAGCTCTGCGGCTGCCCGTCCAGCGCGCCCGGCGGGAAGATGAAGAAGAAGTTTGGCCGCAGGCTTTCCCAGTCCACTTTACGGAGGCTGGTGACTTTGGCGGTAAAATCCTGGGTATCACCGGTGAAGGTCACGCTGTCCCCGAGCTTCACGTTCAGGCGCGTCGCCAGCCCCTCTTCCATCGACACCTCTCCCGCTTTCGGCGGCCAGGTACCGGCGGTAATCGGGTTATGGTCGGGACGTTTCTCCTGCCAGGTCAGGTTGAGTTCGCGGTTAAGCGACTCGTCCTTGTTCCCCTCGGTTGACTGGCCGTTGATCTGCGTCAGACGCGCACGGACGATGGGATAGAACGACTCGGGGATAATGTGATGCTCCGACAGGAAGCCCTTCAGCGGCGTCACCTGTTCCGGTGCGATGTTGATCAGGAAATAGTTCGGGCTTTCCGGCGGAAGCTGCTGCTGCCAGCGATCCAGCAGATCTCCGCGAAGCACGAGAAGCAGCGCCAGCAGCATAAACGACAGCGAAAAGGCCGACAGCTGGCTGAGCGTTGACCAGGGCTGATGCAGCAGGCGGTTGACCGCCAGCCGCACCGGCAGGGATTTTACCGTCAGCCTTTTCAGGACGTTGAGCAGTATCCAGCCCAGCACGCCGCACAGCAGCGCCAGTACCACCGCGCCGGCCAGCACGGCCCACAGCAGGGTGCTGCCGCCCATCAGCCAGGCCAGCAGCCCGACCGCAACAGCAATAATCGCCGGAAGATAGAACTTCAGCGGCCAGACGTTCGCTACCACATCATTGCGCAGCACCCGCAGCGGCTGCGTCGCGAGCAGCAGGCGGTACGGGCGCAGCCCCACCAGCACCGAGATCACCGTCATCGCGCCCATCGCCCACAGCCACGGCCAGAGGCTTGCCGGGGGCAAAGCGGCCGGCAGCACCGGTTTCAGCATCACCATCAGCAGTTTTTCAAACAGCAGGCCTATTATTCCGCCGGTGAGCGCAGAGAGGGCCAGCAGCATCAGCCACTGGCCGACGATCAGCTTGCGCAGCTGCGCCCGCCCCGCGCCGAGGGTTTTAAGGATCGCCACCAGGTCGTAGCGGCTGCGGCAGTAGTGCCCCATCGCCACGGCAACCGCCGCCACCGCCAGCAGCAGGGTTAACAGCGCCGACAGTAGCAGGAACTGTTGGGAACGTTCGAGGGATTTGCCGAGCGCCCCTTCGTCCTGCTCCAGCCCGTACCAGCGGTGTTCCGGCTTGAGCTGCGGCAGAAGCCATTTTTCATACGCCTCCAGCTGCGCGGGCGTGCCGCCAAACTTGTAGCGCCAGGTGACGCGACTTCCCGGCTGGACGGCGTTGGTTTTCGAGACATCGGCGGTGTTCATCAGCAGGCGCGGCGCGAGCTGGAACGGGTTAAAGCCGGAGTCGGGCTCCTGCACCACTTCCCCGGCGATTTTCAGCGTGGCATCACCAACGTCAATACTGTCGCCGGGCTTCAGGTTAAGAAGCGCCATCAGACGCGAGGCCAGCAATACCGTGCCGGGCGTCGGCTTTAGCCCCGGCGGGCTGGTTTGTAATTCCCCGTACATCGGGTAGATGTCGTCCACGGCCTTGACGCTGGCGAGCTGCGGGGTGTCCCCCGCGAAGGTCATGGTCTGGAAGGTGAGCTGCTCCCCCACCTTTAGCCCTTCCTTGCGCGCTTCCTCAATCCAGCCAGGCGGCACAGGACGCGAGCTTTGCAGCGCCCGGTCCCCGGCCATAAATTCGCGGCTCTGCTGGCTGAGCCCTTTTTCCATACGGTCGCTGACGCTGCCGAGCGCCAGCACGCAGGCCACCGCCAGACTTAACGCCAGCCAGACAATCAGCAGCGAGGGCGAGCGCCATTCGCGCCAGAACCAGCGGGCGATCATGCTTCCTCCTGAAGAATACCGTTCACCAGCCGCAGGCGGCGGTCGCAGCGGGCGGCCAGCTGCGGATCGTGGGTCACGAGGATCAGCGTGGTGCCATGTTCGCGGTTAAGCGAAAACAGCAGATCAGCAATTTTGTCGCCGGTTTTACGGTCAAGGTTGCCGGTGGGTTCATCGGCAAACAGCACTTCCGGGCGGCCGTTAAACGCCCGCGCCAGCGCCACGCGCTGCTGCTCGCCGCCGGAAAGCTGTGCCGGAAGGTGGTCGAGGCGCTTGCCCAGGCCGAGCTGTTCCAGCAGCGCCTTCGCATGCGTGCGGCTTTCGCGGCTCTTTTCGCCGCGCAGCAGCGCCGGGAGCTCGACGTTTTCCAGCGCGTTCAGGGTCGGGATCAGCATAAAAGACTGAAAGACAAAACCGATATGCCGCGCGCGCAGCGCGGCTCGCGCCTCTTCATCAAGCTGGTGCAGCGGTTGCCCGACCAGGTGGACTTCGCCGCTGCTGCCGTCGTCCAGACCGGCCAGAATCGCCAGCAGCGTAGACTTGCCGGAACCGGATTCGCCAATCAGCGCGATGGTTTCGGCGCGTTTGACAACGAGTTCAACTCCGGTAAGGATTGAAAGCTCCTGCTCCCCCTGACCGACGGACTTCTTAAGACGATGAACTTCAACACTGTTTTCCGCTGGCATTTGCCCTTCCTGTTTTTGATGCTGATGACCTTCCGCGCGGCGGCAACGGACACGTTACTGATTCTTGGCGACAGCCTGAGCGCGGGCTACCGCATGGCGGCCAGCGCGGCCTGGCCGGCTCTGCTCAATGACAAATGGCAAAGCAAGACGACCGTTATCAACGGCAGCATCAGCGGCGATACCTCGCAGCAGGGTCTGTCGCGCCTGCCTGCGCTGCTCAAGCAGCATCAGCCGCGCTGGGTGCTGGTTGAGCTTGGCGGTAATGACGGCCTGCGTGGCTTCCAGCCTCAGCAAACCGAGCAAACGCTGCGCACCATTTTACGGGACATCAAGGCGGCAAACGCCCAGCCGCTGCTGATGCAAATTCGCCTGCCCGCCAACTACGGTCGTCGGTATAATGAGGCCTTTAGCGCGATCTACCCTAAGCTTGCCAAAGAGTTTGATATTCCGCTCCTGCCATTTTTCATGGAAGAGGTCTATCTCAAACCCCAGTGGATGCAGGACGACGGTATCCACCCCAATCGCGATGCGCAGCCGTTTATTGCCGACTGGATGGCAACGCGGCTGGCTCCTTTAGTTAAACATGACTCGTAATTCAGCGGAGTTCCTGACAGGTAAAGTTATGCAAAAATCGGTCTTAATTACAGGATGTTCCAGCGGAATCGGCCTTGAGAGCGCGCTTGAACTAAAGCGCCAGGGATTCAGGGTGCTGGCAGCGTGCCGCAAGCCTGACGATGTCGAGCGCATGAACGGGCTGGGCTTTACCGGCATACAGCTGGATATGGACTCGCCGGAGAGCGTTGAACGCGCCGCCGACGAGGTGATAGCCCTGACCGAAGGCCGTCTGTACGGTCTCTTTAATAATGCCGGTTACGGCGTGTATGGCCCGCTGGATACGCTCTCGCGCGAAACGCTGGAGAAGCAGTTTTCAACCAATTTCTTTGGCGTCCATCAGCTCACCATGCGTCTGCTCCCGGCCATGCTGCCGCACGGCGAAGGGCGCATCGTGATGACATCGTCAGTGATGGGGCTGATTTCCACCCCGGGCCGCGGCGCCTACGCCGCCAGCAAATATGCGCTGGAAGCCTGGTCCGACGCCCTGCGCATGGAGCTGCGCCACAGCGGCATCAAGGTCAGCCTGATTGAACCCGGCCCGATCCGCACCCGCTTTACCGAAAACGTGAACCAGACCCAGGCGGACAAGCCGGTCGAAAACCCCGGCATCGCCGCACGTTTTACCCTCGGGCCAGAGGCGGTGGTTGCCAAAGTGCGCCATGCTTTTGAGAGCGAGCATCCCAAAATGCGCTATCCGGTGACGCTGGTCACCCATGCCGTCGGCTGGTTAAAGCGCCTGCTGCCGGGCAGGATAATGGACAAAATTTTGCACGGCTGAGTTGAAGCGACGACGCTCATCCCCATGTAAAGAGTAAACCGACAAAAGAGAAAGCCGCATGTCCGTACAGAATATCGTCAATATTACAGAAGCAAACCTGCAACAGGTCCTCGAACAGTCGATGGCTAAACCGGTGCTGTTCTACTTCTGGTCTGAGCGCAGCCAGCACTGTCTGCAGCTGACGCCGGTGCTGGAAAGCCTTGCCGCGCAGTACAACGGTCAGTTCATTCTGGCGAAACTGGATTGTGACGCCGAACCGATGGTGGCGTCGCAGTTTGGTCTGCGCGCCATTCCAACCGTTTATCTGTTCCAGAACGGGCAGCCTGTCGATGGCTTCCAGGGCCCCCAGCCGGAAGAGGCGATTCGCGCCCTGCTGGATAAAGTGCTGCCGCGCGAAGAAGAGCTGAAAGCGCAGGAAGCGATGGCGCTGATGCAGGAAGGCAAATACGACGAGGCGCTGCCGCTGCTGAAAGAGGCGTGGCAGCTGTCGAACCAGGACAGCCAGATCGGCCTGCTGCTGGCGGAAACGCAGATCGCCCTGCACCGTTCAGAAGACGCGGAAGCCGTGCTCAAGACGGTACCAATGCAGGATCAGGATACCCGCTATCAGGGGCTGGTGGCGCAGATTGAGCTGCTGAAGCAGGCGGCGGACACCCCGGAAATTCAGCAGCTGCAGCAGCAGGTGGCCGACAACCCGGCGGATGCCGCGCTGGCAAGCCAGCTGGCGCTCCAGCTGCATCAGGTGGGACGTAACGAAGAGGCGCTGGAGCTGCTGTTCAGCCACCTGCAGAAAGATCTGGCTGCCGCAGACGGTCAGGCGCGCAAGATGTTCCAGGAGATCCTGGCCGCGCTGGGCACCGGAGACGCGCTGGCGTCGAAGTATCGTCGTCAGTTGTACGCGCTGCTCTACTAACAAAAAATGCCCGGTGGCGCTAACGCTTACCGGGCCTACAAAAACCGATATTACCCCGTCTTTTTCAACTGCGTCACCACCAGCTGGTGGCGCGGGTTGTAGAACTTCCGATAGGTCAGGTAGCAGGCAATGATGGTGGACAGGCTCGCCGTGGAAAGCAGCATAAACGTCACCATGATCTGATACTTAATCGCTTTTACCGGATCGATACCGGCAAAGATCAGCCCCGACATCATGCCCGGCAGGCTCACCAGCCCCACCGTTTTGGCAGAATCCACTGTCGGGATCAGCGATGAGCGAATGCTCTCGCGAATCAGCCGCGCTGAAGCCACTTTTGGCGTCGCCCCCAGGCTTAACTTCTCCTGCAGCTGCTGCTGTTCACTGCTGAAACGCTGGCCGAGGTTGTTGTAGCACAGGCCAACGGCCACCATGGCGTTTCCCGCAATCATCCCGGAGATAGGGATCACCTGCATCGGCGTAAACTCAATCGAGCCAGAGAGCACCAGCACCGCCAGGGTGAGCGCCGTCCCGGTGGTAATCGCGATAAATGACGAGATAAACGCCTTATCAATATATTTACTGCGTTTCTGCGCGTTCCACGCCGCGTTAAAGCAGATGAAGAGCACCATCAGCAGCGTCAGCACCGCGTGGTTGACGTTGAAAATATACTTCAGCACATAGCCGACGATGATGAGCTGAACCACCGCGCGGCAGATACTCCAGACAATATCTTTTTCCAGGCCCAGCTTTTCCCGGTAGCTGACGACGATAGCAATCAGCACCAGCACCATCGAAAACGCCAGAGATTCATTGGTAATGTTATGCTCACCCACGGTTGGCCTCCTGCATTTTCCCGCCGTGCGGCTGGAGCGTAATCACGTCATCCGCATGGGTAATTTCGTTTGAGTCGTGCGTCACCCACAGCACGGCAATATTCTGCTCGCGGGCGTAACGATGAATAATCTCGTTGACGTTGCGTTTGTTGGCATCATCGAGCGCGCTGGTGATCTCATCCAGCAGCAATACCTTCGGTAAGAACTGCAGATTACGGATCAGCGAGACGCGCTGCTTTTCGCCGCCCGAGAGCTCACTGATGGATTTGGTCAGCGTCTCCTTCGCCAGGCCAAAACGGGCCAGATCGTCGATGAATTTTTCCGGCTCCGGCGTTTTATTGCGGATTTGCCACGGAAAAATCAGGTTATCAAAAACCGTGTCGCCAAAAAGCACGGGCGTTTGGACGCAATAAGAGACCTGCTGGCGATAGCTTTCCGGGGAAAGTGACGCAATATCCTGCCCTTCAAACAGAATGGTTCCCTCCGTTGGGCTCAGCAGAGAGGCCACGATCTTCAGTAAGGTGCTTTTACCGCAGCCTGACGGCCCCGTTATCAGCTTGAACTCACCGGGAGAAAGGTTAAACCCGACATGCTGAAGGATCGTGTTATTTGCGACACGAAAGCCGACGTCCTTTATCTGCAAAACTGCATTTTCGTTGTTCATATTTTTTCCAGTAACTCCTGAGCGTAATTAGCATAATCCGTGCCGCACGTTCGTCACAACGCGTTTTAGCGCCCCCTTTCGCCACCAAGACTTCCGATTGTGTTTACCGTGCATTCATTAGACATGCTTTACACTTTCGCTTTACAGTTTACGCCGTGACCTTAGCGACACTTCCGTATCCCTGGTTTAGAACATTCGTTAAAGTGGTGTTAAGCTCTGCCCGCAACACAATAAGGAAGTACAAGAATGTCTAATATTCACACTTTTTATGAGTTTTCTGAACTTGAACCCGGCGTGAAAACCATCGATCAGCTTCTTGCTGCCATTGCTTCAGAATCCGTTACGGCTTATGTGTTCGGGGGAGAGCTTGTCCGGTTCGTTAAGGGCCTGCTGAAGATGAAGCCGGTCATTCAGCTGAAGAATTGCCGCTTTGCGTTTGATAACGGCACTCGCTTCGTTGAAATCGACGGCAGAGGGAATGTCAAAGAGTTCGAGCCGGGCAAGGTTCCGGCCTGGTTCCAGTCTCCCGGTGAGTTTGCCCGCGGCCAGTGGCTGGTCAACCATGATTTTGCGGACCTGATGACGCCGGAATTTATCCGCGCGTTTATTGAGCGCTTCCCGGACGTAAGCAAACGACGCGAACACGCGAACCTGCTGTTCGATCTGCAGCTCAATAAGCTGGCGCCCGCGCAGCCCGCGGCGAAAAAGACAGGCAACGTTCAGGGCAAAACGACCAAACCCAAAGTCACCGATCTGCAGTCTTTCGAACTCTTCAGCCAGTTTTATGCGCGTATGAAAACGGCAGTCTGTGCAGACCAGTTCCCGACGCTGCAAATTCTGACGGGACACGACGCCGTCAACGACGCGCCCACCTCTCTGAAGGGCGCGGTTCGCACCTGGTTCAAAGGGATCACCGGTCAGCTTCCGCCGAACAACAAGCGCGTGGGCGCGGGCAATGCGGAACTGTTCTGCGCGCCGATCCGCGAGCAGCTGCGCCAGGTCGAAGAGATTGGGCTGGAGACCTTCTATCACGGCCTGTCGAAAGCCATCGCCGATGCGGGTGACGATGCGCTGATCGCTGACTTTACCTACAGCTACCACTAACGCTCTGCCCCGCCCGTCGGACGGGGCGAATTTTAGCCCATTAGCCGATATACTTACGAATAGCAAACACGCGCTTTTTCTCATCAAAGCATGCAAAACAGGAGGTTTTTATGCTCATCGTTGTTCCCGTCCTTATATTCGTCGCGCTGGTTATCGTGGGCGCAGGTGTCAAAATTGTCCCTCAGGGTTACCAGTGGACCGTCGAGCGCTTCGGCCGCTATACCAACACGCTGCAGCCCGGCCTGAGCCTGATTGTTCCGTTCATGGACCGGATCGGCCGCAAGATCAACATGATGGAGCAGGTGCTGGATATCCCCTCTCAGGAAGTGATCTCCAAAGATAACGCCAACGTTACCATTGATGCCGTCTGCTTTATTCAGGTGATTGATGCGCCGAAAGCGGCCTATGAGGTGAGCAACCTGGAGCTGGCGATCGTCAACCTGACGATGACCAACATCCGTACCGTGCTCGGCTCGATGGAGCTGGACGAAATGCTCTCCCAGCGCGACAGCATCAATACCCGCCTGCTGCACATTGTTGACGAGGCAACGAACCCGTGGGGGATCAAAGTCACCCGTATTGAGATCCGCGACGTGCGCCCACCGGCAGAGCTGATCGCCTCCATGAACGCGCAGATGAAGGCCGAGCGTACCAAGCGTGCCTATATTCTGGAAGCCGAAGGGGTCCGTCAGGCGGAGATCCTCAAAGCGGAAGGGGAAAAACAGTCGCAGATCCTGAAAGCCGAAGGCGACCGTCAGTCCGCGTTCTTACAGGCGGAAGCGCGTGAACGTTCCGCAGAAGCGGAAGCCCGTGCGACACAGATGGTCTCCGAGGCGATTGCCGCCGGAGATATCCAGGCCGTGAACTACTTCGTGGCGCAAAAATATACCGATGCGCTGAAAGAGATCGGCTCCGCGAACAACAGCAAAGTGGTGATGATGCCCCTGGACGCCAGCAGCCTGATGGGCTCTATCGCGGGGATCGCCGAACTGATCAAAGACAGCGGAAACGAGCGTAAAAAATGATTGAGCTCATCGTTGCACATCCTCATGCCTTCTGGCTAAGCCTCGGTGGCTTATTGCTGGCGGCGGAGATGCTTGGCGGCAACGGCTACCTGCTCTGGAGCGGTGTTGCCGCAGTCATTACGGGCCTGCTGGTCTGGATCCTTCCTCTGGGCTGGGCGTGGCAGGGCGCGCTGTTTGCCGTGTTGACGCTGGTTGCCGCCTGGCTGTGGTGGCGCTGGCTTAACCGTCAGGTCAAAGAGCAGAAACCGCTGGACGCGCATCTTAACCAGCGCGGACAGCAAATTGTCGGCAAGCGCTTTACGCTCGACGCCGCGCTGGTGAACGGGCGCGGGCACATGCGCGTGGGCGACAGCTCGTGGCCGGTGGTGGCCGACGACGACCTCAGTGCCGGAACGCAGGTTGAGGTCATTGCGGTGGAAGGGATTACGCTGCGGGTAAAAGCCTGCTAGACGTGGGTTTTGCGATGGCAGCAGCCGGCAAGATTATCAATAATCGGGCAGTCGGCGCTGTCATCACCCGGACAGGATTCCGCCAGCTGCAGCAGCTGTTCGCGCATCGCCTGTAGCTCGATAATGTGGCGCTCGATCTCCGCCACTTTTTCCAGCGTGCGTTTTTTCACGTCCGCGCTGTGGCGCTTCGGATCGTTAAACAGGTTAACCAGCTCGCCGCACTCTTCCAGGTTAAACCCCACCTGTCTTGCCTGGCGCAGCAGCGTCAGTTCATCGAGATGCAGCTGCGTGTAGCTGCGGTAGCCGTTTTCACTGCGCAGCGGTGGCGTTACCAGCCCCTTCTCTTCATAAAAGCGGATCGCCTTGCTGGTTAAGCCGGTTTTTTTTGCCACGTCACTGATATTCACATTTCCCCCTTGACCTTCCCCTTGATGGAAGGTTTAACCTTCATAACAGTTAGCGAAAAGCGTTACTCCGGTCAACAACTGACCAATATATTATACGGGAGTTTTGTTATGTCTCACACTATCGACCTGACGCTGGACGGCCTCTCCTGCGGCCACTGCGTCAAACGCGTTAAAGAAAGCCTGGAACAGCGTCCTGACGTTGAAAGCGCTGAAGTGACCATCGACCATGCCGCCGTGACCGGCAGCGCCAGCGCGGACGCGCTGATTGATACCATTAAACAGGCCGGTTATGGGGCGGAGTTAAGCCACCCAAAGGCTAACCCGCTGGCAGAGTCATCATCCCCGTCGGAAGCGCTGACAGCGGCCACTCCTGAGCTTCCGGCAGCAGATGATATTGATGACAGCCAACAGCTGCTGATCAACGGCATGAGCTGCGCCAGCTGCGTCTCCCGCGTGCAGAACGCCCTGCAGGCGGTACCGGGCGTCGCACAGGCACGGGTCAACCTTGCGGAGCGTACTGCGCTGGTGATGGGCAGTGCCTCCGCCGCAGATTTAGTGCAGGCCGTGGAAAAAGCGGGCTACGGGGCGGAGGCCATCGAAGATGATGCCGAGCGCCGCGAGCGCCAGCAGGAAACGGCTATTGCCACCATGAAGCGCTTCCGCTGGCAGGCGATCGTCGCCCTGCTGGTCGGTATTCCGGTGATGGTGTGGGGCATGATGGGTGACAACATGATGGTCACCGCAGACAACCGCACGCTGTGGCTGGTGATTGGTTTAATTACCCTTGCGGTCATGGTCTTTGCAGGTGGGCATTTTTATACCAGCGCCTGGAAGAGCCTGAAAAACCGCACGGCGACGATGGATACGCTGGTTGCGCTCGGTACCGGCGCGGCGTGGCTTTACTCCATGAGCGTGAACGTCTGGCCCCAGTGGTTCCCGATGGAAGCCCGCCATCTCTATTATGAAGCCAGCGCCATGATTATCGGCCTGATTAACCTGGGCCACATGCTGGAAGCGCGCGCCCGTCAGCGCTCCTCGAAAGCGCTGGAACGCTTGCTCGATTTAACCCCGCCGACGGCCCGCGTGGTCACGGACGATGGGGAAAAAAGCGTCCCGCTGGCGGAGGTACAGCCGGGCATGACGCTGCGCCTGACCACCGGCGACCGGGTGCCCGTCGACGGTGAAATCACCCAGGGCGACGCCTGGCTGGATGAAGCGATGTTGACCGGGGAGCCCATCCCCCAGCAAAAATCACAGGGCGATGCGGTTCATGCCGGTACGGTAGTGCAGGACGGCAGCGTGCTGTTCCGCGCCAGTGCCGTCGGTAGCCACACCACGCTGTCGCGTATTATCCGCATGGTCCGCCAGGCCCAGAGCAGCAAGCCGGAGATTGGCCAGCTTGCTGACAAAATCTCGGCCATTTTTGTGCCGGTAGTGGTCGGCATTGCTCTGCTGAGCGCGGCGATCTGGTATGTCTTCGGCCCGGCACCGCAGATTGTCTACACCCTGGTCATCGCCACCACGGTGTTGATCATCGCCTGTCCGTGCGCTCTTGGTCTGGCGACGCCGATGTCAATTATCTCCGGCGTGGGCCGTGCCGCCGAGTTTGGCGTTCTGGTCCGTGATGCGGATGCCCTGCAGCGGGCGAGCACCCTGGATACGATTGTCTTTGATAAAACCGGCACGCTGACCGAGGGCAAACCGCAGGTAGTGGCCGTGAGCACCGCTGGCATTGCGCAAGAGGACGCGCTGCGCCTTGCCGCCGCGCTGGAGCAGGGCTCCAGCCACCCGCTGGCCCGCGCCATTCTCGATAAGGCGAATGCTTCTGCCCTGCCGCAGGTCAGCAATTTCCGTACTCTACGCGGGCTTGGCGTCAGCGGTGAAGCCGACGGCCACGCGCTGTTGCTGGGTAACCAGGCATTGCTGAATGAAAACGGTGTTGATACGTCCGCGCTGGAAGAAGAGCTGAAAGCACAGGCGTCTCGGGGCACCACCCCGGTTCTGCTGGCGGTGGATGGCAAAGCCGCCGCGCTGCTGGCCGTGCGCGATCCGCTTCGCCAGGACAGCGTGGATGCCTTACAGCGCCTGCACCGCGCGGGCTATCGCCTGGTGATGCTGACCGGGGATAACCCGACCACCGCCAACGCCATCGCGAAAGAGGCCGGTATTGATGAGGTGATTGCGGGCGTGCTGCCGGACGGCAAAGCGGACGCCATCAAGAACCTGCAAAGTCAGGGTCGCCAGGTGGCGATGGTGGGCGACGGCATCAACGACGCCCCGGCGCTGGCCCAGGCGGACGTAGGGATAGCCATGGGTGGCGGGAGCGATGTCGCCATCGAAACCGCGGCCATCACGCTGATGCGCCACAGCCTGATGGGCGTTGCCGACGCCCTGGCCATTTCGAAAGCCACGTTGCGCAACATGAAGCAGAACCTGCTGGGGGCGTTCGTCTATAACTCGCTCGGTATTCCGGTTGCTGCCGGCATTTTGTGGCCGCTGACCGGCACCCTGCTGAATCCGGTGGTTGCGGGTGCGGCGATGGCACTTTCTTCCATTACCGTGGTGAGCAACGCCAACCGTCTGCTGCGGTTTAAACCGAAGGATTGAACCTTGTTCTCGTACGCGCTAGCATGACCCTTTCCGGTCATGGAGCGCGTATGAGTCTGTTTAATCGTATAAAAGCATCGTTTCGCGCCCTCTTTCCCCGCCGCTATGCCTGGCCCGGCCTGGATATCTCGCTTCCCGGCGGGCAACACCTGCACCTGGTCGGCAGCATCCATATGGGCACGCAGGGAATGTCTCCTCTGCCATCCGGTCTGATAAAACGCCTGAAGCGCGCCGACGCGCTGGTCGTCGAGGCGGACATTTCCGGCCACGAGTCGCCGTTTGCCGGGCTTGAAAGCGATCTCCCGCTGGCGGAGCGCCTGAACGACGACCAGCTCGCGGAGCTGAGGCGCGTGGCGGCAGAAACCGGCGTGTCGCTCTCCATGATTGACAACCTGCCGCTGTGGCAAATTGCGATGGTGCTGCAGGCCACGCAGGCGCAGCGTCTGGGCCTGCGCGGTGACTACGGCATTGATTACCAGCTGCTGAACGTGGCGCGGGCGCGCCGTATGCCCATCATCGAGCTGGAAGGGACGGACAGCCAGATTGCGCTCCTGCGCCAGCTTCCTGACGACGGTCTGATGCTGCTGGATGATACCCTGACCCACTGGCACACCAACGCGCGTCTGCTGCAAACCATGATTGGCTGGTGGCTGGATGCGCCGCCCGCGGACGGTAAGCTGGCGCTACCGTCGACGTTCAGTGAATCGCTTTATGATGTGCTGATGAATGCGCGCAACAAAGCCTGGCGAGAGACGCTGCATGCTTTACCTGCGGGGGAGTACGTGGTCGCGGTCGGGGCGCTGCATTTATACGGCGAAGGGAATTTGCCGTCGCTGTTGAAATAAAAAAATGGCCAATATCTCTATTGGCCCGTCAAAGAGGAATTTCATCGTTTTTATTATACCGAAGTGACCTTCGGCTGAGCCGATTGTCGCTCAAAGTGACCATCACTGCCAACACTATTGCGCAAGATGGTGCTATTTTTTAGACAAACGTCAGGCGTATGCTGGCTGCATGAATTGTCTGACGTAAGAAGGATAGCTATGACTCCCGCCGTTAAATTACTCGAAAAAAACAATATTTCTTTCCGGATCCATACCTACGATCATGATCCGAACGAAACCAACTTTGGTGATGAAGTGGTGCGCAAGCTGGGGCTGAACGCTGACCAGGTCTATAAAACGCTGCTGGTCGCAGTGAATGGCGATATGAAGCACCTCGCCGTGGCGGTAACGCCCGTTGCCGGACAGCTCGATCTCAAAAAGGTAGCGAAAGCGCTGGGGGCGAAAAAAGTGGATATGGCGGACCCGATGGTTGCGCAACGCACCACGGGCTATCTGGTGGGCGGGATCAGCCCGCTCGGACAGAAAAAGCGCCTGCCGACGCTGATCGATGCGCCTTCGCAGGAATTTGAGACGATCTATGTTTCGGGCGGTAAACGCGGGCTGGATATTGAACTGGCCGCGGGCGATCTGGCGAAAATGCTGGACGCGAAGTTTGCGGATATTGCGCGCCGGGATTGAGAAAATTGCCCGGTGGCGCTGCGCCTCACCGGGCCTACGATTCGAATGTAGGCCCGGTAAGGCGAAGTCGCCATCCGGCAACACAACCGCACTACTGCCAGCTCACCTCACCTTTCGGCTCATAGGCATTCACGTCAATCGGCGAGTTCTGCTCGATGTACTGCTTCAACACTTCCGCATCAATAAAACCGGTGTTTACGTAGCCCGGTTTATTATCGATGTGCGGATAGCCGTCGCCGCCGGTGGCGTTAAAGCTTAACGTCGCCAGACGGTAGGTTTTCGCAGGGTCTACCGGCTCGCCTTTGATTTTGAGATCGTTGAGCTTGCCGTCCTTCGCCACAAAGCTGACGTTGGCAAACTGCGGATAGGCACCCGAGTCCGGCTTCATCTGCGCCACGGCGGTCAGGTAGTCAACGACCTCTTTCCCGCTCATATCCGCATACACCACCACGTTGCCGAACGGCTGCACCTTCAGCACGTCTTTATAGGTGATGTTTCCGCCTTCGATGGAGTCACGAATGCCGCCGCCGCTCATCACGCCGAAGTCCGCATTCGTGCGCGCCATCTGCGCCGCCAGCACCAGATGGCCCATGTTGGTCTGCACGAAGCGGACTTTACTGCGGTCCCCTTCCAGACGACCGTTCAGCGTGCCGATTTTCACGTCCAGCTGCGCCTTGCCTTTGTTCTGGAACGGCGTCAGCAGGGAGAGCATCTGCTGGTTTTCAGCAATCTCTGGCGTGTAAAGTACGCGCTCGCTTTTCCCGTCCGGGTAGGTGACTTTCTTCTTCAGGTTCACCGGGATAAGCTGATAGCGCACCAGCTTCATCTCACCGTTACGAAACTCAAAGTCCGCCCGACCCACGTATTTACCCCACTCGTGGGCCTGCACAATCCAGATCCCGTTCTGACGATCTGGCGCACACGGCGTGCCCGGCACGTAGTCCACCTGCTTTTTGTTCTCCGACGCCATGCACACCGGATCCTGCGAGTGACCGCCCACAATCATCGCCAGCGAGCCCGCTGGCAGGCTGCGCGCCATCTCCACGTCGCCGGGCGCATTGGAGCCGTGCTCGCCGTTATCGTAGTGTCCCATGTGGGTAGTGGCGATAATCACGTCCGGCTTTTCGTTCTGCTGCAGCTCCTGAATCACCAGCTTCGCTTCGTCTGCCGGTTTGCGGAATTCGATATCGGTGAAGAACTCAGGGTTACCGATTTTTGCCGTATCGTCGGTGGTTAAGCCGATGACCGCGATTTTGAGATCCTGACGCTTAAACAGCGCCCACGGTTTAAACAGAAGTTCGCCGGTGCTTTTCTGGTAAATATTGGCGGAGAGGAACGGGAATTTGGACCATTTCTCCTGCTGGCGCAGCACGCTCAGCGGATTGTCAAACTCGTGGTTGCCAACGGCCATCGCGTCGTAACCGATTAAATTCATGCCGCGGAAATCGGGTTCAGCATCCTGTAAATCCGATTCCGGCACGCCGGTATTAATATCCCCGCCTGAGAGCAACAGCACGCTGCCGCCCTGGGCCGCCACCTCTTTGCGAATGCCGTCCACCAGTGTTTTTTGCGCCGACAGACCATACTCGCCGTATTCACTGCGCCAGAAATGACCGTGATGATCGTTGGTATGCAGAATGGTGATTTTATAGGTTTTATCTTTTTCATACGCCTGCGCGGGCAGGCTTGCCAGGCCCCATGCGGCAATAAGCGCCAGCGCGACGCCCCGCTTCATTAACTTCATCTTCTCTCTCCCTGACCAATAGACAAAGGCAAAAATTACAGTGACTAACAAGAATAGACAAATAAGTTTTCAGAATTGCGACTTTCTTCAAATGTCACGGACGAGTATGTTAGTCGGATAATAATTACTCCCTGCATCTCTAATAACAAATTGACGTGGTATTTATGGCAATCAGTGAATCAACCCAGCCCGCTCCGGGCGCGCCGGCGTCGCGCACCTCTTTTAAAGTTTTAGGCGCAATCAGCCTCTCGCACCTGCTCAACGACATGATCCAGTCGTTAATTCTGGCGATCTACCCGCTGCTGCAGTCCGAATTTTCGTTAACCTTCGTACAGATCGGGATGATCACCCTGACCTTCCAGCTGGCCTCGTCGCTGCTGCAGCCGGTGGTGGGTTACTGGACGGATAAATACCCGATGCCGTGGTCGCTGCCGATAGGCATGTGCTTTACCTTAAGCGGGCTGGTGCTGCTGGCTATGGCAGGCAGTTTTGAAGCGGTTCTGCTCGCCGCCGCGCTGGTGGGGACCGGCTCGTCCGTCTTCCATCCGGAGTCCTCACGCGTGGCGCGTATGGCCTCCGGTGGCCGTCACGGGCTGGCGCAGTCACTCTTCCAGGTAGGGGGCAACTTCGGTAGCTCCCTCGGCCCGCTGCTGGCGGCGGTGATTATCGCCCCGTATGGCAAAGGCAATGTGGCCTGGTTTGTGCTGGCCGCCCTGCTCGCCATTGTCGTGCTGGCACAGATCAGCCGCTGGTACGCCGCCCAGCATCGCGTGAACAAAGGGAAACCTAAAGCGAAGGTTATCAATCCCCTGCCTCGTAATAAGGTCATTCTTGCGGTCTCCGTGCTGCTGGTGCTGATTTTCTCGAAATACTTCTATATGGCGAGCATCAGCAGCTATTACACCTTTTATCTGATGCAAAAATTCGGATTATCGGTACAAAACGCGCAGTTTCACCTGTTTGCTTTCCTCTTCGCGGTGGCCGCAGGAACGGTCATTGGCGGGCCGGTGGGGGATAAAATTGGCCGTAAATATGTCATTTGGGGCTCTATCCTCGGCGTGGCGCCCTTTACCCTCATTTTGCCGTACGCCAGCCTTGAATGGACGGGGATTTTGACCGTGATTATTGGTTTTATCCTCGCCTCCGCGTTTTCCGCCATTCTGGTCTATGCCCAGGAGCTGCTGCCTGGTCGTATCGGTATGGTTTCCGGACTGTTTTTCGGTTTCGCCTTCGGCATGGGCGGGCTGGGTGCAGCGGTATTAGGGATGGTTGCGGATCACACCAGCATCTTCCTGGTTTATAAAATCTGCGCTTTCCTGCCACTTCTTGGGATGTTGACCATATTCCTGCCTGATAACCGCCACAAAGCGTAAATTACGGGCAGCCAAAGTTTGACTTTGGCTGCCTGACAGCCTGATGCCATAAGGGTTTCTTCTTTCTCCTCTTGCGTAATTTATCAAAATGCGCTTTTTTACGCGCATATTGCTGTTTTATTCAAACTTCAACAATTATTCATAAACATAAGGGTAAAAATTGTCATAAACTATTACCTGGCTTTTTGGTATTCACGCCAAAAATGGAACACTCACCACGAAAGGAGACGGAATGCACCACGCCACACCGCTTATTACCACCATTGTTGGTGGACTTGTGCTCGCTTTTATCCTTGGCATGATTGCCAATAAGCTGCGTATTTCTCCTCTTGTCGGCTATCTGCTGGCAGGTGTGCTGGCGGGACCGTTTACGCCAGGTTTTGTTGCGGATACCAAACTGGCTCCTGAACTGGCGGAATTGGGCGTGATTCTGCTGATGTTTGGCGTCGGTCTGCATTTTTCGCTGAAGGACCTGATGGCGGTAAAGTCGATCGCCATACCCGGAGCGATCGCCCAGATAGGGGTGGCGACGCTGCTGGGCATGGCGCTTTCGGCAGTGCTGGGCTGGTCGCTGATGACCGGCATCGTCTTTGGGCTGTGCCTCTCCACCGCCAGTACCGTGGTGCTGCTGCGCGCGCTTGAAGAGAGGCAGCTGATAGACAGCCAGCGCGGGCAAATCGCGATTGGCTGGCTGATTGTAGAAGATCTGGTCATGGTCCTGACGCTGGTACTGCTGCCCGCCGTCGCCGGGATGATGGAAAAAGACAACGTCGGCTTCGCCTCGCTGGCGCTGGATATGAGCATCACCATCGGTAAAGTGGTGGCGTTTATCGCCATCATGATGCTGGTGGGTCGCCGTCTGGTGCCGTGGATCATGTCCCGCAGCGCGGCAACCGGCTCCCGCGAGCTGTTTACCCTCTCCGTGCTGGCGCTGGCGCTGGGCATCGCCTTCGGTGCCGTTGAGCTGTTTGATGTCTCCTTTGCCCTGGGGGCGTTCTTCGCCGGGATGGTGCTGAACGAATCCGAGCTGAGCCACCGTGCGGCGCACGACACGCTGCCGCTGCGCGATGCGTTTGCCGTGCTGTTCTTCGTCTCCGTCGGGATGCTGTTCGACCCGCTGGTGCTGATCCAGCAGCCGCTGGCCGTGCTGGGCACGCTGGCGATCATTATTTTTGGTAAGTCGCTCGCGGCTTTCTTCCTGGTGCGAATGTTCGGCCACTCCCCGCGCACGGCGCTGACCATTGCCGCCAGCCTGGCGCAGATCGGTGAGTTCGCCTTTATTCTGGCCGGTCTGGGCATGGCATTGAACCTGCTGCCACAGGCGGGGCAAAATCTGGTGCTGGCAGGGGCAATCCTCTCCATCATGCTAAACCCGGTATTGTTTGCCCTGCTGGAAAAATACCTCGAGAAGACCGAAACCCTCGAAGAGCAGACGCTGGAAGAGGCAACGGAAGAAGAGAAGCAGATCCCGGTGGATATTTGTAATCACGCCCTGCTGGTGGGCTTTGGCCGCGTGGGTAGCCTGCTCGGCGAGAAGCTGATGGCTCAGGGGATCCCGCTGGTGGTGATTGAGACGTCACGCACCCGCGTGGATGAGCTTCGCGAGCGCGGGATTCGTGCGGTGCTGGGCAATGCGGCAAACGAAGAGATCATGGAGCTGGCACATCTGGACTGCGCCCGCTGGCTGCTGCTGACCATTCCAAACGGTTATGAAGCGGGTGAGATTGTGGCCTCCGCGCGTGAGAAGTGCCCCGGTATTGAGATCATTGCCCGAGCGCACTATGACGACGAGGTGGAGTACATTACCGAGCGCGGCGCGAATCAGGTGGTGATGGGCGAGCGTGAGATTGCGAATACCATGCTGACGCTGCTGACGAAGCCGCCAGTTGAAGAGGCGGTGACGGGGTAAGTTTGCTGCGGCCTGATGCCCTCACCCTGGCCCTCTCCCCAGGGAGAGGGAACAAATACTAAAAACGGCAACCACAGGTTGCCGTTTTGCTTTTACCTGTCCCAGTACGCCTCTTCGAGGCTATCTTCTCGTTCCGGCAGACCGCGCGTTAAGCGCGGTGAATGCTGGTTCAGCACCTGATAGCTCACGCGGTTGGCGTACTTGCACACCTGCGCCAGCGACGAATAGGTCAGCCAGCTGAACTTGTGCTTGCTGGAGTTCGGCACGTTAGTTTTGTGATAGGCGTTCGCGGTAATGTCATGCAGCAGCGCGGCAAGCGCGCCGTCGCCCGCGCCGTTAGTGTTCATGATCTTCTCCGGCCCGCCCATATACGGCGCAATGTGGGAGTAGATACGCAGCGGATTCACGCAGTCTTTGTGGCGCATGCCGCGGCTGAACTCGTACTGGTTGAACTCCGCAATCGCCCCCGGCAGCAGCGGGTGCTGGGTTTTGCGCTTGCTCTCTTCTTCCGTGAACCCCGCCATATACAGCCCAACCGGACCCGCGGTGCAGAGCACCAGATCCACCCAGTCCAGCGCTTTGTCGGACGCCAGTAGCGGATCGCTTTCACCGGTCAGCGCCTCGGCCTCTTCTTCGTTCATCGCCAGAATGGAGACGTGCTCTTTCAGGAAGGTCTGCCACCACTCCGGGTTATCGGCAATCACGAATTTGGTGCCCAGGGTTAACACTACCGGCACATCGTACTTTTTCGCGTACTCAATCGCCTTCATGGTCGCTTCCGGCATAGGCTCGCCCGGCTTGCAGCGCACCAGGTAGGAGGTCAGTACCAGCGCAGACGCGCCCGCGATCACCTCTTCGGGAATGCTTTCCGCGCGCAGCTTGTTCATGTGGCCCGGGCTGATGGCAAAGGTACGCTCGCCGGATTCGCCGATCAGCGTAAAGCAGCGGCCAATCGGCCCGTCTACGCCCTGGAGATAGTTAAGATCGGTGCGGCTGGAGGTGTTGCACAGGTAGCGGTAGGCGTAGCCACCGATTTCGATATTGCTGCACATCACGCCGAGCAGCACCGAGCGGTCATCTGCCAGCACCGAGTAATTGTGCATGGTGTTGCCGATGGTACCGCCAGCGAACTGATGGGTAATCAGATTTTCGCGCACCAGCTCCTGATACAGCGCTTCGGCAACGTCGTCCTCAATCACCAGCGAGTGACCGGCGCTCAGACCGTAACGGGCGACAAACTCATCATCCACTTTCGCTTCAATGTCCACCAGCGTCTGGTCGATACCGACAACCCAGGCCGCGCTGGTTTCATTTTCAGGCTGGATTTGCTGCAGGAGCGGATCGCGGGCATCGACGGGAAAGTAGTGTTTGGATTTGCGTTTACCGGGAAATTTCATGGTCTGAACTGTACGAAGAATATGGGCCGGGAATGGTAGCACAAACCCGGCCCGGAGTGCGATCAGCGGCTGTTCGTCACCAGCGAGACCATCATGTCGATATGCTCAGGTGAGTCGTTAAGCGCCGGAATGTACTCATACTTTTCGCCGCCGGCCTCAAGGAAAAATTCCCGGTTTTGCACCGCGATCTCCTCCAGCGTTTCAAGGCAGTCCGCCGAGAAGCCCGGCGACATCACCTGAATGTGCTTCACGCCCTTCTCGCCGAGCATTTTGAGGGTTTCATCGGTGTACGGCGTCAGCCACGGCTCGCGGCCAAAGCGCGACTGGAAGGTCATCATCACCTTCTCCGGCGGCAGGCCAAGGGCGGAGACCAGCTCGCGGGTGGTATCGCGGCAGCGCTGGGGGTAATCATCCCCTTCATTGGCGAAACGCTGCGGAATACCGTGATAGGAGAGCAGCAGCAGATCCGGTTCGCCGTGCTTTTCAAACGATGCTCGGGCGCTGTTGGCAAGCGCCTTAATGTAGAGATCGTTATCCGCATAATCGCGAATAAAGGTCACGCCCGGAATGCGGCGGCGGGTTGCCAGAATGCGGGCAAGCTCGTCCCAGACGGCGGCCACCGTCGAGCAGGAGTACTGCGGATACAAGGCCAGCACGACGATATGATCCACGCCCTGTGCCAGCAGCGCATCGACGGCGCTTTCCAGCGAAGGTTTACCGTAGCTCATGCCGAGTGCGACGGGCATATCCGGCAGACGGGCGGCCAGCGCTTTTTCCTGACGACGGCTGTACACCATCAGCGGCGAGCCCTCTTCCATCCAGACGGACTGATAAAGTTTGGCGACGCGCGGAGAGCGAATCGGCAGAATGACGCCACGCAGCAGCGGCCACCACAGCAGTCTCGGAAAATCCACGACGCGCGTGTCGCTTAAAAATTGTCGCAGGTAGCGTTTTACCGCCGCTGGAGTGGGTGCTTCTGGGGTGCCCAGATTGGCAAGCAGGATGCCGGTTTTCGCCTGACTCATTCACGCCTCTTAACCATTTGATAGGTTGTCAATTGTAGCGGAAATGCGTTTAAACGAAACCCATTGCTGTAATAGGTAAGATGAGAATATTTCTCACCCGGGAGCCCGGGTGAGAGGCGCGCGATTAGCCGAGGATTTTTTCCAGCTCTGCACGTACGTCAGCCACGGCTTTGGTGCCGTCAACTTTGGCGTATTTGGTGTTACCCGCCTGCGCTTCTTTGGTGTAGTAGCCAATCAGCGGCGCGGTCATCTGATGGTATTCCACCAGGCGTTTACGCACGGTCTCTTCCTGATCGTCTTTACGGGTGGTCAGCTCTTCGCCGGTCACGTCGTCTTTGCCTTCAACCTTAGGCGGGTTGAATTTGATGTGGTAAACGCGGCCAGAGGCAGCGTGTACGCGACGGCCAACGATACGGTCAACGATCAGCTCGTCCGGTACGTCGAACTCCAGAACGTAGTCCACGTTGATGCCCGCTTCTTTCATGGCGTCAGCCTGAGGAATGGTGCGCGGGAAGCCGTCCAGCAGGAAACCGTTACGGCAGTCTTCCTGCGCAATGCGCTCTTTAACCAGCGCGATAACCAGCTCGTCGGTTACCAGCTTGCCTGCGTCCATGATGTCTTTCGCTTGTTTACCCAGCTCGGAGCCAGATTTTACAGCGGCGCGCAGCATGTCACCGGTGGAGATTTGCGGAATACCGTATTTCTCCATGATGAACTGAGCCTGAGTTCCTTTACCCGCGCCCGGAGCGCCAAGCAGAATAATACGCATTGCGAAAATCCCCTCAAATGTCGTTTCAATTTTTCAAAAGCGCTAAACAATACCACCAGAACGGGCGTGGCTCAAGGAAGGCGGGAAGGCTGAAACGGTTAATGGGGGGAGATAATTTGGGAGAGTGCGGTCTGGTGCCCTCACCCCGGCCCTCACCCACGGGGAGAGGGAGAAGACCAGGGAGACATGGTCAGTTACGCCAGCAGCAGCGCATTCACACGTTTAATGAACAGGTTAGGATCTTCCAGGGTGCCGCGCTCGGCCAGCAGGGACTGATCCAGCAGGAGTTCAACCCACTCGGCAAAGCGAGCTTCGTCCTGGGTATCCGCCGCGCGTTTCACCAGCGGATGATCCGGATTAAGCTCAAAGATATATTTCACTTCCGGCACGGCCTGGCCCGCCGCGGCGAACAGCTTCGCCATCTGGGTGCTCATTTCGTCCGCATCGGTGGTGACAATAGCCGGAGTATCGGTCAGACGGTGCGTAAAGCGCACCTCTTTCACGCGGTCGCCCAGCAGGGTTTTGACACGCTCAACGAACGGCTCCAGCGCCTTCTCGGCTTCTTTCGCGCTTTCGTCCACTTCATCCGCCAGCTTGTCGATGGACTCGTCGGCTTTGGCAACGGACTGGAACGCCTTACCGTCGAACTCGGTCAGGTAGTTCATCATCCACTCGTCGATGCGGTCAGAAAGCAGCAGCACTTCGATGCCTTTCTTACGCAGCAGCTCCAGATGCGGGCTGCTCTTCGCTGCCGCATAGCTGTCGGCGGTGATGTAGTAGATCTTCTCCTGCCCTTCCTTCATGCGGGAGACGTACTCTTCCAGCGACACGGTCTGGGCGGAGGAGTCGGTATGCGTAGAGGCGAAGCGCAGCAGTTTGGCGATAGTTTCAACGTTCGCCATGTCTTCAGCCGGGCCTTCTTTCAGCACCAGGCCGAACTGTTTCCAGAAGGTCTGGTATTTTTCCGCGTCGTCTTTCGCCAGTTTTTCCAGCATCTGCAACGCACGTTTGGTCAGAGCGTTACGCAGATTACGGGTAACGGTGCTGTCCTGGAGGATTTCACGGGAGACGTTCAGCGGCAGATCGTTGGAGTCTATCAGGCCACGAACAAAGCGCAGGTAGTTCGGCATGAACTGCTCGGCGTCGTCCATGATGAAGACGCGCTGCACGTACAGCTTCAGGCCGTGCTTGTGATCGCGGTTCCACATGTCCCACGGTGCCTGTGCCGGAATGTACAGCAGGCTGGTGTACTCCTGCTTCCCTTCCACGCGGTTGTGGCTCCAGGTCAGCGGGTCGGTAAAGTCGTGGGCGATGTGCTTATAAAACTCGTTGTACTCGTCGTCTTTGATTTCAGCCTTGTTACGCGTCCACAGCGCCTGCGCCTTGTTGATTTTCTCCCAGGAAACAACGGTTTCACCGTCTTTCTCTTCCTGTTTTTCAATCTCTACCGGCAGCGCGATGTGGTCGGAATATTTGCTGATGATGGAGCGTACGCGCCAGTCGTTCAGGAAATCATCTTCGCCTTCGCGCAGGTGGAGGGTGATTTCGGTGCCGCGATCCGCTTTGGTGATGTCATCAACGGTGTATTCGCCTTCCCCTTTGGATTCCCACAGCACGCCGTTCTCGGCGCTGTCGCCCGCCGCGCGGGTGCGCACGGTGACTTTGTCCGCCACGATGAACGCCGAGTAGAAGCCTACGCCGAACTGGCCAATCAGCTGGCTGTCTTTCGCCTGGTCAGAGCCCATGGACTCCAGGAACGCTTTGGTGCCGGATTTCGCGATGGTCCCGAGGTGGTCGATGACCTCGTCGCGGTTCATCCCGATGCCGTTATCGGCAATCGTCAGGGTGCGGTTCTCTTTGTTGAAAGAGACGCGCACGCGCAGCTCGCCGTCGCCTTCGTACAGATCCGGGTTAGACAGCGCGCGGAAGCGCAGCTTGTCCGCCGCATCGGAGGCGTTGGAAATCAGCTCACGCAGGAAAATTTCTTTGTTGGAATACAGGGAATGGATCATCAGGTGCAGAAGCTGTTTTACTTCTGACTGGAAACCACGGGTTTCTTGTCCTTTCATCTATGTCGACCTCAACAATGCCATTTAATGGGGTTTTAAAACGTTGAGTGAGAGATGGGGATACGGGGGGAAATTTTCAAGCGGAGGCCGCGCGCGCGGCCTCCGTTTGGTCAGAAAATAATCTTGTGACGTCCGGCCAGAGAGTGCGACAGCGTGGTGCCGTCGACCATTTCCAGCTCGCCGCCGACCGGCACGCCGTGGGCGATGCGGCTGGCGTCAACGCCGTACTGCGCGCACAGCTCGGCGATGTAGTTGGCGGTTGCCTCCCCTTCCACCGTGGGGTTGGTGGCGAGGATCACCTCTTTGATCATTTCGGATTCAAGACGCTGTTCAAGGCGGTCAAGACCGATATCGTCCGGGCCAATGCCGTCCAGCGGGGAGAGATGCCCCATCAGCACGAAATAGCGGCCGGAAAACTGCCCGGTTTGTTCGATGGCGTAGATGTCCGCCGGACTCTCCACCACGCAAATCTGGCCGTTCTCCTGACGACGCGGGTTCGTACAGATGTTACACACGTCCTGCTCGGTAAAGGTCCGGCAATCCGCACAGTGACCAATTTCTGACATGGCGCGGGTCAGAGCCTGCGCCAGGCGCATCCCGCCGCTGCGGTCGCGCTGCAATAGCGTAAACGCCATGCGCTGCGCCGACTTCGGGCCAACGCCCGGCAGGCAGCGCAGTGCTTCCATTAACTGCGTGAGCAGCGGACTGGTTTGCATCAGAATGGCATCTTAAAGCCCGGCGGCAGCTGCATACCGCTGGAAACAGAGGCCATTTTCTCTTTCTGGGTTTCGTCGATACGGCGAGCGGCATCGTTAAACGCGGCTGCTACCAGATCTTCCAGCATCTCTTTGTCGTCTTCGAGCAGGCTCGGGTCGATTTCAACGCGACGGCAGTTGTGCGCACCGTTGATGGTCACCTTGACCAGACCGGCACCGGATTCACCCGTGACTTCCAGCTGAGCGATCTCTTCCTGCATCTTCTGCATTTTTTCCTGCATCTGCTGAGCCTGCTTCATCAGGCCACCCAGACCGCCTTTTCCACCAAACATAGGCTTCTCTCTTCTTTCACGTTTAAGGATTACAACCGTAAGTCAGACTCACGATCAAATGGGGCGAATACTCTCTTCATCCAGATCGGCGTCGAAGAACCGGCGCAGGGTCTGGATGTTGTTATCCGCAATAATTGCCTCGCGCGCCTGCGCGAGCTTCTCTTCATAAATGGCCTGGCGCCACTCGAGCGGCGTTTTCACTGCCGGATTATCATCTTCAATGATAGTCAATTCAACCGGTGAACCCTGTAAAGCAGCAAGCGCCTCGGCCAACGCCTTTTGCGCGCCAGGGGAATTGAGGTGCCGCTGGCCCGGACGCAGATGCAGACGCACCTGATTGCCGTCCTGCTCTTTCCAGGCGTTCAGCGCGACCTGCTCCACCAGCTTCGGCAACTGGAGTTGGCTGACCTCAGCGGCCCAGGCGTCGCGCGCGATGGACTCTTCGGCGAGCTTAGCGGAAAGCTCCGGCGTTTTTTCATGCTCCAGCGCCTTTTTCAGCGCTTTCGGCGTGGCGACCACTTCCTTGACCGTTTCAACAACGGTGGTCGCCTTCCAGCGGTAAGCCTCTTCTTTCACCGGGGCTTTCTGCTCGAGCGCGGACGGTGCCGGACGCGACTGTACGCGCTCCGTTACCGAGGCCAGTCGTTCAAGCGCGGCGTTGTTCACCGGCCGCGCTCTTCCTGGCGCTGCCGGTTCACTCTTTTTTGGTTTGGTTACTCCCTGCGCACGCTGCAGCTGGCTGCGTGCGGCAAGCACCGAACTGGTGGCATCCGACAGCGGCACGTTTTGCTGTGGCGGCGGCGTCGGCTGCGGAGGCACCTGCTGCGGTGACATTACCGCCGTAGGGGCGACCGGGGCAAAAGACTGCCGCGGCGCTTCCGGTTCCGGCAACGGCATGCGCGGGTGGAACGCCAGCGCGCGCAGCAGCGTCATTTCGACGCCCATCCTGGGGTCCGGCGCGAACGGTAACTCTTTGCGGCCAATCAGCAGCGTCTGGTAATACAGCTGCACGTCGGCAGGCGGCACGGTGCGGGCAAGTTCACGCATCCGCTGTTCAATAGCGGCCATATCCGCACCGATGGCCGACGGAGACAGCTGCAGCATCGCCACGCGGTGCAGCAGGCTGAGCATCTCAACCAGCAGCGCTTCCCACTCAATACCGCGGGCAGCGGCCGCGTTCACCAGCGACATCACGCGCTCGCCGTTGGCGGCAATCATCGCTTCGATGAGCGACAGCGCCTGATCGTCATCCAGCGTGCCGAGCATGGTGCTGACCGCTTCGGTCGAGAGCTTGCCGTCACCGCTGGCAATCGCCTGGTCGGTCAGGCTTAGCGCATCACGCAGGCTGCCGTCAGCCGCGCGGGCCAGCAGCTGCAGGGCGCGCGGCTCGTGAACGATCTTCTCTTCATCAAGGATGTGCTCAAGCTGAGCGCGGATCTGCTCAACGTCCAGCGCCTTCAGGTGGAACTGCAGGCAGCGCGACAGGATGGTGACCGGCAGCTTTTGCGGATCGGTGGTCGCCAGCAGGAATTTAACGTGCGCGGGCGGCTCTTCCAGCGTTTTCAGCAGGGCGTTAAAGCTGTGGCGCGACAGCATGTGCACTTCATCGATCAGGTAGACCTTGAAGCGGCCGCGCGCCGGGGCGTACTGCACGTTGTCGAGCAGATCGCGGGTGTCTTCCACCTTGGTGCGCGAGGCGGCGTCGATCTCGATCAGATCGACAAAACGCCCCTGCTCGATCTCGCGGCAGTTGTCACACACGCCGCACGGGGTGGCGGTGATCCCGGTTTCGCAGTTCAGACCTTTCGCCAGCAGACGGGCAATAGAAGTCTTACCGACGCCGCGGGTGCCGGAAAAAAGATAGGCATGATGGATGCGACCTAGCGACAAGCCGTTCGCCAGGGCCGTCAGCACATGTTCCTGACCGACAACGTCAGCAAAGGTTTGTGGTCGCCATTTACGGGCTAACACCTGATAACTCATGGGCAGGCTCTGCAACGCTGGAAGGTGAATTTATGGAGGGGAATGCTATCACAACCTCACCCATTGAGCGAGGTTGTGAAAACCGGGATTAATGACCCGGGAAAGGCACCAGGCTGTAGCTGGTAATGCCCTGTTTTTCCAGGCGCTGTTCACCGCCAAGATCGAACAGGTTGATGATGAAGGCCGCGTCGGTCACTTCACCACCCAGACGGCGGATCAGCTTGACGGTCGCTTCAATGGTGCCGCCGGTTGCCAGCAGATCGTCAACCACCAGCACTTTGTCGCCAGGCTTGATCGCATCAACGTGGATTTCCAGCTGATCGGTGCCGTACTCCAGCTCGTAGCTCTCCGCGATGGTTTCACGCGGCAGTTTGCGCGGCTTACGCACCGGCACAAAACCCACGCCCATCGCCAGCGCAACCGGTGCGCCAAAAAGGAAGCCGCGGGCTTCGGTACCTACTACTTTGGTGATCCCGGCGTTTTTATAACGCTCCACCAGCAGTTCAATGCTGAGCGCGTACGCTTTCGGGTCTTCCAGCAAGCTGGTGACATCACGGAAAAGAATGCCAGGCTTTGGATAGTCCTGGATACTTTTGATGCTATTTTTCAGATATTCAAGCTGCTGTGCAGTTGCGGTCATCGGTTTGTGCCTAAATGAAACAGTGTTACTCACGGCGCGCGACGAGTCGGTCAAAGTAACAGTTGTTTAACCTTTGACCAAGCGCACCTGTGCTCGAAAACGGTCGAATTTACTGGCTGCGCGCCATAATTGCAACCGCCATGATGAGGCTTCAGTGCTTTTGTTGCTTTTCATCAACCACGGGGATCCGCCACATGAAGATCAGCAGGCAGGCCAGGATCGCCAGCAGCAGAATACGCACCCACATCATGTTCACCAGCCATAACGAAACGGCGAAGGTGATCAGGATAAAGGCAATGGCGCGCGGCTTGGCCCCGGGCGGCATGGCCCGGTGTTTTTGCCAGTGCCGCAGGTAGCCGCCAAACCACGAGCGGTACAGGAGCCAGTGGTGAAAACGCGGCGACGAACGGGCGAAGCACCAGGCGGCCAGCAGGATAAACGGGGTGGTCGGCAGCAAGGGCAATACGATGCCCAGCGTACCCAGCACTACCGCGAGCCAGCCAATGATGATTAAAATAGTACGCTGCATAATGCGAATCGTTATCAAACTGAACGGCTACTTTACCACTGGAGAGCGCATTGAAAACAGCACTGCTTCTTGAGAAGCTGCAAAATCAGCTGATCGCTCTGCGGGCGCAGGCCACGCCGCTGATGGGACACGCCACGCTGAAACCGCGCTTTGACCGGCAGCTTTTCCGCACCCGCAGCACCGTCATTCAGGATTACCTTGCTGAGATGCAGACCAACCTCGATGAGCTTCGCCACGCGGTTGAGAGTGAACAGCAGGAACAGGTGGTGTGGCTTGCTGAGCATCTTACCGAGCAGATCGCCGCCCTGCACCGCGAAATCGCCGCCTGGCCGCTACGGGTGTGGGACAGCGCCTCGCCTGGGCTGGGAAAATGGCAGCGCAAGCGGCTGGAGAACCAGGAGTTTGAGCGGCGTCTGTTTGAGATGAAGCGCGAGCGCGAAGCCCGCCTGAACAACAGCGAAACGCTGGAAGAGCAGCAGCTATTGATGCGCGAGATTAGCGCGCTGGAAGGCCGCATCGTCCGCTGCCGTCAGGCGCTGGATGATATTGAACGCGTGATTGAACGCCTGACCCGTTAACTGGAGCCACATCTATGTCACTGGAAAATGCACCCGATGAGGTCAAGCTGGCCGTCGATTTGATTATGCTGCTAGAGAATCATGAGATCCCCGCCGGGACGGTGCTTAAAGCGCTGGAGATTGTGCGGCGGGATTTTGAGGGGAAACTTCCCCCTCACCCTAACCCTCTCCCCGTGGGAGAGGGAAAATAGATTAAGCCGGAGTCGGGTCGTCGCCCTTAATGTCGCGCTTCACTTCCGTATGCTCATCACCTTTCTCGTTACGCAGGTGAACCTCAAGCTGGTTGAAGGCGATATTAATATCGTTTTCACGGCACAGGCGATCGATAGAGCGGTTAAGCTCATCCACCGTGTAGCTGCGGTCGCGCAGCTCGCGCACGTATAAACGCAGCTCGTGATCCAGCGTACTCGGCCCAAAGGTGGTGAAGAACACAGCCGGGGCAGGATCGTGCATCACTTTCGGATGCTCAGACGCCGCCTTCAGCAGCACCTCTTTCACCTTATCCAGATCCGATCCATAGGCTACGCCCAGGCGGATCACCACGCGCGTCACCGTATCAGAGAGCGACCAGTTGATCAGACGCTCGGTCACGAACGCTTTGTTCGGGATGATCACCTCTTTGCGATCGAAGTCGGTGATGGTGGTCGCACGAATTCGGATCTTGCTGACGGTCCCGGAGAACGTGCCGATGGTGACGGTATCGCCGATACGCACCGGACGTTCGAAGAGGATAATCAGGCCGGAGACAAAGTTACCGAAGATCTCCTGCAGGCCAAAACCAAGACCGACCGAGAGGGCCGCCGCCAGCCACTGCAGTTTATCCCACGAGACGCCCAGCGAGCCGAATACCGTCATCGCCCCGACGATAATGATGACGTAATTCAGGATGGTGGTGATGGCGTAAGACGCCCCCTGGCGCAGGTTCAGCCTTGAGAGCACCAGCACTTCCAGCAGACCCGGCAGGTTACGAATCAGCGCCCAGGCCACCACCGACGACACCAGCGCAAACAGCAGGCTGCCCATGGTGACGCTTTTCATCACCGCCGCGCCGGCTTCGGTACCGTTGTACTGCCAGAGGGTAATACTGTCGAGATAGGCGAAGACGGTAATTAAATCAGACCAGATCGCCCAGAACATCACCGCAAACAGCGCGATCATCACCAGCATGGTGATACGCAGCGTCTGCTGGTTAACCTGCTCCAGCGCGATGGTCGGCTCTTCCTGCGGCTCCGCGCCTTCAGCCCCCTCTTTCACCTGATGCTGACGACGCGCAATGGCACGACGGTAAGCAATGCGGCGGGCCGCGACGCTTAAGCCGCGCAGCACGGTCTGATAGAGCAGGTTCCAGACGATCACCAGATAGACCGTCTCGATCCAGCGCCCGGACAGGCGCAGCGTGGTGTAGAAGTAGCCCGTTGCCGTAAGCACCATCAGCGCCAGCGGAATGATCGCCAGCACCGTCACGGTGGCCAGACGGATATTGTGGGACTCTTTATCACGCCAGCTGTCGCGGCACATCGGCCACATCAGGATCGCAATCAGCAGCAGGTTGAGCAGAATGACCAGTTGACCCAGCACATCATCCATCAGATGCAGCGGGGAAAGCTCGGAGACTACCGACCAGAAGTGCAGCGGCAGGAGCGCCAGGCTGACGCGCACAATCTGGCGACGCCAGTGGCTGGTCAGCTGAGCCGGCATGTTGAAGTGACGCACCGCCACGCCGTCTTTTTCGAGCACCTTCCAGCACACGCCAAATACCAGCCAGAACAGCGCCAGTTTTTTACTGAACGCCCAGAGCAGATCGCTGACGTTAAGCTGCATCGTGAGCAGGATCAGGCCCACGGCCAGAATAATCAGGCACACCGGCAGCGCGCGAATGAGATCGATCAGAATCGCTTTTGGCGTATGGAGCTGGCTGTCGTTACGCAGTTGCCCCACTTCCGAGGCCAGCTTCGCCTGGTACTGTTTCAGCCATTTCAAACGCCAGCGGATCAGACCGGCAATCAGCAGCAGCGGTAAGCCCGCCAGGAAAGCAATCATTACCGCAGGCCAGGCTTTCTCCCAGTTCACGGTGATTTTCATGCTCTTAATCTGCGTTTTCAGCGTCTCCGGGAAGGACTTAATCCAGTCCCAGTCCATCGGCTTGTTGCTGTTCACCCAGAAAATCTGCTGCGTCAAAATCTCCTGCAGGCTTTTTGACACGCTGACCAGCTGCTGCTGGTTGATCTGCAGGTTAATTGCCATCATCAGCTGGTTGCCCAGCTGTTTATTGAGCTGGTCCAGCAGTTCACGGCGCATATCCACCACCTGGAGCAGCGCGTCATGCACTTCCGGGTTTACGTCACTGGAGTGCCCCTCTTCAATTTTGGCGACGAAGGCATCACTCTGGAAAAGAGCATCGCGCTGCTGGTTGACGTCAAACTGTTCCAGACGTAAATCCGCAATGCGGTTGGTCATGTCCTCCAGCTCGTCGGCAGACGGCAGCGTCTGCTGCTGCTGGTAGAGAATACGCGACAGCAGGAGGCTGCCCTTCAGAACCGCGATCTGCTCTTTAATGTTGCGTTCCGCCTGCAGCGCGCGATCCAGCCAGTTCTTCACTTTGATATTTTGCTGAACCAGCGAGTTGCCGCTTTCCGTCGCCACTATCAGGCGCTGGCTGAGCTGGTGGTTAGCCTCAAGCTCCTGCTTCACCAGAGGATTCGCCTGAATACGGGCGGTTTCGTCAGGGGATACGGCCTCCTGGGCGGTTTTTTCAGTCAGCGTCAGGCGCTTGCTGTTAACAGCTTCCTGCAGCAACTGAAGCTGATGTTCCAGACGATTAATGTTCGCGGTGACGTAATCACGCTGCTTCTGGAGCGTGTCCTGCAGCACCGTATTCCCTTCCAGGCTTTTACGCTGCTGTTCAATTTGCGCATTGAGCAGCGACTGCTGAACCAGCAGCAGGGTTTGCTGGGTCGGGCGCAGCGTGCCCTCCCCTACCGTCGTGCCGTTCAGGCGGTTGCGGATCTGCTGCAGCTGCTGAGACGCGGCGTACATCGCGTTTTGCACGCGCTCGGGCTGGGTTTGCAGGGAGACGAGCTGGCTGTTATAGGTAGCGAGATCGGACTGTGCGGTTTGCAGATCGTCGAGCAATTGCGCGACGCGCGATTCCAGCTGGCGTAAGGAGAGCGTGGAGAGCGTTTTGCGCGTTTCATCGTCGTTATCGACGTCGCTTAGCGCGCTTAGCGCTTCCGTGGCCTTACGCATGTTCTCCGGCGCCTGCGCCACCTTCTGACGAAGCTGTGCAGTTTCAGCCTTAACGCGTTCAATTTTATCCAGCGTTTCCAGCGTTTCCGTCAGATCCTGCTGCGTCAGTTTTTCCTGAGGAGAGAGCTCTTTTTGTTTGTTCAGGGTGTCGAGCTGCGACTGAACATCAGCGCGCGTGGGGATATCGTTACTGTTGTCGGCGCGGGCCCAGGTCAGCGGCGCCGTGGCGAAGAAAAACAGCATAGCAAAGAGCAATGCAAATACAGGATGTTGCGAGCGATTGATGGGCAGCATAGTTGTGAATGATGTCAGCAGATGACCGAAAATAGTCCGGCGTGAAGAATATCACGCTCGTCGGAAGCAGAATAGCGAGAACGTAAGCCTCTGAGATAAATCCTGGAAGGGCTCAGGCCGTGAGCGAAGGGGCGTCGCTGCGCAGCGTCGGGCAGAGCTGTAGCATTTCCAGTAAAATCGCGACGTAGCTGCGGGCTTCCGCTTTAAGATCAAACGATTGCGGCGCAAACAGCCAGTTTTCCATCAGACCTGAAATGTAGCTGCGCATCAGGATGGCCGCCCGACGGGTGAGTAAATTGGCCGGTAACAGCTTTGCCTGCATACACAGGTTCAGGTTCTGTTCGATTCGATCGTAGCTCTCCAGGCTGAGGCTGCGCTGCGCCTGTTGCACCACCGCCATTTCGCCCACGAACTCACATTTATGAAAGATAATTTCCATCATTAATCTGCGACGCTCTTCAACTACCGTTGCTTCAAGGATATATACTAATATTTCTCTTAATACTGAGAGTGGATCGTCAGGGAATTTTGCCCGATACTCACTCTCGAGATCGCTAATGCTGGACTCTGAAAGCTCCCAGATTTCACTGAACAGATCTGACTTGTCTTTAAAATGCCAGTAAATCGCTCCCCGCGTCACACCGGCAGCCTGAGCAATTTGCGCCAGCGAGGTAGAAGAAACACCCTGCTGAGAGAACAAACGTATCGCCACATCCAGAATGTGTTGTCGGGTTTCCAGCGCTTGTTGTTTAGTTTTTCGTGCCATAGGTGGGTGAATTTACAGGAGTCAGATTTACATACATTTGTGAATGTATGTACCATAGCACGACGATAATATAAACGCAGCAACGGGTTTTTAGACTCAGGACCCTTGATCAATTTGAAATCGGACACTCGAGGTTTACATATGAACAAAAACAGAGGGTTAACGCCTCTGGCGGTCGTTCTGATGCTCTCAGGCAGCTTAGCGCTTACAGGATGTGACGACAAACCGGCTCAACAAGGAGCTCAGCAGGCGCCAGAAGTCGGCGTTGTGACACTCAAATCTGAACCTCTGCAGATCACCACAGAATTACCTGGCCGTACAAACGCTTACCGCATTGCGGAAGTGCGTCCTCAGGTTAGCGGCATTATCCTGAAACGTAACTTTACCGAAGGCGGCGATGTGAAGGCCGGTGAGTCTCTGTATCAGATTGATCCCGCGACCTATCAGGCTTCTTATGAAAGCGCGAAAGGTGACCTGGCTAAAGCACAAGCGGCAGCAAAAATTGCCCAGCTGACGCTGAACCGCTACCAGAAACTGCTCGGCACGAAGTACATCAGCCAACAGGATTACGATACCGCGCTGGCAGATGCCCAGCAGGCTAACGCGGCCGTGGTAGCAGCCAAAGCGGCTGTCGAAACTGCACGCATTAACCTGGCCTATACCAAAGTGACCTCCCCTATCAGCGGTCGTATTGGTAAATCTGCCGTGACGGAAGGGGCGCTGGTGCAGAACGGGCAGACCACTGCGCTGGCTACCGTGCAGCAGCTTGATCCGATCTACGTTGACGTGACGCAGTCCAGCAACGATTTCCTGCGCCTGAAACAGGAGCTGGCTAACGGCACCCTGAAACAGGAAAACGGCAAAGCCAAAGTGGAGCTGGTTACCAACGACGGTATCAAGTTCCCGCAGGAAGGTACTCTGGAATTCTCTGATGTGACGGTCGACCAGACCACCGGTTCCATCACCTTACGTGCGATTTTCCCGAACCCTGACAAAAATCTGCTGCCAGGTATGTTCGTTCGCGCGCGTCTGGAAGAAGGAACGAATCCAACCGCACTTCTTGTTCCACAGCAGGGTGTGACCCGTACGCCACGCGGCGATGCGAGCGCACTGGTTGTTGGGGCAGATAACAAAGTCGAAACGCGCAATATCACCGCCACGCAGGCGATTGGCGATAAATGGCTGGTGACGGAAGGTCTGAAAGATGGCGATCGCGTGATTGTTACTGGTTTGCAAAAAGTACGTCCTGGCGCGCAGGTAAAAGCACAGGAAGTGACATCTGACGATAAACAACAAGCTTCGGCCGCTGGCCAGTCAGAACAAACCAAGTCTTAACTTAAACAGGAGCCGTTAAGACATGCCTAATTTCTTTATCGATCGCCCCATATTTGCGTGGGTGATCGCCATTATCATCATGCTGGCCGGGGGACTTGCGATCCTGAAGCTGCCTGTTGCGCAATATCCAACGATTGCGCCACCGGCGGTAACGATCTCCGCAACCTACCCGGGGGCTGATGCGAAAACGGTGCAGGATACCGTGACTCAGGTTATCGAACAGAACATGAACGGTATCGATAACCTGATGTACATGTCCTCAAACAGTGACTCCACCGGTACGGTTCAGATCACCCTGACCTTTGAATCCGGTACGGATGCGGACATTGCGCAGGTTCAGGTGCAGAACAAACTGCAGCTGGCAATGCCTCTTCTGCCGCAGGAAGTGCAACAGCAGGGTGTGAGCGTCGAGAAATCGTCCAGCAGCTTCCTGATGGTTGTCGGCGTTATTAACACCAACGGCACCATGACGCAGGAGGATATTTCCGACTACGTGGGCGCCAACATGAAGGACGCCATCAGCCGTACGTCCGGTGTGGGTGACGTTCAGCTGTTCGGTTCCCAGTACGCGATGCGTATCTGGATGGATCCGAACAAACTGAACAACTTCCAGCTGACGCCGGTTGACGTGATTAACGCGATTAAAGCGCAGAACGCCCAAGTGGCAGCCGGTCAGTTAGGCGGTACGCCGCCGGTGAAAGGCCAGCAGCTTAACGCGTCCATTATCGCGCAAACCCGTCTGACCTCCGCCGATGAGTTCAGCAAAATTCTGCTGAAGGTGAACCAGGACGGTTCGCAGGTTCGTCTGCGCGACGTGGCCAGGGTTGAGCTGGGTGGTGAGAACTACGACATCATCGCGAAGTTTAACGGTAAACCGGCGTCCGGTCTGGGTATCAAACTGGCGACAGGCGCGAACGCCCTGGACACCGCGACGGCGATCCGTGCGGAACTGAAGAAGATGGAACCGTTCTTCCCGTCAGGCCTGAAAATCGTTTATCCGTATGACACTACGCCGTTCGTTAAAATTTCGATTCACGAAGTGGTTAAAACGCTGGTAGAAGCGATCATCCTGGTGTTCCTGGTGATGTATCTGTTCCTGCAAAACTTCCGCGCGACGCTGATCCCAACCATCGCCGTGCCGGTCGTTCTGCTGGGGACCTTTGCCATCCTTGCAGCCTTTGGGTTCTCGATAAACACCCTGACGATGTTCGGGATGGTGCTCGCCATCGGCCTGCTGGTGGATGACGCCATCGTGGTGGTAGAGAACGTCGAGCGCGTGATGGCGGAAGAAGGTTTGCCGCCGAAGGAAGCCACCCGTAAATCCATGGGCCAGATCCAGGGCGCGCTGGTCGGTATTGCGATGGTGCTGTCCGCGGTATTTATCCCGATGGCCTTCTTCGGGGGCTCTACGGGTGCGATTTACCGCCAGTTCTCCATTACCATCGTCTCCGCGATGGCGCTGTCGGTACTGGTAGCGTTAATCCTGACGCCAGCGCTGTGTGCCACCATGCTGAAGCCGGTTCAGAAAGGCGGTCACGGCGAGCATAAAGGGTTCTTCGGCTGGTTTAACCGCATGTTTGATAAGAGCACGCACCACTATACCGACAGCGTGGGCAATATCCTGCGCAGCACCGGTCGTTATCTGCTGCTCTATATCATCATCGTAGTGGGGATGGCGTTCCTGTTCGTTCGTCTGCCAAGCTCGTTCCTGCCAGATGAAGACCAGGGCGTGTTCCTGACGATGGCACAGCTTCCGGCAGGGGCGTCGCAAGAGCGTACCCAGAAGGTGCTGGACGAAGTGACGGACTACTATCTCACCAAAGAGAAAGCGAACGTTGAATCCGTGTTTGCGGTTAACGGCTTTGGCTTTGCGGGTCGTGGTCAGAACACCGGTATCGCCTTCGTTTCTCTGAAAGACTGGGCGGATCGTCCTGGCGATGAGAATAAAGTTGAAGCGATCACGGGCCGTGCCATGGGCACCTTCTCGCAGATTAAAGATGCGATGGTCTTCGCCTTTAACCTGCCAGCGATTGTTGAACTGGGTACGGCGACCGGCTTCGACTTCCAGCTGATCGACCAGGGCGGTCTGGGTCACGAGAAACTGACGCAGGCGCGTAACCAGCTGTTCGGCGAAGTGGCTAAACACCCTGACCTGCTGGTCGGCGTACGTCCAAACGGACTGGAAGATACGCCGCAGTATAAGATCAACATCGATCAGGAAAAAGCGCAGGCGCTGGGCGTGTCCATCAGCGACATCAATACTACGCTGGGCGCGGCCTGGGGCGGTAGCTACGTTAACGACTTCATCGACCGTGGTCGCGTGAAGAAAGTGTACGTCATGTCCGAAGCGCAGTACCGTATGTTGCCGAACGATATTAACAACTGGTACGTTCGCGGCAGCAACGGTCAGATGGTGCCGTTCTCATCCTTCTCAACGTCACACTGGGAATACGGCTCTCCGCGTCTGGAACGTTACAACGGTCTGCCGTCGATGGAAATCCTGGGTCAGGCAGCACCGGGCCGAAGCACCGGTGAAGCCATGAATCTGATGGAAGAGCTGGCTAGCAAACTGCCTGCGGGTATCGGCTATGACTGGACTGGTATGTCCTATCAGGAACGTCTGTCCGGTAACCAGGCCCCTGCCCTGTACGCCATTTCCCTGATTGTGGTCTTCCTGTGTCTGGCGGCGCTGTACGAGAGCTGGTCAATTCCGTTCTCCGTTATGCTGGTGGTTCCACTCGGGGTTATTGGTGCGCTGCTTGCGGCAACGTTCCGTGGATTGACCAACGACGTGTACTTCCAGGTAGGCCTGCTGACAACCATTGGCTTGTCGGCGAAGAACGCGATACTTATCGTTGAATTCGCCAAAGATCTGATGGAGAAAGAGGGTAAAGGCCTTATTGAGGCGACGCTGGAAGCGGTGCGTATGCGTCTGCGTCCAATCCTGATGACCTCTCTGGCGTTCATCCTCGGCGTAATGCCGCTGGTTATTAGCTCCGGTGCAGGCTCCGGTGCGCAGAACGCGGTCGGTACAGGTGTAATGGGCGGTATGATCACCGCGACCGTACTGGCTATCTTCTTCGTCCCGGTGTTCTTCGTGGTGGTGCGCCGCCGCTTCAGCCGGAAGAATGAAGATGTTGAGCACAGTCATTCGGTAGAACCTCACTGATACCGGTTTCATATAATAAAAAGGCCGCATTTGCGGCCTTTTTCATTTTCAGAAAAAATCATAAAATAAGCTTATTGAGGTCCTATTTATTTTCTGTCATCTTAAACAGACATATCATATTTAACTGATAACTTAATAGGTGAACTCAGGATTTTTTTAAATCTATTTCCCTGCTTAAGTTGTTAGGAATATTCCTAATTAAAAGTTAAGACAAACGGAACTCCGGATGTGAACTTTTCTTATGGCTGTAAGCTAAGCCAATGAAATGTAAGGAAGCGAAAAAAACTATCGTTAATCCTGATAAAAAAGTTCAGTTTCGGATGAACATTTGCGTAGACGCTCGCAGCCTGCGGTTTTATTTGTAATTTTTCGTAATAGCGCGGTGAAATCCAGGAAGGAGTGGCTTATAGTTAGGTTATCAGGAACACAGCGCTCATGTAGCTAAGTCAGATGTATCCATCCCGACAATGATGTTCGGTGAGTAAGAAATCACTCAGAAGGGGATGCGCTATGGACGAGTACTCGCCAAAAAGGCATGATATCGCGCAGTTGAAATTTCTCTGCGAATCCTTGTACCATGACTGCCTTGCCAATCTTGATGAAAGCAACCATGGCTGGGTAAATGACCCTACGTCTGCCATCAATTTACAGTTGAATGAGCTGATAGAGCATATCGCTACCTTCGCACTTAATTATAAAATTAAGTACAATGAAGATAATAAGCTCATTGAGCAAATTGATGAATACCTGGACGACACCTTTATGTTGTTCAGCAGTTACGGCATTAACACTCAGGATTTGCAAAAATGGCGTAAATCGGGAAACCGGCTATTCCGCTGTTTCGTCAACGTGAGCAGAGCTAACCCGGTTAGTCTTTCCTGTTAAAATTATTACAATTACTAAGGTGAATTTATGTCTGATAAACCACTCACAAAAATCGATTATTTGATGCGCTTACGACGTTGTCAGTCAATTGACACCCTTGAACGCGTCATTGAAAAGAATAAATACGAGCTTTCTGATAATGAACTGGCGGTATTTTATTCAGCCGCTGACCATCGCCTTGCAGAGCTAACGATGAATAAGCTGTATGACAAAATCCCTACTTCTGTATGGAAATTTGTCCGTTAATCTTTGAAGTGTGTCTGTAGAGTTTCTACGCCACGTTATAAGCTGTATTCACCTGTCCCGTTATGCTCCCTGCGCGAAAGCCAGGTCTCCGTGTTAAACGCGCTCATCAGCAACAATGTTGTGACTTTGGTCACATCGGCCTTCCGGGAACGTTCCCCTTAACGCCCGTTGCGATTACCCTTCAGGAATAACATCCAGAGAGGTTTCCGATGAGCATAGAAAAACAGAAGATGATTTCAGGTGAACATTACCGCCCTGGTGATGAGACGTTACGCGCCGATCGGCTTCGGGCGCGCCATCTGCTTCACCGCTATAACCACACTGCGCCTGACGAAAAAACAGAACGCCAGAACATTCTGGCGGAACTGCTGGGACAAAACGAAGGGGCGTATATTGAGCCGAGCTTCCGCTGTGACTATGGATATAACATTTATCTGGGCAAAGACTTTTACGCCAACTTCGATTGCGTAATGCTGGATGTCTGCCCTGTACATATTGGCGACAACTGCATGCTCGCGCCGGGCGTTCATATTTATACGGCCACCCATCCGCTGGATGCGCAAGAACGTAACAGCGGAGTGGAGTTTGGTAAGCCCGTCACCATTGGCAATAATGTCTGGATTGGTGGACGTGCGGTCATTAACCCAGGCGTCACCATCGGGGATAATGTGGTTGTGGCTTCCGGTGCCGTCGTGACGAAAGACGTGCCGGCTAACGTCGTCGTGGGCGGCAACCCGGCGAAAATCATCAAAACGCTGTAACGATCCGGGGGGCCAACTGTTATGGTCTTTTAGCGCCCGACTGTTACTTTTTTCAGCCGGATGGCTCCCCTAAAATTGGCAGATACCCTGTATTGTCAACACTCAAAAGGCCAAAAATGACCGAGATACAGCGCCTGCTTACCGCTACCATCAACGATCTTAACCACCGCGAAAAGCGAGACAATCGCCCGCGCTTTAGCATTAGCTTTATCCGCAAACATCCCGGGCTGTTTATTGCCATGTATGCCGCCTGGCTGGCAACGCTGATTGTCATGCTGAAGTCCGAAACGCTGGTGGACTCCGTCTGGCTGCTGGTGGTGCTGTTTGTCGTGTTTAACGCCTTTTTCTTTTTCGACGTGAATCCCCGCTACCGTTACGAAGATATCGATGTCCTCGATTTCCGGGTCTGCTACAACGGCGAATGGTACAACACGCGTTTTGTGCCAAATGAGCTTATCGACAGCATCCTGCACTCTCCGGCTGTCGAAACCGTGCACAAAGAGAAGCTGCAGAAAATGGTCGCAACGAAAGGCCAGCTCTCTTTTTATGATGTTTTTACCCTTTCCCGCCCTGCTGCTGCGTAATTAACGCCTGCAGGCGTCGGATACCCGGCGCAAACTGCGAAGCAGAGGTGTTGCCGTAACCTAAAACCAGGCCGGTTTGCCCCTGCTTCGTCTCCAGGTAATAGCCGCTCAGCGCAGCGGGTGCAAGCTGAAATGCCCTCGCTTTCTCCACCAGCCGCTGGTCGTCGATACCGTCAATCGCCAATGTCAGGTGCATTCCCCCTTCACCGGCAAGAACACGGTGCGGAGTATAAAGCTCTGCGCTCAGCACCTCCCGCAGCTGGCGGTAACGCTTACGATACAGGCGACGCATGGCGGCAAGATGACGGGCATAGTGCCCCTCCTCGATAAACAGCGCCAGGGTGCGCTGTTCTGCGCGATGCCCGCCGCGCAGCAGCGAGCCGATGGCCGGACGCGCCGCTTTCGCCAGCGCTGGCGGTAACACCATGAACCCCATTCGGAGCGACGGAAACAGCGTTTTACTGAACGTCCCCAGATACACAACGGGCGCGTTGTTGACCATGCCCAGCATCGCCGGTACGGGCTCGCCGACATAGCGGAACTCGCTGTCGTAATCGTCCTCAATGATCCAGGCCTTGTGCTGGCGGGCCAGTTCCAGCAGCGCCAGACGCCGCCGCGCGCTGAGCACGCTCCCGTAAGGAAACTGATGCGACGGCGAAGTGAAAATGAGCGCAGGTGAAGGCGCATGCAACCCTTCCCAGCACATTCCCTCGTCATCCACCGGTATGCCGATCATCGCAAGGCCGGTTTTGACGAAGGCGCTTTTGGCCCCGCTGTAGCCGGGATTTTCCACCCAGGCGACATCCCCCGGCTCGCTTAACAGCATCGTGCACAGATTGACGCCCTCCAGCGCCCCTTCGGTTATCACAATCTGGCTGGCGTCGCAGTCAATGCCGCGAGAAAGCGCAAGGTGACGGGCGATGGCTGCCCGCAGCGACGGCTCACCGGCCGGGTCGCCATAGCCCAGCAGAGCGCTCCCCTCCTCCCGCAGGACACGATCGTACAATCGCCGCCACAGCGGCAAGGGGAAATAGTTGATGGCGGGCGTTCCCGGCGTAAAGGCCATCACCGGGGTGTCGCGCGACACAGGCGCAGGCAGCTGGACGACACGTTTTGCCAGCCTGACCTCAGGATCGGTCAGAACCCGCGGGCTGGCACGATGGGCGAATTGCGCCACCCGCGTCCCCTGACGGTTACGCAGCAAATAGCCTTCGAGCGTGAGCTGGTCCAGCGCCGCATTGACGGTGTTCCGTGAAACGGAAAGCTGCTGCGCCAGCGTTCGCGAGCCGGACAGCTGGCTGCCGGACCGAAGCCTTCCGCCCAGTATGGCCTCCCGCAAAGCGAGATAGAGCGCGCGCTGGAGCGTCTCTTCCCCACGCGTTTTAAGCGCAGCATGGAGCAAGGTATAAAGTTCATCGCCCGGTATGTTCATCTCATCTCCTTGTGGTACCACCAAAACATAGCTGAGTGGTTCTTTTTAAGGAACCAGTAATTTTCTAATCTGGAACTCTTCTCAACGTCACGGAAATAAAGATGAAGACATTCAATGAGTATGGACAACCTGTGGGCGAAGCCCTTACCGACTGGCAGCCTCGCCCTCATCCGTCCCGGGTGGTACTGCAGGGGCATTATTGTCGGCTTGAACCGCTGCGCGTGGAGCATGCCGGGGCGCTGTTCTCCGCCTATGCTCTGGCCGGAGACACCCGGAGCTGGACGTGGCTTCTGCGTGAACCCGATGCCACGGCCGCTGAGTTTGCCGAATGGGTGGCAAGCGTGTGTGAGTTATCTGACCCGATGCACTTTACCGTTATAGATAATCAGACCCAGGCCCCGGTCGGGACGCTGGCCCTGATGCGGATCGATCCTAAAAACGGCGTTGTGGAAGTGGGACACGTTCACTTCTCCGTGCTGTTAAGCCGCACGCCCATGTCAACAGAAGCGCAATATCTGCTGATGCAGTACGCGTTCGATACCCTGGGCTACCGGCGATATGAATGGAAATGCAACAGCCTGAACGAACCATCACGCAAAGCGGCACTGCGTCTGGGCTTTCAGTTTGAAGGCCGTTTTCGCCAGGCGCTGGTCATAAAAGGCCGTAACCGGGATACCGACTGGTTTTCGATTCTCGACAAAGAGTGGCCGGCGCTGGCGAGCGCCTTTGAAGGCTGGCTTGCCACCGACAATTTTACTGCCGATGGCAAACAGAAAAGATCCCTGGAAAGCTGGCGAGAAACGCGCGTCTAGCGTCTTTTTTTACGTCCCTGCACCGCCTTAAAGCGCGGATTGGATTTGCAAATCACGTACAAGCGTCCCTTGCGTTTGACTATCTGGCAATCCGGGTGACGCTGTTTTGCGCTGCGCAATGAGTTAAGCACCTGCATGGTTAGCCCCGCTTCGCATTAAGAAAACCGCCAAAACGCTTGCGGAAGCGCGCTGCGCTGCCATCCGTGGAAAACGTTTTTTGCTTACCGGTATAAAACGGATGCGATTTTGAAGAAACCTCGATAGTGATGTACGGATACGTTTCACCGTCGAGTTCAATTTCGCGGTCGGTTTTAATGGTTGAACCCACTTTAAAGTATTCATTGGCACTGGTGTCGTGGAATACCACGGTGCGATACGCTGGATGGATGTTTGGTTTCATCATAAATCCTTTGTGTTTTGTTATAACATAACAAATAATATCCAGGCAAGGTTGAAAAAACAACCCTCTCTCTCCTGAGGATATTTTCTGATTTGCTTTAGATAACATGAAAACCCTGCCCCCACGTGCTATAACTATTTCATTTCGCGGTAAAATCTTTCTCTTCAGGCAGGAAACTCAGCGTCCGGATTCGGGCATATGGGAAAGGAAACGACAGCATGAAAACCCGACATCTGGTCAGTCTGGTGACTGGCGTACTTATCTTTTCCGTGCTGGTTCCCATTTGCCTCAGCATCTGGCTTGCCCATCGCCAGGCGGAAGAGAAATTTGTTGATGCGCTGGATAGCTATGCTTCTCGCGTGCTGATGCGCACCGACAGGGTCGTGGATCAGGCTAAAGAAGCGTTAAATCACCTGCAGGGATTTAAGGGCGTTCCCTGTAGTCCGCTGCATTTGAGGGAGATACGTCGGGTCGCGTTCTCGTGGCGCTATATCCAGGAGGTGATCTATATCGACAACCTCACACCCCTCTGCTCTTCGCTTGAGCAGGCGAGTAAATCCGCCGCTTATCCTCCTCCCATGCGTATCACCGAAGATGGCTACAGCGCGTGGCTTACCGCACAGAACGATCTTGGCTTTCACCGCTATATGGCCGTGCTCGGGAAGGGCCATTACCTTGTTCTGGTCGATCCTGCCTCGCTTGTGGATGTGATCCCTTTCGGGGCGATTGCCATTGATGCCGCTCTGGTGGGAAGCGCAACGCATCTTATTTTCGCCAGCAGTAACACGCTTGATCCGCATATCCGCGATCGGATCAACGATCTAGGCGTCTCCAGCGTTCAGTACAAGGGCTCCATGTACGTCATGAAGCCGGTACCTGAGCTTGGATTTACTGTCGTCACGTGGGCATCGCTCACCCCCCTGGCTGAAAGCTGGCACCGACAGCTGCTTTTCTGGCTGCCGTTTGGCGTCATGATAAGCCTGCTGGCGGCACTGTTTGTCCTGCGGATCCTGCGACGTATCCAGTCGCCGCGCAATCGCCTGCTGGACGCCATTAACAGCCGCGATTTTGTGGTTCACTATCAGCCCATCGTGGCGCTGTGCAGTGGAAAAATCGTGGGTGCGGAAGCGCTTGCGCGCTGGCCCCAGCCAGACGGAAGCAGTCTCTCGCCTGATATATTTGTGCCGCTTGCCGAGCAAACCGGCCTCATCTCGCAGCTGACGCAGTTAGTTATGGAAAAAGTGTTTGAAGATATGGGCCACTGGCTGCGGCTCCACCCCGATCAGCATATCTCCATCAACCTCGCCCCGGCCGATTTGACCTCCGGTAATCTGCCGCCTTTACTGAGCCAACTCCTGAATAAGTGGCAGATTCATCCCCGACAAATCGCCCTTGAGTTAACCGAGCGTGGCTTTGCCGACCCCAAAATCAGCGCGCCGGCTATCGCCGCGTTTCGCCGTTCGGGCCACCCTGTCTACATTGATGATTTTGGCACGGGCTATTCCAGCCTCAGCTATCTGCAGCATCTCGATGTCGACACGCTAAAAATTGACAAATCGTTCGTGGATGCACTGGAGTACAAAAACGTAACGCCGCACATTATCGAAATGGCGAAGTCGCTGCAGCTGGCAATGGTGGCGGAAGGCGTGGAGACCAAAGGGCAGCTTACCTGGCTGCACCGCCACGGCGTGCAGTATGGGCAGGGGTGGTTCTACAGTAAGGCGCTGCCCAGGACGGAATTTATCCTTTGGGCAGAGAACAACCTCGCCACGCGCTCTACTTAAGATAGGATTTGATCACCTGCAGCACGACGCCAAGATCGGCTTCACGCTGCGCCTCTTCGGGCTCTTTCACGACATGATCGGTAAGATGCCCTTCAATCACCTGCATCATCATGCCATTGACCGCGCCACGGATCGCCGCCAGCTGTTGTAACACCTCGGCACATTCGTGATCGCTGTTGAGCATCTTCTCCAGCGCGGTGCTCTGCCCCTGAATTTTCTTCAGGCGAGTCAATAACATCTTCTTATCGCGAACGGTATGTGACATCTCTGTCTCCCTCAGTTTTGGCTTTTAAAGCATATCACGCTCTACTCCCCCTGAGTATTTTTCTACTGGGGGGTAGTATTAGGCTACTGGGGGGGAGTACTATTTGCGCACGCTTTCCATACTGGAAATTTCAATGAACGATTTTGCTTCACTCCTGCAGCAGGGTAATGCCTGGCTGTTTGTTCCCAGCGCTATCCTGCTCGGTGCGCTGCATGGCCTGGAGCCGGGCCACTCAAAAACAATGATGGCTGCCTTTATCGTGGCTATCCGCGGCACGCTGAAGCAGGCTGTGTTGCTCGGTCTGGCGGCTACGCTTTCCCATACGGCGGTAGTCTGGATCATTGCCATGGCAGGACTATGGTTTGGCCGTGGCTGGGACGCACATACGTCCGAACCCTGGTTCCAGCTGATCTCCGGGGTGTTGATCGTTGCAATCGCCCTGTGGATGGCGTGGCGAACCTGGAAAGAGAGCCGGCCACACGATCATCATCACGATTGCCACCACCATCATGACCATGACCATGACCACCATGATCATCACCATGAACACCCGCTGGTTGAAGAGGAGTGGCAGGACGCCCACCAGCGCGCGCACGCGCAGGATATCAACCGGCGTTTCAACGGACAAAACGTGACGACAGGACAGATCGCGATGTTTGGCCTGACCGGCGGGCTTATCCCTTGCCCAGCGTCCATCACCGTTCTGCTGATCTGCCTGCAGCTGAAGCATTTTGCGCTCGGCGCGACGCTGGTTTTCAGCTTCAGCATCGGTCTGGCATTAACGCTGGTCGCTTCCGGCGCGATTGCCGCCTTGAGCCTCAAGCACGCGACAAAACGCTGGCCCGGATTTAGCGAACTTTCTCGCAAAGCGCCGTGGATCTCCGCCGCGTTGATTATCGTGGTAGGGATTTACATGAGCCTGCATGGCCTGAGCGGCATTCTGGCGTAAGCAGGCGGCCACGCCCGGTGGCCGCCTCTCAGGTCAGGTAAGAGTCTGCTGCCAGCTAAAGGTATAACGAAGCTGGCGCGTCTGCAGGATAAATTCCGGCGAAACGCTGGGGCTCCAGGAGTCATCGCCGCCCACCCCCATATGAAACGCATCGAGGTTGAGCCAGCACCCCGGCTCTTCCCGCAGCAGATGATGATGGGTTGTCTCACGCAGCTGCTGCTGGCTATAGCGGCCCACTGAGAAATGGAACGCGCCATTCAGCTGATGCGCACCCAGCACAAGTTTGCGGGTATCGCAGCGCAAACCATTTTCCGTCGGGAAGATATACGGCGTGTGCATGTCTGCCAGGGGCAGTGTCCAGCGCCCCTGCTGCGCCGCCAGCTTTCTGTCCGGGTAGTTTTCATGCGGACCCAGCCCCAGCCAGTCAACCTTTTCTGGCGTTTCAGCGAGATGAACGCTCAGGCCAATGCGCGCGGGCTCCGGGATATCAGACGCAATATCGACCTGAATGTCGCCATGCAGAACACCCTGCTCGTCCACCCGCCAGATTTTACGGCTCAGGAACAGCGCCCTGCCGCGATGCTCCAGGACATTAAGCGTGGTAACCACCACCTCACGCGCATGCTGCTCTGCCTCACAGTGCAGCATGCGCGAGGTGAGATCGTACATGCCCGCCGCTTTCCAGCGTTCAACCCACGCGTTTGGATCGATGCGCGTCGCTTCGCTCACCCCAATGTCGTTGTCCAGCGGCGCGCGGCTGACGTTATCCGTCACGGGTGAAAGCAGCGTTTCAACGCCATTTCGCCACCATTGAGTCAGGTTTCCGGATGCGCGATCGAACTGCCATCGCTGTTGACGATGCGTGACCTCCAGGATGCGATCGTTTTGCGTTAAAACCGGCGGCTCGCCCGTAGAGGCTGACGGTGCAATAAAGAGTGGGGCCGGAAGCGTCCACTGCTCCCACGCGCAGCGATGGCCTGCCGGTGACCACGGCGTTGCCAGCGGCTGGCGAACCTCAACGTTCAGCCAGATTTCACCCGGCCCGGCCTTCAGCTCCGGCAGGTCGAGTTCCAGACGCCGGGCGCCTTCAGGCGTTATCGCGAGCGTCACCTCACCTGCGGCCAGCACGTCTCCGTCCCGGGCAACCGTCCAGCTCAGCACCTCGTTATTGGTAGGGCGGAACAGGTAGCCGCTTTGCACCTCAATCACCAGCGGAGAGGTACTGACCAGCGTAAAGGTAAAGAACTGCTGGGCGCGCTGCGCCTCGTACAGCGCCGGATGCGGCGTGCGATCGGGGAATACCAGTCCGTTAAGGCAGAACTGGCGATCGTTCGGCGTATCGCCAAAATCCCCGCCGTAGGCCCAGAACGCGTTGCCCTTTTCGTCTTTCTTCGTCAGTGCCTGATCGACCCAGTCCCAGACAAACCCACCCTGCAGGCGAGGATGGCTGCGAAACGCCTGCCAGTATTTCGCAAACCCGCCGAAGCTGTTTCCCATCGCGTGGGCGTATTCACAGAGGATCAGCGGACGCGTTTCGTCGGGCATGCCGATCCATTTCTTGATTGACCATTTAGGCACCGCCGGGAAGGGCTGATCCCAATCGACCCGGGCGTACATCGGACAAACAATATCGGTCGCCGCCGTATTCGCCCCGCCGCCTTCGTACTGTACCGGGCGCGTGGGATCGGTGGTTTTCAGCCAGCGGTACAGCGCATCATGATTCGCGCCGTGGCCGGACTCGTTACCCAGCGACCAGATGATAATTGAGGGATGATTGCGATCGCGCTGCACCATGCGGGTTACGCGCTCACTCATGGCGGGCAGCCAGCGTGGATCGTCAGCGAGGCGGCTCATTGGCACCATGCCGTGGGTTTCAATATTGGCTTCGTCAACGACGTACAGTCCGTAGCGATCGCAAAGGCTGTACCACAGCGGATGGTTCGGGTAGTGCGAGCAACGAACGGCGTTGAAGTTATGCTGCTTCATGATTTCGATGTCGCGACGCATGGTCGCCTCGTCCATCACCTGACCGTTTTCCGGGTGATGCTCGTGACGGTTAACCCCGCGGATCAGCAGCGGCTTACCGTTAAGCTTCAGCAGGCCGTTGCTGATGTCAACGCGGCGGAAGCCCACATCGCACGCCTCAACCTCCAGCACCTCGCCCTGCGGACTGAGAAGCGCCATCGTCAGGCGATACAGTTCCGGCGTTTCAGCACTCCAGAGCGCGGGACGGTCAATGGGGATCGCCACCGTTAAGCGTTCGTCCCAGCTGCCGCGCTCGTCCACAACGGCAGACCCCGGACGCCGGGAAACGCTGGCGCATTTTTCACCCTTGCGCCACAGGGTAAAGACCACCTCGCAGTCTGCAAAGCCCGCCCCTGCCAGCGCGACATCTGCCTTAAGCACCGCGCGGTCCAGTTCCGCATTCAGGTCCGTCACCACGCGATAATCGGCAATCTGCGTTTCGGGTTTATGCAGTAGCGTCACATCGCGGAAAATACCACTCATGCGCCACATGTCCTGATCTTCCAGATAGCTGCCGTCGCACCAGCGCAACACCATGACCGCCAGGCGGTTCTCACCGGGCCGCAGGACCGTCGAGAGATCGAATTCGGCAGGCAGCCTGCTGTCCTGGGAATAGCCCATCCACCGCCCGTTGCACCACAGATGAAACGCAGAGTTCACGCCGTCAAAGATGATGCGGGTCTGCCCGCTCTGAAGCCACGCGTCATCCACATTAAATGTGAGCGAGTAACAGCCGGTTGGGTTTTCCTGCGGCACAAAAGGCGGATTAACGGGGATAGGATAGGTGACGTTGGTGTAGATGGGCGTGTCAAACCCCTGCATCTGCCAGTTCGACGGCACGGGCATCGCAACAGCGTCCGCACAGTCTTCGGTTACCCACGCCTCCGGGATTTGCTCGGGTGCAGGAAAGTAGTTAAATCGCCACACCCCATTGAGGGAGCGTCTGCTGGCGGATCCAGCATCATCCAGGGCAGGCTGTTCAAGACGCCAGCTGTGTAACGGCGCATGTGCCTCCAGACGGTTCCACTGGGTGACACCCGGGTTTTCCCAGTCCCGTCGGGCCAGAATGGCGCTGAGAGTCAGCGATAAAGTGTTGGGCATATTAACCTCTTTGCGAAGCGCTCACAATTTTGGTTAACATGCCCTGGCACCCGGCGACGGTAAAGCACGCAATCGCGGGGTAGCGAGTCCGATCACAAAGTTTTATTTGCGGGCAAGCTGCCCGGCAAGGAGGGCCAGGCTTCTGAGCTGCTGCGCCAGATCCTCGCGTTCGGCCTGCTGCGGGGTACGGCGCGCGCTGGAATGGCGGGTCACCAGCGTTACCGGCAGCTGAACCTGCCAGCACTCCTCCCCCCCGCTGGGGGACAGAAGCCACTCCACGCTGCGCTCGCCCGCCTCGCGAAACGCCTGACGAATGGTCGTCAGCGGCGGAGAAAACCAGGCGCTGTCGGCCGTATCGTCAAACCCGACCACCGATATCTGGCCAGGAACAGCTATCCCTTTTTCCGCACAGGCGCGCATTACCCCAAGCGCCATCTGATCGTTCGCCACCAGAATGGCATCCGGCAGTACCGCCCCCGAGAGCAGCACATGTCCCTTCTCATAGCCGCTGGCCGCGCTCCAGTCGCCGTAGGCCACCGCAGCCGCGTCAAGACCCGCCTGCGCCAGCGTCGCTTTCCATCCCGCCAGACGCGCGCGCGCAGAGACCGAGCTTTCCGGCCCGCTCAGCAGGGCAATATGCTGATGCCCCAGCGAAAGCAGATGCTCAACGCCCAGGCGTGCCCCCTCCTCGGCGTTAAACACGAGGCTATTTACCTGCGCTGAAGGTGACACGTCGAGGAACAGCACCGGGACGGGCGTCGCCAGCGACCTGAGCGCTTCGGCGTGCGGATCGTCAAGCGGCACATTTACCAGCAGCGCGTCTACCCGCTGCGCCAGCAGCGCCTGAAGCGCCGCCTGACACTGCTGCGGCTGCTCCACCATGGAAATCAGGACGCTCGCCCCCTGCCCTGCAGCCCGGGATTTTACCGCCGAGACAATTTGCGAAGGCGCGTGCAGCGCCAGATCGGTGGTAATGAGCCCCAGCGTACGGGTGCGTTTCCCCGCCAGCTGCTGCGCCCGCAGGTTGGGAACGTAATGCAGCTCCGCCATTGCCTGCTGCACCTTTTCCCGCGTGCGGGCAGAGACGTGCTCCGCGTCGTTAATCACGCGGGAAACGGTCTGATAAGAAACCCCCGCAAGGAGGGCGACATCATAAAGAGTGATTGCTTTCATGCGTTCTGGCATCGCGATTTTCGAAGCGTCTATTCTGGCACAGCGACGCCGTTAAAACATGTGAGCGCTTCGCAAATTAAACAACCCGCTCCGGCTGCGTCATTTTTTCACCGCGCGGCTTCTGGCGGAACCAGGGCAAACAGAGCTGAATAAGCGGGCCAATGGTCAGAGCATACGCCACGGTTCCCACCCCAAACGAGCCACCCAGCACGCACCCAATCAGCAGGACGGACACTTCGATGGAGGTACGCACGCTGCGAATGGACCACCCCAGCCGGGCGTGAATGCCGGTCATCAGGCCGTCGCGCGGACCAGGCCCGAAACCGGCCCCGATGTACATGCTGGTGGCGATCGCGTTCATCACGATGCCCGACACCAGGAAAGCGATGCGCACGGATAACGAACTCAGTTCGGGGATAAGCGCCATGCTGGCGTCCGCCGCCAGACCGATACAAATCACGTTGCTGATCGTGCCAAGACCGGGCATCTGACGCAGTGGGATCCACAGTAAGAGCACCGCAGCCCCGGTCAAAATGATCACCGTCCCGATGCTCATCCCCAGCTGTATTCCCACGCCAAGGTGAAACACATCCCACGGATCGACCCCCAGATCCGCACGAATAAACATCGCGGTGGAAAGCCCATACAGCCCTAAACCGACATAAAGTTGTAGCAGACGACGTACCATTTTTATCTTCTCCAGTGAACCCGGCTTTCATCCTGACCTAAAATGGCACTAAGATTAATGTCCAGTTTTTAAATAGTGGACTGCTCATGTCATCACGCCGCTTCGGAAGCCAGTCTGTGGTACGCCTTATAGGGCACTGGCAGCAAACTTCATCCCGCACTCCGCTCTGGCGCCAGCTGGCCGACGCGCTGCGCTTATTAATCCTTGATGGCCGGCTGGCGCTGCATACGCGCCTGCCGGGTGAGCGTGAGCTGGCGACGGCGCTGAACGTCAGCCGAACCACCGTCAGCAGCGCCCTCGCCCACCTGCGTGAAGAGGGTTATCTTGAAAGCCGCCACGGCAGCGGGTCGCGCGTCATCCTCCCGGATGCACGCGCCGTTCCCACCCTTTCCGCAGCGAGCGTCGCCCTGGATCTTTCCACTGCCGCCCTCAGCGCAGGGCCGGAGATCCACCAGGCTTACACCCATGCACTTACGGCTATTACTCAACACCTATCGCTGACGGGCTACGAGCAGCTTGGGCTGCCGTCGCTACGGGAGGCCATCGCTGCGCGCTATACCGCGCGAGGTCTTCCCACCCGTGCAGACGAGGTGATGGTGGTCAACGGTGCCGTCAGCGGGTTCGCGCTGGTGCTGCGGATGATGGCCGGACCGGGGGATCGCGTCGTGGTCGATCACCCCACCTATCCGCTGGCGATTGCCGCTATTCAGGGAGCACAGTGTCGGCCAGTAGGAGTGTCGTTACCGGAAACGGGCTGGGATACGGATGGCTTTGCGGCTACGCTTGCCCAGACCGCGCCGCGCCTGGCCTACCTGATGCCAGATTTTCACAACCCAACCGGTCGATGCATGGATATCGCCACCCGTCAGGCAATCGCTGATATAGCAGCCCAGACCCGCACGGCGCTGGTCGTGGATGAAACGATGGTCGATCTCTGGTTTGATTCGCCACCGCCGCCACCGCTGGCATCGTTTAACCCGCAGGCCAGCGTGATTACGCTAGGCTCTGCCGGAAAAAGCTTCTGGGGCGGGCTGCGTCTCGGCTGGATCCGCGCCTCCTCGCGGACTATCGCCACGCTCGCCCAGACGCGCGATACGCTGGATTTAGGCTCGCCGCTGCTTGAGCAGCTGGCGACGCTGTGGCTTATCGACAACAGCGAGCGTTTTCTGCCCGCTCGCCGCAAGATGCTGGCGGAACGGCGCGATCGCTGCAGTAACCTGCTGCGAGAACATTTCCCGGAGTGGACGTTTCATGAGGCGGAGGGTGGGCTCTCTTACTGGATCGAACTTCCTGGCATGCTGGCGACACAGCTTGCCGCACGGGCAGAAATCATCGGGATTAACCTGGGAACCGGGACGCGGTTTGGCTTATCGGGGGCGTTTGACCGCTTTTTACGTATGCCCTTTTCGCTGGAGCCAGCGGAGCTGGAAGCGGCATTGCTGCGGATTAAACCGTTATGGCTCGCGCTAAATTCAAATACGCCAGCAGTCAAACGCCGCCTGGTTTAATATTAAAATTTTGAACTGGATCATAAAATAAAAACTGCTGACTGTAATATATGCAGTCAGCAGTTTTCACTGGTCAGGATTTAGTGCTGAGGAGGAATGGGGAAACCTTTCAGGGAAATAACGAAATTATCACCGTCTTTCTTTATTTTTGCACCGGTATCACACCAGTCAGACGCAATACGAAAGAACTCATCGCTTCCAACATTCCAGCCAAGACGTACATGCTTCACGTAGCCTGAACGCAACAGAGCGCAGGCCTCGTTGTAGTCACTGGCAGTTGACAGTTGTTGTTTCATTTTCTCTTCTTCAGAAGTTTACGTAGAGCCTTGATTTCTTTAGGAGTAAAAGGAGAAACATTCTCTTCTTCCGTATGCTGATTATCAATATCCTCTTCCGATACTCCCGCCTCTTCTACTGCTTCAAACGCCAGCAGCAGCAGTTTCTCTGTGGTCACGCTTAAATTTTCGTTATTTACTTCCGCAGAGTGGCGGAGTCTTTCTTTTAGCGCTTCGTCAATTTTAACATTTAAAACTGCAGTAGCCATGTTTGTCACTTCCCTTCGGAATAAGTACTTTATTTAATACACGAAGTTATCACTGTTATCCAGATCTATATTTTTTTGAATTTTGACGAAAATAGACGTCCAATTATAAAATGCCAGTCTATTATTACAGGTTTATGACAGTAATATTTCAGAGCGATGAAATATATATTACACGGTATAGGCATTATATTATTGTGGAATAAAGGCTAAAAAGAGATGGAAACAGGAAAGATGGATGAGGCCAGAAATGGGTGGGGGCCCTGCCAGCTACATCCCGGCACCCACGTCGTCTGCCCTGGCTGCTTCCTTCCGGACCTGACCTGGTGAACAGAGTAGCGTTGCGGGAGAACCAACAGAGCCCCCATTGAGAGCGTTGATAACCAACGCGCTGGCGCATTATCCCTGTGCGAAGAGCCAATTGCAAGCGACCAGGAACCGGATGCTGGTTTCTTGCGCAAACAGGCGCAGCAATCAGGACGATCTTCGTTTACCATGACGGTCCAAACATCCCCACAGGTGAAGGTATGGACGAAAACGACTCCTTTCCCCAGCGCGTATGGCAAATCGTGGCCTCGATTCCGGAAGGCTATGTCACCACCTATGGTGATGTGGCAAGGCTGGCAGGCTCTCCGCGCGCGGCGCGACAGGTCGGCGGCGTCTTGAAGCGGCTGCCGGAAGGCAGTACGTTGCCCTGGCATCGGGTAGTGAACCGTCATGGCGCTATCTCGCTGACCGGGCCGGATCTCCAGCGTCAGCGTCAGGCGTTGCTTTCAGAGGGTGTGCAGGTGTCGGGCGCAGGACAGATAGATTTGCAGAAATACCGCTGGGTGTACTAAACCCTCCCCCGAAGGAGAGGGTAAGAGCAACAGTTACATCTGGGTCGGTGGGGTTGGCAGGGACGGCTGATTGGTCTGTGGAGCAACCGGGACTTCGGTTTGCTGCACCGGCACCAGATTCAGGTCGATTTTGGTTCCACCGTGGTTAATCGCTTCCTGGACCGTATCGGTGATAAAGACCAGCTTGCCGTTGATGGTTACCGCTGCGCTCAGCAGAATACGGGCATTCGGCTGCACGTCTGACGGGTTATACGGCAACACGAAGCTAAACGGAGCCTGCTTACCTTCAGTACGGACCGCGCGCTGAGCCAGCACCTTCGACGGCGCGTCCGCCAGGGAAGCATCAGACAGCGTGACCGTTAGTACCGCATCCGGCGGCAAAGCGACTCTCTGTTTAATCCAGATTGTACCGGAAACGTTAGGCTGCTGAATGGATTGCTGTGAAAGGGTATTAATCCCGTTCGGATCTGCAGCTGGTACCGGCACCTGGGCGCTCTTACCGGCACAGGCGGACAACGCCACCGCAATAGCTACACCACTTAGCATGGGCACGAGTTTCATTGAAGTCTCCTTATCATCAATGCACCAGCGGGATCGATCCCATCCGATGTCGTTTCAATCACATAACGTTTTTAAGTGTGGCACAGATCACCGATTAATGCCTAAAAACGTGCCGACATTCAGATTATTCTACCCATCGGACCACTTTCATTTCTGCGTTATACTCTGCCTATCTTTCGCTACGGCGTTTATTGAGGATAATTATGAGTCAGGCACTGAACAATCTGCTGACATTACTGAATCTGGAAAAAATTGAGGAAGGACTCTATCGCGGGCAGAGCGAAGACCTCGGCTTACGTCAGGTTTTCGGCGGCCAGGTCGTTGGACAAGCGCTCTACGCTGCAAAGGAGACCGTCCCTGCAGACCGCCTGGTGCACTCATTCCACAGCTATTTCTTACGCCCTGGCGACAGCGCAAAACCGATCGTGTATGACGTTGAAGTCCTGAGAGACGGCAACAGCTTCAGCGCACGCCGCGTGGCGGCCGTTCAGAACGGTAAGCCAATCTTTTATATGACCGCCTCTTTCCAGGCGCCGGAACCGGGGTATGAACATCAGAAAGTGATGCCGCCAGCACCGTCGCCGGACGAACTCAAATCAGAGACCGATATCGCCCGCGCGCTGGCGCATCTGCTTCCGCCGCAGGTCAAAGAGAAGTTTCTCTGCGATAAACCGCTGGAGATCCGCCCGGTTGAGTTCCACAACCCCATGAAAGGCCACACCGCCGAGCCGAAGCGTCAGGTCTGGATCCGCGCCAATGGCACCGTGCCGGAAGATTTCCGCGTGCATCAGTATCTGCTGGGCTACGCGTCAGACTTTAACTTTCTGCCGGTTGCGCTACAGCCGCACGGCGTTGGTTTCCTTGAAAAAGGGATGCAGGTCGCAACCATCGATCACTCCATGTGGTTCCACCGTCCGTTCAATATGAATGAGTGGCTGCTTTACAGCGTGGAGAGTACGTCAGCGTCGAGCGCTCGCGGGTTTGTGCGTGGAGAGTTTTATACCCAGGACGGCGTGCTGGTCGCTTCTACGGTGCAGGAAGGGGTAATGCGTAATCGCGGGTAATGGTGTGGCGGCCTGATGCCCTCACCCTGACCCTCTCCCATGGGAGAGGGAATAAACATTAAAAACGGCAACCGAAGTTGCCGTTTTGCTTTTTATCAGGCGTTATACGCATTCTCGCCGTGGCTGTTGACGTCCAGACCTTCGCGCTCCTGCTCTTCCGGTACGCGCAGCCCAACGGTCATATCCGCCAGCTTATAGCCGATGAAGGCGACAACGGCAGACCACACCACGGTGATAGCGATACTTTCCAGCTGCACCAGCACCTGATGAACCATGGTGACACCTTCTGCGTAGCCCACGCCACCCAGTGATTTCGCGGCGAAGATGCCGGTCATGATACAGCCAACGATGCCGCACACGCCGTGGACGCCGAACACATCGCAAGGGTCATCCACGCGCAGCACGCGTTTCAGTGCGGTGACGCCCCACAGACCTGCCAGGCCCGCGACCAGTCCCACCAGCAGCGCACCACCGACACCCACATAGCCACACGCCGGGGTGATACCGACCAGACCGGCAATCGCCCCTGAACAGGCACCCAGCAGGGAAGGTTTACCGCGTACCGCCCACTCGCCGAATACCCAGGAGAGAATTGCACCCGCCGTCGCCACAACGGTGTTCACGAAGGCCAGCGCGGCGATTTCGTTAGCGGCACTTGCGGAGCCGGCGTTGAAGCCGAACCAGCCAAAGTAGAGGATAGCCGTACCGGTAAACACCATCGGCAGGTTATGCGGTTTGAACGCCTCTTTACCGAAGCCCACGCGTTTGCCAATCAGGTATGCGCCCACCAGACCCGCTACCGCGGCGTTGATATGTACAACGGTACCGCCCGCAAAGTCCAGCGCGCCGTGCGTTACCAGCAGACCACCGCCCCAGACCATGTGCGCAATCGGCACATAGGAGAGGGTCAGCCAGACCACCACGAAGATCAGAACGGCAGAGAAACGGATGCGCTCCGCCAGCGCGCCCACAATCAGCCCGACGGTAATGCAGGCGAACGAGCCCTGGAACGCGACGTGGATGTACTGGTAGAAGCTGCCCATCAGCGCGGTCAGCTCAATATTTTTCAGCATTACCCAGTCGAAGTTACCAAAGAAGGCGTTGCCGGTACCGAAGGCCAGCGAGTAACCGTAAACCACCCACAGCACGCAGACCAGCGCGAACGTCACGGCAACCTGCGTCAGCATGGAGAGAACGTTTTTGCCGCGGATCAGGCCGCCGTAGAACAGCGCAATGCCCGGGATAGACATGAACAGCACCAGCGCGGTGCTGATCATCATAAAGGCGTTATCGGCTTTGTCTGCCACGGCAGGAGCAGCCAGCGCCAGGCCCGGCAGCAGTGCCAGCGAACCCAGACCCGTTTTAAGTGTTGCTATCTTCATTTTCTCGATCCCTATCACTGTGTGCCAGGCGTTATTTACAGTGCCGCTTCGTCAGATTCGCCGGTACGAATGCGAATGACGCGCTGCAGTTCGGCAACGAAAATTTTGCCGTCGCCAATTTTGCCGGTGTAGGCCGCTTTGCTAATCACATCAATCACTTCATCAAGCTGATCGTCAGCAATCGCGACATCAATTTTTACTTTTGGCAGAAAGTTAACGCTGTATTCCGCCCCGCGATAAAGCTCGGCATGACCCTTCTGACGACCAAAGCCTTTCACTTCGGTGACAGTCAGTCCCTGAATACCCATTGAGGACAATGCTTCACGCACGTCTTCCAGTTTGAATGGTTTGATTACCACCGTAACCAGCTTCATAGATCCCCTCCAGTCAGAATTCGGTAATGGCCGCAGCTCACGCAGAAGGTATTGCAAGGGGTGTGCCAGAAATGAAATGGAGGGAGAAAAGCGGTGCGACGAGCGTTATGCCGTCTTCCTTAATGAACCGGCGAAAAAAAACGCACCATGTCGGTGCACGGTGCATTTCAGTATTGCACCAACAGGAATGACTGTTAGCGCGTTGCTTTGTTTTGGTGCATCAGGCGCTGAGCGACTCTTCCTCGCGCACGCTGGCCGCGAGCTCTTCGCCCGCCAGCTGAAGCTGATACATCTGCCAGTAGCGCCCTTTGGCTTCCAGCAGCTCACGGTGCGTCCCGCGCTCCACGGCTTGTCCACGATGCAGCACCAGAATGGTATCGGCATCGACAATGGTGGAAAGGCGATGGGCAATCACCACCAGCGTCGTATGGTCGCGTACCGCGGCCAGCGCCTGCTGGATAGCCTGCTCGGTGCCGGAGTCAATGCTGGCCGTCGCTTCATCCAGAATCAGCACCTGCGGAGTTTCAATCAGCACCCGCGCCAGCGCGAGAAGCTGCTTTTGCCCAACGGAAAGGTTGTTTCCCTGCTCGCCCAGCCGGGTGTTAATCCCGTCGCTAAACCCGCGCGCCAGGTCTGCCAGCTGCACTTTTTCCAGCACCTCCCATACCTGCTCCTGAGAGTAGTCTCGCCCCAGGGTCACGTTGGCGTAGAAGGTATCGGCCAGGACGACCGGATCCTGCTGCACCATCGCGACGCCTTTACGCAACACGTTGTGGCTGAGAGACGCGAGCGGGCGACCGTCGAGGCGGATTTCGCCTTGCGTGACCGGGTAGTAGCCCATCAACAGGCTGGCGAGCGTGCTCTTGCCGCTGCCCGTATGTCCCACCAGCGCCACGAAACCGCGCGACGGGACATCCAGCGTAATGTCCTGCAACACCAGCCGGTCTTCGCGATAGGCAAACGAGACGTTATCAAAGGCAATGGCGCCGCTTTGCAGAGGTCGCTCGTCATGACCGTAGGCCTGGCGCGGCCTGTCCATCAGCTCAAACACGCGCTCGCCGGCGACGACCGCCTGCTGCAGCATCGATTGCTGGGTCGTGAGCTCGATCAGCGGCTCGTTAAGGCGCCCCAGATAGCTAATAAAAGCGTACAGCACGCCCACTTCAATCGTACCGCTTGAGCTCAGGCCAAAGAGCATCAGTAAACCGCAAAGCACCAGCGCAGAGAAAAGGCTGAGCAGCGGACGCAGCAGGAAGCCGTCGAGGCGCAGCGTCTGCATACGCGCCATATAGTGCGATCGGCTGGCTTCGCCCATCCGCTCGCCAAAGCGCGCCTGCTGGCGGAACTGCTGGATGACGCTCATGCCGTTAATCACTTCGTTGAAGCCATCGTTAATGTCGGCCAGATAGGCGCGCACCCGACGCACGATTGGCGTGCTGTAGCGCTGGTAGATGATCATCACGATCAGCACCGCCGGGAAGATGGTAATCGCCACCAGCGCCATGCGCCAGTCGAGGCTGAACATCGCCACCAGCATCGCGCCGATCAGCGCCGCACTGCGTAACACCGTCGCGACCACGGTGACGTACAGGTCGCGGATCACTTCGGTATCGTTGGTCACGCGCGAAATCACCTGCCCGACCGGCTGGATATCAAACTCGCTGAGCGGCTGGCGAAGCGCCGCGTCCATTACATCCGTGCGCAGCTGCTGAACCACGCCCACGGCGGCACGGTTAAACAGCAGCGACTGCGCATAGTGCAGCCCTGCCGCCGCCAGCTGCAACCCAACGTAGGCCACGCCTAAGCCCGCCACCAGCCCCAGCGGCAGGTAGCTTTTGGCGACCATATTGTCGATGAAGTAGCTGATGAGCAGCGGCCCGCTCACCTCAGCAATCGCCGCTATCCAGAGTAAAAGCACGGCCACGGAGAGCGGTTTGCGCCACGGCGAGCCGTAGGCCAGCAGACGTTTGAGCGTCGGCCACATCGTTCCGAGCTTACGCATTGGTGGCCTCCTGATCCTGTTCCGGCGCATCGTCCAGCGCCGCCTCAAGCTGTTGATAGCGGTACATATCGCGATACCAGCCCGGCTGCTCGGCAAGCGTTTCATGCTGCCCGCGCTGGGCAATGTGTCCGTGCTGTAAGACCAGAATTTCGCTGGCCTCGGTGAGCGCTGACAAACGGTGGGCGCTGATAATCACCGTGCGTCCGTCGCCCCACTGGCGCAGGTTATGCAGAATCTGATGCTCGGTACGACCATCCACGGCGGAGAGCGCATCATCCAGAATGAGGATTTCAGCATTCAGCAGCAGCGCGCGAGCAATCGAGATTCGCTGTTTCTGCCCGCCGGACAGCATGACGCCACGTTCCCCGACTTCCGTTTCGTAGCCCTGCGGCAGACGCAAAATATCGTCATGTACGCTGGCTAAGCGCGCCACGTGTTCGATCTCTTCCTGCGTCGCCGACGGGTGACCAAGCGCAATGTTATTCGCCACGGTGTCCGAAAATAAAAACGGCGTCTGGCTGACTACCGCCAGACGGCCACGCCACTCGTCCAGCAGCAGGTTCGCCAGGGGGATATCATGGAAACGGATATCGCCCTCGGTGACGTCAAAGTGGCGCTGAAGCAGAGAGAGCACGGTACTTTTTCCGGACCCCGTCGGGCCGCAGATGCCCAGCATCTGGCCCGGCCGCAGCGTAAAGCTAACGTTCTCCAGCACCGGATGTTCCGTTTGCGGATAGACAAATTTGCGAACGTCGACGTTCATAACGCCGCGCCCTTTCGGCACCGCTTCGCTGCCGTCATTGACCACCGGCGCTTCGGCCAGCATGGCGCGGATGCGGCTGTAGGCGGCGCTGCCGCGCTCTACGATGTTAAACATCCAGGCCAGCGCCAGCATCGGCCAGATCATCAGCCCCAGATACATCGCAAAGCTGGTCAATTGCCCCAGGGTCAATGTGCCCTGCACCACCATCCAGCTCCCGCCACCAATGGCAAGCAGGTTTGCCATGCCGATTGCGACATAAATCGTTGGATCAAATCGCGCATCAATACGCGCGACGCGCATGTTTTTCGCCCCCGTGTCTGCCGCATCGGCCGCAAACAGCGCGGACTGCCTATCTTCCAGGCCAAACGCTTTGATCATGCGGATGCTGGTCATGCTCTCCTGGGTGCGATCGTTCAGAGAAGAAAAAGCCGCCTGCGCCAGCTTGAAGCGCTCGTGCAGCTGTTCGCCGTAGCGATTGATCGCCAGCGCCATGATCGGCATCGGCAGCAGGGCGAGCAGGGTTAATTGCCAGCTGATCTGCGTGGACATGACGATCAGCACCGCACAGCCCATCACCAGCGAGTCCACCAGCGTTAACACCCCTTCCCCGGCGGCAAAGACCACGCGATCGACGTCGTTCGTCGCGCGGGCAATGAGATCCCCGGTGCGATGACGCAGATAAAATTCGGGATGCTGTCGGCTCAGCTGGCGGTAAAAATCTTCACGCAGCTCAACGGCCAGCTGATAGGACGCACCAAACAGCAGCACGCGCCAGACGTAGCGCAGGAGATAAACAATGACCGCCGTCAGCACCAGCGTGCCGACCCACATCAACACCCGTGCGGTGGTGTAATGCTGTTCAGTGACGCCATCCACGACGTAGCCCACCACCTTCGGCGGGATCAGCTGCAAAATGGCAATGATAATAAGCAGGGCGACTGCACCGAGGTAGCGTTGCCACTCCCGACGAAAGTACCAGCTTAATTGGGCAAATAATCGCACGCGGTTTGTTCCTGAAGGTATTTTACGAAGTTATTCAATGGGTAAGGCTGTGGTGTACTTAATCTGTTCCATGGCGAAGCTTGAGGTGACGTCCGACAAGCCCGGGACGCTGTTCACCAGCCGCTTGTAGAAATCATCATAGCGCTTCATGTCAGCCACCTGGACGCGCATCAGGTAATCGTACTCGCCGGCCATACGCCAGAAGCCGAGCACCTCGGGCATCTCAGACACCTGAGTGACGAAGCGGCAATACCACTCGCTGCTGTGGTGTTGGGTTTTTATCAGCACAAATGCTGTCAGCCCAAGCCCCAGTTTTTCGGGATCGAGTAATGCGACGCGCCCCAGAAGAATGCCGTCATCTTCCAGCTTTTTTAGGCGCTTCCAGCACGGTGTGGTGGTCAGATTAACGGCATCTGCCAGCGCCTGCAAAGAGAGGGTACAGTCACTTTGCAGCAATGAAAGGAGCTTGCGGTCAATTTTATCTAGCATACCCACCTCATAGAGAAAATTTTTCTCCCTTCATTCTATTTTAAAGGCCAGATAGCAACAATTTTTTCTGTGCTTTTCGCTATGCTGGGCACAAAATGACAAACGGATAACTACGATGAATAGCACCTGGGTTAAACATGCCATCAGCGAAATCAATGCCGACTACCAGCGCTCGGCGGATACCCACCTGATTCGCCTCCCCCTGCCGGGATTTGGCGGTATTCAGCTCTACCTGAAGGATGAAAGCACCCATCCTACCGGTAGCCTGAAGCATCGCCTGGCGCGCTCTCTGTTTTTATACGGTTTGTGCAACGGCTGGATCAAAGAAGGCACGACCATTATTGAATCCTCATCCGGTTCAACGGCGGTGTCTGAAGCCTATTTCGCTCGTCTGCTGGGCCTGCCGTTTATCGCCGTGATGCCCTCCTGCACCGCAAAACGAAAAATCGAGCAGATCGAATTTTACGGCGGACGCTGCCATTTTGTGGAAAGCGCCTGCGAAATCTATGCCGCCTCTGAAATACTCGCCCGCGAGCTAAACGGCCACTATATGGACCAGTTCACCTTTGCCGAGCGCGCAACGGACTGGCGCGGCAATAACAACATTGCCGACAGTATTTTCCGCCAGATGACCCACGAACCGCATCCGGTTCCGTCGTACATTGTGATGAGCGCCGGTACGGGCGGCACGTCAGCCACTATCGGACGCTACATTCGCTGTCAGGGCTACGATACCCAGCTGATGGTAGTTGACCCCCAGAACTCCGTGTTCCTCGACTACTGGCAAAGCCGCGATGCCGGCCTGCGCAGCCCGGTGGGCAGTAAAATTGAAGGAATTGGCCGCCCGCGCGTGGAACCGTCGTTCATTCCTGACGTTGTCGACGAAATGCTCCGCGTGCCGGACGCCGCCAGCGTCGCCACCGCGCACTGGCTGGAGACGCAGCTCGGCCGCAAAGTTGGTGCATCAACGGGCACCAACATGTGGGGCGTACTGCAGCTTGCGGCACGCATGCGCGAGGAAGGCCGTACCGGCTCCATCGTCACGCTGCTGTGCGACAGCGGCGAGCGCTACCTTGAGACCTACTACAATGCGGAGTGGGTACAGGCCAACATCGGCGACATCACCCCGTGGAAAGCGCAGATTGCGCAGCTGCTGAAATAAAAAAAAGCCAGACCGAAGTCTGGCTTGCTGGAAGGGTCTCACTATTCGGGGGAATATGGGAGGTTGTTGTTGTCCAGCCAATGCGTCAAAAAATGGGACACCGCTTCGTTGCCGCAGTGTCCGATAACCGGCAGATGAGGAAGCTCTGCGATCAGCTGCGGCATCGCATTCCCCATAATCAGGCCGCGCCCCACGCTGCCCAGCATTTCGCGGTCATTCATGGCGTCGCCAAACGCCATACACTCCTGCAGCGTTAAGCCCAGGTGGTCGCTGAGCACCGCCAGGGCTGAACCTTTGTTACAGCCCACCGGCAGGACTTCAAGACAATCCACCGCCGAGAAGGTCAGGTGCGCCCGGTCGCCCAGCGCCTCATTTAATTGAATGCGTAAGCGGCAAAGATCGTCATGATCGCCACAGAAGCAAATCTTGGTCACCGCGTGGGCAGGGATCCGGCGCAGATCGATAAGCTGGTATTTGAAGCCGCTATAAACATGCGCGTGTAATAATTCGGGGATTTCGCTTCCGGTAAACCAGCCTTGATCGTTGAATACGTGGATACTGGCCTGCGTGTCCCACGTGCTGTGCAGAACACTATCCGCCACTTCCGGGTTGAGATCCTGGCGGTGCAGCACCTCTCCTTCAACGGTGTGAATGCGCGTTCCGTTACCCGTGATTAAAAACGCATCCAGGGAAAACGTGCCCAGCAGATGACGCATCTCCAGCACGTGGCGGCCAGTGGCAAACGTCAGGGTGACATCACGCTCGCGCAGACGCTTCAGGGTACTCAGCGTTTTCTCCCCCAGACGGTGATCCGGCATTAACAACGTACCGTCCATATCAAATGCAGCGAGGCGGGCCATGATTACTCCTGAAATGTGATGCGATTAACTTGTGCATCAGTATCGTGTGAGATATACGGAAGTAATAGTGAATAGATGAAAATTATTGTTCCGGGTTTCTTATGCGCCAGCTTAACCGTCTTAACCAGTATCAACGCCTGTGGCAACCTTCCGCTGGCGCTCCACAGCAGGTCACCATAAGTGAGCTTGCCAGCCGCTGTTTTTGTAGCGAGCGCCATGTCCGCACCCTGCTGCGTCAGGCTCAGGAGGCGGGCTGGCTCAGCTGGCACGCGCGGTCTGGTCGCGGCAAACGCGGTGAGCTGACGTTCCATGCCAGCCCGGAGTCACTGCGCAATGCGATGATGGAAGAGGCGCTGAAGAGCGGGCAGCAGCATAACGCGCTGGAGCTGGCCCAGCTTGCTCCTGAAGCACTGAGATCGTTGCTGCATCCGTTTTTAGGCGGGCAGTGGCAAAACGACACGCCGACGCTGCGCATCCCCTACTATCGCTCGCTGGAGCCGCTTCAGCCGGGCTTTTTGCCTGGCCGGGCGGAGCAGCATCTGGCGGGACAGGTATTTTCAGGCTTGACGCGTTTTAACGGTAACAGCAGTGAACCCACGGGCGATCTCGCGCATCACTGGGAGGTCTCTGCTGACGGGCTGCGCTGGCATTTCTACATTCGCTCCACCCTGCACTGGCATAACGGCGATAAAATAGAAACGGCGCAGCTCCAGCGAAGCCTGACGGCACTGTTGACGCTTCCCGCCCTGCGCACCCTGTTCAGGAGCGTTTTACGTATCGAAACAACGCATCCACAGTGTCTGACATTTACGCTGCATCAACCGGACTATTGGCTGGCGCACAGGCTGGCAACCTACTGCAGCCGTCTGGCGCATCCCGACTATCCTGAACTTGGCTGCGGCCCCTTCCGGCTGGCCGCCTTTGAGCCCGACCTGGTTCGTCTGGAAAGCCATGAGCAATACCACCTGAGCCATCCGCTGCTCAAAGCCATCGAATACTGGATCACCCCCCAGCTGTTTGATTACAGGCTGGGCACCAGCTGTCGTCACCCGGTGCAAATCGCGATTGGCGAGGCCGATGAGCTTGAAACCCTGAGGCTGGTCAGCAGCAGCACCAGCCTGGGCTTCTGTTACCTCACGCTGAAACAGAGCGCGCGTCTGAGTGAGATCCAGGCGAAGCGGCTTATCAATATCATCCATCTCTCCAGGCTTCTGCACACGCTTCCGCTCAACGAAGGACTCATTACGCCCACCGGGGAACTGCTTCCCGGCTGGACAATCCCCGAATGGCCTGACTTAACGGACGTTGCCCTGCCTGAGGCGCTGACGCTGGTTTACCATCTTCCCGTTGAGCTTCACACCATGGCCAGCCAGTTAAAGGCGTACCTGGCGCGACAGGGTTGTGACCTGACCGTCATCTTCCACGACGCCAAGACGTGGGACGGATGCCAGCAGCTTGCCGATGCAGATATCATGATGGGGGACAGGCTGATTGGCGAAGCGCCAGCGTATACGCTTGAGCAGTGGCTGCGCTGCGATGCCCTGTGGCCGCACGTGTTAAGCGCACCGGCCTACGCCCATCTGCAAGCCACGCTGGATGCGGTGCAGTCTCAGGCCGAAGCTCGGGACCGACACGCCGGCCTGCAAGCCATTTTCAACCGCCTGATGGAGAATGCGGTGCTGACGCCACTTTTTAACTATCAATATCAAATCAGCGCCCCGCCGGGAGTCAACGGCATACGCCTCAACACCCGCGGCTGGTTTGATTTTACCGAAGCCTGGCTACCCGCCCCCAAATCGTGAAGAAGCTGGTCGCCGCCGTAGCCAGACGGTAACATAACGTTTTTACCGTAACAGTCGAGATGATTTATGAAACGTGCCGTCGTCGTGTTCAGCGGAGGACAAGACTCTACAACCTGCCTGGTTCAGGCCCTTCATCAGTATGATGAAGTTCACTGTGTGACTTTCGATTATGGCCAGCGTCACCGCGCTGAAATCGACGTTGCCCGTGAACTGGCCCTCAAACTAGGGGCACGCGCGCACAAGGTGCTGGACGTTACGCTGTTAAATGAACTGGCCGTCAGCAGCCTCACCCGGGACAGTATTCCTGTACCGGACTACGAACCCGATGCCAGCGGCATTCCGAACACGTTTGTGCCGGGGCGTAATATTCTGTTCCTGACCCTGACGGCGATTTATGCCTATCAGGTAAAAGCCGAAGCGGTAATTACGGGCGTATGCGAGACCGACTTCTCAGGATACCCGGACTGCCGCGATGAGTTTGTCAAAGCGCTCAACCACGCCGTCAATCTGGGGATGGCGAAAGAGACGCGCTTTGAAACCCCGCTCATGTGGCTGGATAAAGCCGAAACCTGGGCGCTGGCCGACTACTGGGGCAAGCTGGATTTGGTTCGCAGCGAAACCCTCACCTGCTATAACGGCATCAAAGGCGACGGTTGCGGCCAGTGCGCCGCCTGTAATCTGCGCGCTAACGGGCTTAACCATTACCTGGCTGATAAAGTCGGCGTGATGGCGGCAATGAAGCAAAAGACCGGACTTAAATAGCGTTTTTTGACCGTGCTGTCGCAAAACAGGAGTCGACAGCACGAGTGCGCCTTAATATGTCTTATACGATCATCAACTCCAGCTTTTCCCGCAATTCCCCTTCCAGCGGCAGCGCTTTCTGAGTTTTCAGATCGATACAGACAACGGTGATCAGTGCATCAGCCACCACCTGCCCTTCTGGATCGAGCGTCACCACCTGGCTTAACACGCCGCTTTTGCCGTTTAGCTGTTGTACCTGGCTGGTCACGGTGAGCACATCGCCCAGCACGGCCGGACGGCGATAGTTGATGTTGATATTGACGACCACGAACGCGATGTTGTGCGCGGTCAGCCACTGAAAGCTTTCGCTGTTTTCCAGCCCGTCCCAGCGCGCTTCTTCAAGAAACTCGAGATAGCGAGCATTATTGACGTGCTGATAAACATCAAGATGGAAACCGCGTACTTTGATTTTTGTCTGCATAGCGCAATAGCCTTTCATTGTTATAGGATCAGAGGTCATAACTGGTATGACCTCTTTATCCTGGCAAACTTTTGCCGCAGTGCAAGAAATTGCGTTATTACAGTGTCAGGTGTGAGAGGTTGCGCTCAACCAGCGCGCTGCCCATGCCCGGAACCTGTTTGAGATCGTCGACCGTTTTGAATGGGCCGTACTCTTCACGATAGCTGACGATAGCCTGCGCTTTTTTCAGGCCCACGCCATTCATTGCGCGGGCGAGATCCTCTGCCGAGGCCGAGTTAATGCTGACCCGCGTACCGTCATCATCCGCATTTTTACCGGCGTCAGCCGCTTTGGTCTGCCCTTGTACCGGCGCGGCCGCGTCGGACTTGCTCTGCGTAGCCTGTGGTTTGGCGGCGGTCGCCGCCGCCTGCGCGCCCGCGCTCATCCCGGTGGTGGCAATAGCCAGCGTAATTAACAGTGCTTTGATTCCACATTTCATGCTGTTATCTCCTTGTTTGTTGACAGCCACGCAACGATAGCCGCCTGTGAAAACAGGCACAAACAGCAGATTGCAGAAATGGAAAAGGCCGCGAAAGCGGCCTTTAGTTTTTGCAGAGCGTTACGAAAATCTGCGAGCAGACACGTAATTACTGCTGCTGAGTCATGACATCGCCCAGCTTGATTTTGGCGTCTTTACGCAGGTTGCTCATCATGGCTTCGAAAGCAATCTGAGCATTGTTCTGAGTAATGCCCTGAACCATCGCCTTCTTCTGCGCTTCTGGCAGAGTGCCGGCTTTCACGTCGTCCAGCGCCAGCAGAACAACGTTACCCTGCATATCGGTGGTGGTACCGAAGCTTGGCTTGTCTTTTGCCGGCAGCGTCAGGCTAAACGCGGCCTGACTGATTGGGTCCTGACCGGTGCGGCTAAGCGTTTTCGCCTCACCGAAGCTCAGACCTGCCGCTTTCAGCGCGTCCTGTTTACCCGCTTTCAGATCGGCCAGAATCTTCTCAGCGTCCAGTTTAGCCTGCTGTTCTGCTTTGTTGTGCTTAACCTGAGCGACGACCTGATCCTTCACTTCCGCCAGCGGTTTGACCGCTTCTGGCTTGTGCTCGCTGACGCGCAGAACAAAGGCGCGATCGCCGTCAACGGTAATGATGTCAGAGTTGCTGCCCGGCGTGCCGTTCTCGCCCACCAGACCACCGTTAAAGATGGCATCAGAAACCGGTTTGAAGTTCAGCTCTTCCGGCAGGTTGTCGCGACCAAACCAGCCGGTCTCAACCGCTTTCACACCCGCCGCCTGCTCTGCACCTGCCAGAGATTCGTTGTCGTTGCTGGCAGCATCGCTCACCTTCTGCTGCAGCGCGTAGTAGGCATCCAGGGCTTTTTCCTGTTTCACTTTCGCGGCAATATCATCACGAACCTCAGCCAGCGGCTTGGTTTTCGCCGGGGTGATGTCGTCCAGACGCACGACCAGGAAACCAACGGATGATTTAATCACACCAGACAGCTGGCCTTTCTCTTTCAGGCCGGCATTTTTCAGCTCGTCGGGCGTGGTTGCGTCTTCCAGCCAGCCCATATCACCGCCGTTTTTCGCAGAGATAATGTCGGTGGATTTCGCTTTCGCAAGGGTGGCGAAATCAGCGCCTTTGTTCAGCTCATCCAGTACCGCCTTAGCATCTGCTTCAGTTTTGGTCTGAATCACGCTGTAGCGGTTACGCTGCGGCTGAGTGAACTGATCCTGATGCTGGTCGTAGTAAGACTGGATCTCGGCATCAGACGCGCTTTCCTGCAGCGCAGCTGCATCCAGCTTGATGTAGCTGACGCGGAACTGCTCCGGAGAAACAAAGGCGTTTTTATTCTGCTCGTAGTAAGCATTAACGTCTGCGTCGCTCACCTGCTGTTTCGCCGCCAGGGCGTTCACATCAATTGTCGCTTCACGGACCACGCGCTGCTGTGCCACCAGCGCGGCCAGTTCGTCGGTTTCACCTTTAAGCATGAAATCGGTACCCACGACAGCGTTAATGAGCTGCTGGGTTGTCAGCTGGTTACGCAGCGCCTGCGCGTACTGATCCGCCGTCATGCCCATCTGGTTAACGATACTGTTGTAACGCGCGTTGTCGAATTTACCGTTAGACTGGAATGCCTGAGTGGCGAAGATCGCTTTTTTGACCTGCTCGTCGCTGATGCCAAGGCCCAGCTTTTTGGCATACTGAGCCAGCAGCGCTTCGTCGATAAGACGGTTCAGTGTCTGTTGGCGCAGGGTTTTCATGTACCCTTCATTCGCCGCCAGTTCAGAGAATTGGTCGCCCAGCTGTTGCTGCATACGGTTACGCTCACCGGCAAAAGCATTCTCGAACTGATCACGGCTGATTTCCTGGCCATTCACTTTTGCGGCATAGTTCGCGCCACCGCCAATAAGGTAACTGCTCACGCCGGTCAATATGAACGACACGATAATGATACCGAAAATAATCTTGAGCACGAGACTGTTAGCAGCCGTGCGTAAGCTGTCCATCATGGTGTAACAACACTCCGCTGTAGGTGACTGGTTACCTGACGCTGACGGAAAATCCTGCCCGTCGCGCGTGAAGGCGTATTGTGACAAGAAAACGGGGCGATTGTCAGCCCACAACTCGCATAAACTCGCACAAATCAGGTCTGGACAAACAAAAAAGGCACATCAAACGATGCGCCCTTGTACTATCCGGCTTCCCTGAAACGGGAAAGCAATCAGTTTACTGCGTCTTTCAGCGCTTTACCTGCACGGAAACCCGGCACTTTAGCAGCAGCAATGGTGATCTCTTTACCGGTCTGAGGGTTGCGGCCAGTACGGGCAGCACGCTCTTTAACAGCAAAAGTACCGAAGCCTACCAGTGCAACGTCGTCCCCAGCCTGCAGAGATTCAGTAACAGAAGCAATTAATGCATCTAACGCACGTCCAGCTGCAGCTTTAGAAATATCAGCACCAGCAGCAATTTTGTCAATCAGTTGAGATTTATTCACTGTTCTCTTCCTCTCTTTATAATTTATATCGCGCCTGAGTCCTTCACAACGCGACCGCGCAGCAGTTATATCAGGCCTGCCATGACCTTACAACACCCGTTGTTGATGGCTGACCTAATCAGCAATCTAAATTAGCTATACAAAAAAAGGCTGGCAAGTGCGAAATGACTTACCAGCCTTGTTTTTATTGACGCTCTTTGCGCGAGGTCACTATTTTGCGGTTACAACCTGCATTCCGGAGGGTTCATTCTGCAGTGCCAGACTGAGAACTTCCTCAATTCGCTTAACAGGATGGATCTGCAGATCGGCAATCACGTTGTCCGGAATCTCTTCCAGATCGCGTTTGTTTTCGTAAGGGATCAATACGGTTTTGATCCCACCGCGGTGTGCCGCCAGCAGTTTTTCTTTTAACCCGCCGATTGGCAGGACCTGACCGCGCAGGGTAATTTCACCGGTCATTGCCACATCGGCACGTACCGGGTTGCCCGTCAGACAGGAAACCAGAGCGGTACACATGGCAATACCCGCGCTTGGGCCATCTTTCGGCGTCGCCCCTTCAGGAACGTGAACGTGAATGTCGCGTTTTTCGTAGAAATCCGGGTTGATACCCAGTTTTTCCGCGCGCGCGCGCACCACGGTCAGCGCAGCCTGGATGGACTCCTGCATCACTTCACCCAGCGAGCCGGTGTAGGTCAGCTTGCCTTTGCCCGGCACACAGGCGGTTTCGATGGTCAGCAGATCGCCGCCCACTTCCGTCCATGCCAGACCGGTCACCTGACCCACGCGGTTTTCGTTATCCGCGCGGCCATAGTCGAAGCGCTGAACGCCGAGGTAGGCATGCAGATTGTCACCGTTAATCACGATGTGCTTCAGGCTCTTATCCAGCAGCAGCTGTTTTACCGCCTTACGGCACAGCTTAGATATTTCGCGCTCAAGGCTACGCACGCCCGCTTCACGGGTGTAGTAGCGAATGATGCCGATAATCGCGCTGTCCTCGACGGTCAACTCGTTGGCTTTCAGCGCGTTACGCTCAATCTGCTTCGGCAGCAGGTGCTGTTTAGCAATGTTCAGCTTTTCGTCTTCGGTATAACCGGAGAGGCGGATCACTTCCATACGGTCCAGCAGCGGTGCCGGTATGTTCATGGAGTTGGACGTTGCCACGAACATTACATCGCTGAGGTCGTAGTCCACTTCCAGGTAGTGATCGCTGAACGCCACGTTCTGTTCTGGATCAAGCACTTCCAGCAGAGCAGACGCCGGGTCGCCGCGCATGTCCGACGACATTTTGTCGATCTCATCAAGCAGGAACAGCGGATTTTTAACCCCCACTTTCGCCATTTTCTGGATCAGTTTACCCGGCATAGAACCGATGTAGGTACGGCGGTGACCGCGGATTTCCGCTTCATCACGCACGCCGCCCAGCGCCATACGGATGTACTTACGTCCGGTCGCTTTGGCGATGGACTGGCCCAGAGAGGTTTTACCCACCCCCGGCGGTCCTACCAGGCACAGAATTGGGCCTTTAATTTTGTTTACACGGCTCTGTACCGCGAGGTACTCAAGGATGCGGTCTTTCACGCGTTCCAGGCCGTAGTGGTCAGTATCGAGGATCTCCTGGGCCTGACGCAGGTCTTTCTTGACCTTGCTGCGGGCGTTCCACGGAACCTGCACCATCCACTCAATGTAGCCGCGCACGACGGTTGCTTCAGCCGACATCGGAGACATCATTTTCAGCTTCTGCAGTTCTGCTTCGGCTTTCTCTTTCGCCTCTTTCGGCATCTTCGCCGCGTCGATCTTACGCTTCAGCGCTTCGTTTTCGTCCGGTGCGTCGTCCATCTCGCCCAGCTCTTTCTGAATGGCCTTCATTTGCTCATTCAGATAGTACTCACGCTGAGATTTTTCCATCTGCTTTTTCACGCGGTTACGAATGCGCTTCTCAACCTGCAGCAGATCGATTTCAGACTCCATCATCGCCATCAGATATTCCAGACGTTCGTTAACGTCGGACATCTCCAGCACGGACTGTTTGTCAGCCAGCTTCAGCGGCATGTGTGCAGCGATGGTGTCCGCCAGACGCGCAGGATCGTCGATGCTGTTCAGCGACGTCAGCACTTCTGGTGGGATTTTCTTGTTCAGCTTGATATAGCCTTCGAACTGGCTAATCGCGGTACGTACCAGCACTTCCTGCTCGCGCTCATCAAGTTCAGGTGAATCAAGGTACTCTGCCTTGGCAGAGAAGTGTTCGCCATCGTCTGACAGCGTGGTAATACGCGCACGCTGTAAGCCTTCGACCAGCACCTTCACGGTGCCGTCCGGCAGCTTCAGCATTTGTAAAATAGAGGCCACGGTCCCGACGGTGAAAAGATCGTTTACACCCGGCTCATCCGTTGATGCTTCTTTCTGGGCCACCAGCATGATTTTTTTATCATGATCCATGGCGGCTTCGAGGCAACGGATAGATTTTTCCCGCCCTACAAATAAGGGTATGACCATGTGCGGATAAACCACCACATCGCGCAACGGCAATACGGGGATTTCAATGCGTTCAGAACGCTCAGGATTCATAGAGCTCTCTCTTAGTTTAGTGTCCGCCAGGTAAGCTGGTCATGTCACAGTGCTTCACATAACCATTAACATGTATCCAGTATATGGGGATGTTTCCCACACATTCAACGCTATGAATACGGAAAAAGTAAAGGGGAGATAAAATCCCCCCTTTTTGATTAACTGCTTGTATGATTTGGTGAATTATTCGCCAGATGCCTGCTGGGCTTCCGGTTTACCGTAAATCAGCAGCGGCTTGGATTGGCCGCCGATCACGGACTCGTCGATAACCACTTTTTCGACGTCTTCCATCGACGGCAAATCGTACATGGTGTCGAGCAATGCCGCTTCAACGATAGAGCGCAAACCACGCGCACCGGTTTTACGCGCCATCGCTTTCTTGGCAATCGCATCCAGCGCTTCGTCACGGAATTCCAGCTCAACGCCTTCCAGATTGAACAGCGCCTGATACTGCTTGGTCAGCGCATTTTTCGGCTCTTTCAGGATCTGAATCAGCGCGTCTTCGCTCAGCTCATTCAGCGTTGCCACAACCGGCAGACGGCCAATGAATTCAGGGATCAGACCAAATTTGATCAGATCTTCAGGCTCAACCTGCGAAAGCAGTTCACCTTCGTTGGCTTTCTCGGACTTCGCCTTCACCGTTGCGCCAAAACCAATGCCGGAGCCGGTTTCAACACGGTGGGAAATGACTTTATCCAGACCAGCAAACGCGCCGCCGCAAATAAACAGGATCTTGGAGGTATCGACCTGCAGGAACTCCTGCTGCGGATGTTTGCGTCCACCCTGCGGCGGAACGGCCGCAACCGTACCTTCGATCAGCTTCAGCAGGGCCTGCTGCACCCCTTCACCCGACACGTCACGGGTGATGGACGGGTTGTCTGATTTACGGGAGATCTTGTCGATCTCATCAATATAAACAATCCCACGCTGTGCTTTCTGAACGTCGTAATCGCACTTCTGCAGCAGCTTCTGAATGATGTTCTCAACGTCTTCACCCACATAACCGGCTTCGGTCAGGGTGGTGGCATCCGCCATGGTAAACGGAACATCCAGCAGGCGCGCCAGGGTTTCCGCCAGCAGCGTTTTACCGGAGCCGGTTGGCCCGATCAGCAGAATGTTACTTTTGCCCAGTTCTACGCCATTGCTGGTGTCGCCGTTACGCAGACGTTTGTAGTGGTTGTATACCGCCACCGCCAGCACTTTCTTTGCCTGCTCCTGACCGATGACATAGTCGTCAAGGTGATGACGAATCTCATGCGGCGTTGGCAATGCGCTACGCTCACGGTGCGGCGCAACTTCTTTAATCTCTTCGCGAATGATGTCGTTACATAAATCGACGCATTCGTCGCAGATATACACGGACGGCCCGGCAATCAGTTTACGCACTTCATGCTGGCTTTTGCCGCAAAAAGAGCAGTACAGCAGTTTGCCCGAACCATCTTTGCGTTTATCTGTCATGAGTCCAAACCTCTTTTTAAGTTCTTTGTGCCGCACATGACGACGCAAATGCCATTCTAAGACGCGTGTGCTTTAAGCAGCGTGCCGCCCTACCTTAGTATAGCGGCACACTCGCGTCGCGGGCATCAATTACGATGGGTCAATACGGAGTCGACTAAGCCGTACTCAACTGCCTCTGGAGCAGAGAGGAAGCGATCGCGCTCGGTATCGCGCTCGATCTGCTCAAGAGATTGACCTGTATGCTGCGCCATAAGTTCATTCATGCGCGCTTTTACTTTCAGAATTTCGCGGGCGTGGATTTCGATATCCGTCGCCTGCCCCTGGTAACCCCCCAGCGGCTGGTGAATCATCACGCGGGAGTTAGGCAGGCAGAAACGCTTACCTTTCGCCCCTGCGGTTAACAGGAAGGCCCCCATGGATGCAGCCTGCCCCATACAGATAGTGCTGACATCTGGCTTGATGAACTGCATGGTGTCATAAATGGACATGCCCGCCGTAATCACACCGCCAGGCGAGTTGATATACAGGTAAATGTCTTTTTCCGGGTTTTCCGCTTCCAGGAACAGCATCTGCGCCACGATCAGGTTAGCCATATGGTCTTCTACCTGGCCAGTCAGAAAGATAACGCGTTCCTTGAGCAGACGGGAATAGATATCGAAAGAACGCTCACCGCGTGAGGTCTGTTCAATAACCATTGGCACCAGCGCCATATGGGGTGCAAAGTTATCTCGTTCGCCACTGTATGACATTTCCGTCTCCTGGTTCAAAATTGAAAACACCTGCTGTACTGATTGTAACCTTATGGACGGATTATCAGCCAGTCTCAATCATCGTGATTACATACTTATGGGGTTCGCCACGCCCTATTTCAAGCATAACAACCTTTTGTTGTAACGCTAACACTGAAAGGGCGTTTTAGCACCCTTCCAGAACCCATGCAGCGATAAAAAAAACCCGTCGCCGGAAGGCAACGGGTTTTTTGTTCAAACTTTAAACCGTTAGAGCGAAATTACGCCTGCTGGTTCATCAGTTCGTTGAAAGAGGTCGCTTTTTCGGTCACTTTCGCTTTCGCCAGTACCGCTTCAACAGCCTGCTCTTCCAGTGCGACGTTGCGCATGTTGTCCATCAGCTCTTTGTTCTTACCGTAGAACTCGATCACTTCTGATGGATCTTCGTATGCAGACGCCATCTCTTCGATCAGGCCCTTCACACGCTCTTCGTCAGCTTTCAGCTCGTGGGTACGAATCACTTCGCCCAGCAGCAGGCCAACAACAACGCGGCGTTTCGCTTGCTCTTCGAACAGCTCGCGCGGCAGTTCCATCGCTTGCTGCTGGTTGCCACCGAAGCGCTGTGCAGCCTGACGGCGCAGCACGTCGATTTCGCTGTCGATCAGGGCAGCAGGAACGTCGATTTCGTTCGCTTTTACCAGACCTTCAATCGCCTGAGATTTCACGCGGTTACGCACAGCACCGTTCAGCTCGCGCTCCATGTTCTTACGCACTTCGGTACGCAGGCCAGCAACAGAACCATCTTCCACGCCGAAACGCTTGATGAACTCTTCAGTCAGTTCTGGCAGTTCGCGCTCTTCAACTTTCTTCAGGTTGATGACGAACTTCGCTGCTTTACCTTTCAGGTTTTCAGCGTGGTACTCTTCAGGGAAGGTCACGTCGATGGTGAACTCTTCGCCCGCTTTGTGGCCTTTGATGCCGTCTTCGAAGCCTGGGATCATACGACCCTGGCCCATTGCCAGTACGAAGTCAGACGCTTTGCCGCCTTCGAACTCTTCGCCGTCTACAGAACCGGTGAAGTCGATGGTTACGCGGTCTTCCGCGTCAACAGCGCCTTCTTTCTCTTTCCAGTTCGCCTGCTGCTTACGCAGGGTGTCCAGCATGCCGTCAACGTCTTCGTCGGTCACGGAAACGATCGGTTTTTCAACTTCGATAGATTCCAGGCCTTTCAGCTCAACTTCCGGGTACACTTCGAACTCTACGGAGTAGGTGAAGTCTTCGCCCAGTTTGTATTCACCTGGCACGTAGTTTGGCGCGCCGGCTGGATTGATTTTTTCTTTGATGATCGCGTCGATAAAGTTGCGGCTCATCAGTTCACCCAGCACATCCTGACGCACGGAAGCGCCATAACGCTGAGCAACAACATTCATTGGTACTTTGCCCTTACGGAAGCCGTCAATACGTACTTTTTTTGCTACGTTGACCAGCTCGCTTTTCACAGCAGTTTCGATGCTGTCAGCAGCGATAGTAATCGTTACACGGCGGCCAAGGCCTTGAGTGGTTTCAACTGAAACTTGCATCTTGTTACCTCAAAAAAATCACAGTGCTCGGTCAACTCTGAATCTGTCTGTTATACCGGGATGCTCTCTTAGTGCAGATTCACATTCCCTGTCGCCAGAATCATCCCGAAGACATTCAATAAGACGCGGCATTATAGCGGCATCACTTAGGTGAGTCGAGAACGGTTGGAGCATGTTGCTGCGGCTTTTTTCACACTTTAAGGCTATTTTTAGCCTTAAAATCGCACCATCCGCTCAAAACTCAGACAAAACAAAACGGCCCGGAGGCCGTTTTGAGGAAATCTGTAAGCAACATACTGGAAAAGCTCCAGCCGTTGCAAATCCGATTTATCAGGCGATGGTGCCTGCACCGCGACAAGGCGGCGACGCAAAAACCGTATCCTGCAAGCCTTCCCATTCCTTAATGGTGTAGGTATGCAGTGCCAGCGCATGCACGGTCGTGGAGAGTTCTTCCGTCAAGGTGCTGTAGATCAGGCGATGTCGGTTCAGGAAACGTTCTCCCGTGAAGCGATCGCTAACCAGAACCACTTTAAAGTGGCTTTCAGAACCTGCCGGCACGTTATGACGATAGCTTTCGTCGACGACTTCGAGGAACACAGGGTTGAACGCTGCCCTTAATTTTTCTTCTATCTGTTCACGTATCATCATGAAATTACTCCTCCGACAACGCTAAGATGTCACCCATCCCTTTAAATGTTAGCCGCTTTTACCGTTTCCATTACACCTTGACAACAAATATTTAGCTTTCGTCTGATTTTCTCATTCAAATGCATGAAGTTCACTGTGAGACTCATACCTGTCGTCTCTGGCGGGAGGAGAAAAAGGATGAGCTGGTCAGTTTTCAGACAAGACGATGAATTTACATGCGTTGACCACTTCCCCTGGCCGTAGTCGATGATATGATGGCGGCAATTTTTCTCTCTTTAATGCTTACGATTCGTTGAGAACCTGAAAATGTTTAAAAAACTCTTCTTTCCGTTGGTAGCCCTTTTTATGCTGGCAGGCTGTGCGACTCCGCCTACCACTATTGATGTCTCACCAAAAATCACCCTGCCTCAGCAGGACCCAAGCCTGATGGGCGTCACCGTGAGCATTAACGGTGCCGATCAGCGTCAGGACCAGGCGCTGGCAAAAGTGACCCGCGACAACCAGCAGGTGACGCTGACCGCGTCCCGCGACCTGCGCTTCCTGCTGCAGGAAGTGCTTGAGAAGCAAATGACCGCTCGCGGCTACATGATTGGCCCAAGCGGCGCGGTTGATCTGCAGATTATCGTCAACAACCTGTACGCAGACGTCTCTCAGGGCAACGTGCGCTACAACATTGCGACCAAAGCGGATATCGCCATCATTGCCACCGCGAAGAACGGCAACAAGATGACCAAAAACTACCGCGCCAGCTACTCTGTTGAAGGCGCGTTCCAGGCCTCTAACAAGAATATTGCTAACGCCGTTAACAGCGTGCTGACGGACACCATCGCCGATATGGCGCAGGACACCAGCATTCACGACTTTATCAAGCAGAACGCACGTTAATCCTGCTCACTGACCCGGTGCTTCACCGGGTCAGTTCATAAGAACATGTCCAGTCACTACTTACGCATTTTCCAGCAACCGAAATCAGCGATTCTGCTGATCCTCGGCTTTGCCTCCGGTTTACCCCTCGCGCTCACCTCCGGCACGCTTCAGGCGTGGATGACGGTTGAGAACATCGATCTCAAAACCATTGGTTTCTTCTCGCTTGTCGGTCAGGCGTATGTCTTTAAGTTCCTGTGGTCGCCGGTGATGGATCGCTATACGCCGCCGTTTCTGGGGCGTCGTCGCGGCTGGTTAGTGATGACACAGGTCCTGCTGCTGCTGGCGATTGCGGCGATGGGCTTTCTTGAGCCGACCACACAGCTCCGCTGGATGGCCGCGCTTGCGGTGGTGATAGCCTTCTGTTCCGCCTCTCAGGACATCGTGTTCGACGCCTGGAAGACGGACGTGTTACCTGCGGAAGAGCGCGGGGCCGGTGCGGCGATCAGCGTGCTGGGCTATCGCCTCGGGATGCTGGTCTCCGGCGGGCTGGCGTTGTGGCTGGCCGACCGTTATCTCGGCTGGCAGGGTATGTACTGGCTGATGGCTGCCCTGCTCATCCCCTGCATTATCGCTACGCTATTTGCACCCGAACCGAGCGACGTCATTCCGGTTCCCCGCTCTCTGGAACAGGCCGTGGCCGAACCGCTGCGTGACTTTTTTGGCCGCAACAATGCCTGGCTGATCCTGCTGCTCATCGTCCTTTATAAGCTGGGCGATGCCTTTGCCATGAGCCTGACCACCACCTTCCTGATCCGCGGCGTCGGTTTTGATGCCGGTGAAGTGGGCGTGGTGAATAAAACGCTGGGGCTGTTTGCGACCATCGTCGGTGCGCTTTATGGCGGCGTATTGATGCAGCGCCTGACGCTGTTCCGCGCGCTGCTGATCTTCGGCATCCTGCAGGGCGCATCTAACGCGGGCTACTGGCTGCTGTCGGTGACTGACAAGCATATGTTCAGCATGGCCGCGGCGGTGTTCTTTGAAAATCTCTGTGGCGGCATGGGGACGGCGGCGTTTGTCGCCCTGCTGATGACTCTGTGCAATAAATCGTTTTCCGCCACGCAGTTTGCGCTGCTCTCGGCGCTCTCGGCCGTTGGCCGCGTGTACGTAGGTCCGATTGCCGGCTGGTTTGTAGAAGCCCACGGCTGGCCAACGTTTTATCTCTTCTCGGTCGCGGCTGCCGTGCCGGGGATTTTATTATTGCTGGTGTGTCGCCAGACGCTGGAATATACCCAGCGGACCGAACACTTTATGCCGCGTACTGAATATCACCGCGCCTACCGATTTGCGTTACGTCTGCTAATGGCGGGCTGCGGCGCGCTGGCGCTATGGCTTGTGGTACTTATCGTTAACGCCAGTACGTCTCTGGCGCTCCCCCTCGAAGCTCTTCTGCTGGACGCAGGAGCCCTGCTGGCCATCGCCGGGATCCTGACGGGCGGTCTGCTCGATTTTATGGCATTGCGTAAAACGCAGATGACCTGAAGAAAAAGTGAAAGGTTATTTCCCGTTGTAATCACTAACCGAAATTATAACGGTGAAATAGCCAACAGCCGCTAAAAAAATATTTGTTGTTTTGTGCGGGATAGGATTTGGAAATTATTGGAGCCAATTCCAAAACGCTATTTTTCATTAAACGATTCAGCATTGGAAAGTTTGATTTTTCGTTTTTTAGATGTCTTTTTATTGATAATTAATTGTTAATTTTTTGTATATTTTTAACAATGGTTATACCAATTGCCCCTTTTAGGGTATGCTTGGGGGTCCTTTCGTTATAAAGCCCATATCATGCGGCTTCGGTCATAAAAACCGACATAATCTGCAACACTTGTGACACGTGCGGCAGAACCCGGTAACACCTTCCTGACACAGGCCTAATGATGTTTACAGTAATGTAACCTTCCCGTAAAATGCCCGCACACTTTAAACGCCACCAGACTCCCGTGGAATTGAGGTCGTTAAATGAGACTCAGGAAATACAATAAAAGTTTGGGATGGTTGTCATTATTCGCAGGTACTGTATTACTCAGTGGCTGTGATTCTGCACTACTAGACCCCAAAGGACAGATTGGACTGGAACAACGTTCACTGATATTGACGGCTTTTGGCCTGATGTTGATTGTGGTTATTCCTGCCATTTTGATGGCTGTTGGTTTCGCCTGGAAGTATCGTGCGAGCAATAAAGATGCGAAGTATAGCCCGAACTGGTCACACTCCAACAAAGTTGAAGCTGTGGTCTGGACGGTACCTATCCTGATCATCCTGTTCCTTGCCGTGCTGACCTGGAAAACCACTCACGCACTTGAGCCAAGCAAGCCGCTGGTTCACGATGAAAAACCTATTACCATTGAAGTGGTCTCCATGGACTGGAAATGGTTCTTCATCTATCCAGAGCAGGGCATTGCTACCGTGAATGAAATCGCCTTCCCGGCGAACACTCCGGTTCAGTTCAAAGTGACCTCCAACTCCGTAATGAACTCCTTCTTCATCCCGCGTCTGGGTAGCCAGATTTACGCGATGGCCGGTATGCAGACGAACCTGCATCTGATCGCGAATGAAGCAGGCACCTACGATGGTATCTCCGCCAGCTATAGCGGCCCGGGCTTCTCAGGTATGAAGTTCAAAGCTATTGCGACGCCGGACCGTGCCGCTTTCGACCAGTGGGTTGAAAAAGCGAAGCAGTCTCCAAACACCATGTCTGACATGGCGGCGTTCGAAAAAGTGGCTGCACCTAGCGAATACAACAAGGTGGAGTACTTCTCTAACGTGAAACCAGATTTGTTCAAAGACGTTATTGGCAAATTTATGGATCACGGCAAGAGCATGGACATGACCCAGCCAGAAGGCGAGCACAGCGCGCACGAAGGTATGGAAGGCATGGACATGAGCCACGCGGAAATCGCTCACTAAGGGGCCGAGGAAGAAAATGTTCGGAAAATTGACACTGGATGCAGTGCCCTACCATGAACCGATTATCATGGTTACGGTGGCTGCAATTATCATTGGTGGCGCGGCCTTAGTTGGCCTGATCACTTACTTCGGTAAGTGGAGCTACCTGTGGAATGAGTGGCTGACTTCGGTTGACCACAAAAAACTCGGTATCATGTACTGCATCGTCGGTATCGTCATGTTAATTCGTGGCTTTGCGGATGCAATCATGATGCGTAGCCAGCAGGCACTCGCGTCTGCGGGCGAAGCCGGCTTCCTGCCACCGCACCACTACGATCAGATCTTTACCGCCCACGGCGTTATCATGATCTTCTTCGTGGCGATGCCGCTGGTAATCGGTCTGATGAACGTTGTCGTTCCGCTGCAAATTGGCGCGCGCGACGTAGCGTTCCCGTTCCTGAACAACCTGAGCTTCTGGTTCACGGTTGTCGGCGTTATCCTGGTTAACCTGTCACTGGGCGTGGGCGAATTTGCACAGACCGGCTGGCTGGCTTACCCGCCGCTTTCGGGAATTGAGTACAGTCCGGGTGTAGGCGTTGACTACTGGATTTGGGCGCTTCAGCTCTCCGGTGTCGGTACTACCCTGACCGGTATCAACTTCTTCGTGACCATCCTGAAGATGCGTGCACCAGGTATGACGATGTTCAAGATGCCAGTATTTACCTGGGCATCTCTGTGCGCCAACGTACTGATTATCGCGTCGTTCCCAATTCTGACCGTCACCATCGCGCTGCTGACCCTGGACCGCTACCTGGGCACCCATTTCTTCACGAATGATATGGGTGGCAACATGATGATGTACATCAACCTGATTTGGGCCTGGGGTCACCCGGAAGTGTACATTCTGGTTCTGCCTGTCTTCGGTGTGTTCTCCGAAATCGCGGCAACCTTCTCGCGTAAGCGTCTGTTTGGTTACACCTCTCTGGTGTGGGCAACCGTGTGTATTACCGTTCTGTCGTTCATCGTTTGGCTGCACCACTTCTTTACCATGGGTGCGGGCGCGAACGTAAACGCCTTCTTCGGTATCACCACCATGATTATTGCCATCCCTACCGGGGTGAAGATCTTCAACTGGCTGTTCACCATGTACCAGGGCCGTATCGTGTTCCACTCAGCAATGCTGTGGACCATCGGCTTCATCGTGACCTTCTCCGTAGGTGGGATGACCGGCGTACTGCTGGCGGTGCCAGGTGCTGACTTCGTTCTGCACAACAGCCTGTTCCTGATTGCGCACTTCCATAACGTTATTATCGGCGGCGTGGTCTTCGGCTGCTTCGCAGGTGTGACTTACTGGTGGCCTAAGGCGTTTGGCTTCACGCTGAACGAAACCTGGGGTAAACGCGCGTTCTGGTTCTGGATCATTGGCTTCTTCGTGGCGTTTATGCCGCTGTACGTGCTGGGCTTCATGGGTATGACCCGTCGTCTGAGCCAGCAGATCGATCCGCAGTTCCACCCAATGCTGATGGTTGCAGCGGGCGGTGCAGCGCTGATTGCCTGCGGTATTCTGTGCCAGCTGATTCAGTACTACGTGTCCATCCGCGACCGTAACCTGAACCGCGACCTGACCGGTGACCCATGGGGTGGCCGTACGCTGGAGTGGGCAACCTCTTCTCCACCACCGTTCTATAACTTTGCCGTAGTGCCGCACATTCACGAGCGTGACGCATTCTGGGAAATGAAAGAAAAAGGTGAAGCGTACAAGCAACCTGAGCATTACGAAGAGATCCATATGCCGAAAAACAGCGCTGCGGGCATCGTGATTGCCGCTTTCGCAACGGTATTTGGTTTCGCAATGATCTGGCACATCTGGTGGATGGCGATTGTTGGCTTCGCTGGCATCGTAATCAGCTGGATTGTGAAGAGCTTTGACGAGGACGTGGACTACTACGTACCAGTCCGTGAAGTTGAAAAGCTGGAAAATCAGCATTTCGACGAGATTTCTAAAGCGGGGCTGAAAAATGGCAACTGATACTCTGGCGCACTCAACTGCCCACGCGCATGAACATGCGCACCATGATACAGGACCGACCAAAGTCTTCGGTTTCTGGATCTACCTGATGAGCGACTGCATTCTGTTCTGCTGTCTGTTCGCGACCTATGCCGTTCTGGTGAACGGCACAGCGGGCGGCCCGACCGGCAAGGACATTTTTGAACTGCCGTTCGTTCTGGTTGAAACCGCACTGCTGTTATTCAGCTCCATCACCTACGGCATGGCGGCTATCGCCATGTACAAAAACAACAAGAGCCAGGTTGTCTCCTGGCTGGCGTTGACCTGGCTGTTTGGTGCTGGCTTTATCGGGATGGAAATCTATGAATTCCACCACCTGATTATGGAAGGCTTCGGTCCGGATCGCAGTGGCTTCCTGTCCGCGTTCTTCGCGCTGGTGGGTACCCACGGTCTGCACGTGACCTCGGGTCTGATCTGGATGGCAGTACTGATGTTCCAGATCTCCCGCCGCGGCCTGACCAGCACTAACCGTACCCGTATCATGTGCCTGAGCCTGTTCTGGCACTTCCTGGACGTGGTATGGATCTGCGTGTTCTCTGTTGTCTATCTGATGGGGGCGATGTAATGAGTCATTCTAACGATCATGGCGCTTCCCACGGCAGCGTAAAAACCTACATGACAGGTTTCATCCTGTCGATCATCCTGACGGTGATCCCGTTCTGGATGGTGATGAGCGGTTCTGCGTCCAAGCCGGTTATCCTGGGAGCAATCCTGGTGACCGCGGTGATTCAGATTCTGGTGCATCTGGTTTGCTTCCTGCACATGAACACCAAGTCCGATGAAGGCTGGAATATGACTGCCTTTATCTTTACCGTGATTATCATCGCTATCCTGGTAGTCGGTTCCATCTGGATTATGTGGAACCTCAACTACAACATGATGGTTCACTAAGAGCGGCGAGTATGTTTAAGCAATACCTGCAAGTCACGAAACCAGGCATCATCTTTGGCAACCTGATCTCCGTAATCGGAGGGTTCCTGCTGGCCTCTAAAGGCAGCATTGATTACACCCTCTTTATTTACACGCTGGTCGGTGTGTCACTGGTGGTTGCGTCCGGTTGTGTATTTAACAACTACATCGACATGGATATCGACAAGAAGATGGAAAGGACCAAGAATCGGGTGCTGGTTAAAGGCCTGATTGCCCCTTCCGTCTCGCTGGTGTACGCCACCTTGCTGGGTATTGCTGGCTTTATGCTGCTGTGGTTTGGTGCTAACCCGCTGGCCTGCTGGCTGGGGGTGATGGGGTTCGTGGTGTATGTAGGCGTCTACAGCCTGTATATGAAGCGTCACTCCGTCTATGGCACGCTGATTGGTTCTCTTTCCGGCGCTGCGCCGCCGGTGATTGGCTACTGCGCCGTCACGAACGAGTTCGACAGCGGTGCGCTGATCCTGCTGGCTATCTTTAGCCTGTGGCAGATGCCGCACTCCTATGCCATCGCGATTTTCCGCTTCAAGGATTATCAGGCAGCGAACATTCCGGTTTTGCCGGTCGTGAAGGGCATTTCAGTTGCCAAGAACCACATCACGCTCTACATCATCGCTTTTGCCGTGGCAACGCTGATGCTCTCTCTGGGCGGTTACGCCGGATATAAATATCTGGTGGTAGCGGCCGCGGTGAGCGTCTGGTGGCTCGGCATGGCCCTGCGCGGCTACAAGGTGGAAGATGACAAAGTCTGGGCGCGCAAGCTGTTTGTGTTCTCGATTGTCGCCATCACCTCCCTGTCCGTGATGATGTCCGTAGACTTCATGGTGCCGGACTCGCAAAACCTGCTGACTTACGTCTGGTAAGTTTATGTGATGATGAAAAGGGTGCTTCGGCACCCTTTTTTATTCACGAAATCTATTAATTACGCATGTAATATTTGTTAAATAAGCCTTTATTTACCCCGCCCCTTCCCCGCACTACACTATGGCCTGCTTTTGAACTGAGGTGGTAATGAACGATTATAAAATGACGCCGGGCGAGCTGCGTGCGACCTGGGGTTTAGGGACTGTTTTCTCGCTGCGGATGCTTGGCATGTTTATGGTCCTGCCCGTTCTGACCACGTACGGCATGGCGTTACAGGGTGCCAGCGAAGCGCTGATTGGTCTGGCGATCGGTATCTACGGCCTGGCGCAGGCAATTTTCCAGATCCCCTTTGGCCTGCTCTCTGATCGGGTGGGTCGCAAGCCGCTGATTGTCGGCGGGCTGCTGATCTTTGTGCTCGGGAGCGTTATTGCCGCCCTCTCCCACTCCATCTGGGGCATTATTTTGGGCCGCGCCCTGCAGGGCTCCGGTGCGATTGCCGCTGCGGTGATGGCGCTGCTGTCAGATTTAACCCGTGAGCAAAACCGCACCAAAGCGATGGCGTTCATCGGCGTGAGCTTTGGCGTGACGTTTGCGATTGCTATGGTGCTCGGTCCCATCATTACGCACAAACTGGGTCTGCATGCCCTGTTCTGGATGATTGCGGTGCTGGCGACCATCGGGATCGCACTCACCCTGTGGGTTGTGCCAGACAGTAAAAATCATGTCCTTAACCGTGAATCCGGGATGGTTAAAGGCTGCTTTAGCAAAGTCATCGCCGAGCCGCGTCTGCTAAAGCTTAACTTCGGCATTATGTGCCTGCATATTCTGCTGATGTCCACCTTCGTCGCCCTGCCCGGCCAGCTTGCCGCAGCAGGTTTCCCAGCGGCCGAGCACTGGAAAATTTATCTGGTCACAATGCTGATTTCGTTTGTCTCCGTTGTGCCCTTTATTATTTACGCCGAAGTGAAGCGCAAAATGAAACGCGTCTTCGTGGGCTGCGTGGCGTTACTGCTGATTGCCGAGATTGTGCTCTGGGGCGCTGGTCCGCACTTCTGGGAGCTGATCGCAGGCGTGCAGCTGTTCTTTCTGGCGTTTAACCTGATGGAAGCCCTGCTGCCGTCGCTGATCAGCAAAGAGTCCCCCGCCGGTTACAAAGGCACGGCAATGGGCATTTACTCCACCAGCCAGTTCCTCGGCGTGGCGATCGGCGGCTCGCTTGGCGGCTGGGTCGACGGCCTGTTTGATTCACAAACCGTGTTTCTCGCGGGCGCGCTGCTGGCAACAGTCTGGCTGCTGGTCGCCAGCACCATGAAAGAGCCTCGCTACGTGAGCAGCCTGCGGGTAGAAATCCCGGATGACGTGGAGATTAGCGACGCGCTGAAGCAGCGTCTGGAAGGAAAAGAAGGGGTCACAGAGGTGCTGATTGTTCCCGAAGAGCGCAGTGCTTATGTCAAAATTGACAGCAAAGTGACGAACCGCTTTGAGGTGGAGCAGGCGCTTAAAGCGTGAAAAAAGCCCGGTTGAACCGGGCTTTTTTTGTCTTAATCGCGGAAGTTTTTAAACTGGAACGGCTGTCCCAAATCCCCACCGCGCACCAGCGCCATCACGGACTGCAGGTCGTCGCGGGATTTTCCGGTGACGCGAATCTCTTCGCCCTGGATCTGCGCCTGCACCTTCAGCTTGCTGTCTTTAATCAGCTTAACGATCTTCTTCTGCACCGCACTCTCGATGCCCTGCTTCAGTTTGGCTTCTACAAACCAGTTCTTACCGCTGTGGACAAACTCGTCCGGCACGTCCAGAGACGTTCCTTCGATGCCGCGTTTTAACAGCTTGGCGCGCAGAATGTCGAGCAGCTGATTCACCTGGAAATCAGACTCGCTCAGCACCTTAATGGTCTTATTTGCGTCGTTCAGCTCAAACGACGCCTCAACGCCGCGAAAATCGAAACGTGACTCAACTTCGCGGGTTGCGTTCTCAACGCCGTTGCGAACTTCCTGGATATCAACTTCGGAAACAATATCGAAAGATGGCATCTTTTCTTCTCCCTTCACTTTTGTTGCGTTGCATAATACCCGCTACGAGGCATAACTCAACAGAAGCTTAGCTGTATAATTAAGCTGTAACACCTGGCGCAGTTGCAGGTGAGGAGGAACAATGAAAATTACGGTGCTCGGATGCGGAGCGCTCGGCCAGCTGTGGCTGACCGCGCTGTGCAAGCACGGACATGAGGTTCAGGGCTGGCTGCGCGTGCCCCAGCCCTATTGCAGTGTCAACCTGATTGGTGAAGACGGAAGCATTTTTAACGAATCCCTCACCGCGAACGATCCTGATTTCCTGGCGCAAAGCGACCTGTTGCTGGTGACGCTCAAGGCGTGGCAGGTCTCAGATGCGGTTAAGACTCTGGCCGCGCAGCTCCCCCCCACGTCCCCCATTCTGCTGCTGCATAACGGTATGGGAACCCTTGATGAGCTGAAAAGCGTCCCGCAGCCTCTGCTAATGGCGACCACCACCCACGCTGCGCGTCGCGACGGGACTATTATCGTGCATGTCGCCAGCGGCGTGACGCACATCGGCCCGGCCAGAACACAGGATGGCGACTACAGCTATCTGGCCGATGTTCTGCAAAAGGTCTTGCCGGACGTCGCCTGGCACAACAACATCCGCCCTCAGCTGTGGCGCAAGCTGGCCGTAAACTGCGTGATCAATCCGCTGACGGCGCTGTGGAACTGCCCGAACGGGGAACTGAAAAACCATCCGCAGGAGGTGGCGTCCCTGTGTGCAGAAGTCGCGTCGGTCATTGAGCGAGAAGGCCTGCACACCTCAGCAGAGGATTTACGCTGTTATGTCGAGCAGGTTATTGAGAGTACGGCTGAGAACATCTCCTCGATGCTGCAGGACGTTCGGGCATTACGCCATACGGAGATAGATTACATTACCGGCTATCTGCTAAAGCGCGCCCGCTCGCACGGCATCGCCGTGCCGGAAAACGCCCGTCTGTATGACCTGGTTAAACGTAAGGAGAATGAATATGAGCGCGTCGGCACTGATTTGCCTCGCTCCTGGTAGCGAAGAGATGGAAGCGGTCACTACTATTGATTTACTGGTACGTGGCGGCATTAAGGTAACAACCGCCAGCGTAGCCAGCGACGGCAATCTGGCAATCACCTGTTCACGAGGGGTGAAAATCCTGGCAGACGCACCGCTTGTCCAGGTTGCTGACGGCGATTACGACATCATCGTCCTGCCCGGCGGCTTAAAAGGCGCGGAATGTTTCCGCGACAGCCCGCTGTTGGTCGAGACCGTGCGTCAGTTTCATCTGTCCGGCCGCATCGTCGCGGCAATCTGTGCCGCCGCTGGAACAGTTCTGATTCCGCACGACATCTTCCCCATCGGCAATATGACCGGCTTCCCGGGGCTTAAGGATACGATCCCGGAGGAGCATTGGGTGGATAAACGCGTCGTCTGGGATCCGCGCGTCAACCTGCTGACCAGCCAGGGACCCGGCACCGCGATTGATTTTGGCTTAAAGATTATTGATCTGCTGGTCGGGCGGGAGAAGGCCTACGAAGTGGCGTCGTCGCTGGTGATGCCGGCGGGGATTTATAATTACTATGAAGAGTAGTGCATAAAAAAAGCCGGGTGGCGCTAGGTAAAAGCAAAACGGCAACCTTTGGTTGCCGTTTTTAATGTGAGGGCACCAGGCCGCACGCTACGGACGATACACCTTCACATTCGCGAATCCCTGCTCGCGCAGGTACAGCGCCTGCAGGCGGCTCATCACCCCGCGCTCACACCACAGCAGATACGTTTTGCTCTGATCGAGGTCGCCAAACTTAGTGCTCAGCTTGTAGAACGGCAGAGAAACCACCTCTACGCCTTCCACCTTAAGCGGCTTGTCATCTTGCTCGTCAATGGAGCGGATATCCAGAATCGCATCGTTCGCACCGAAACCGCTCACGGTTTCCACTTCAACCACTTCCTGCTCGGTCTGCTGGGCAATCTCGCGGATGTCGATGTTGGACGCTTCTGCCACCACTCTTTCCAGGATGCTGAAATCGAAGTTCTCTTCTTCCGCTTCGATCTTCGCCTTCACTGCCTTGACGGTCGGGCTTTTTGAGATCACGCCGCAGTATTCCGGCATGGTGCGGGCAAAGTCTTCGGTGCCGATTTCACGCGCCAGGTCGATGATGTGCTCTTTATCGTGGGAGATCAGCGGACGCAGGATCAGCGTATCTGATACGTTGTCGATCAGACGCAGGTTGGTCAGCGTCTGGCTGGAGACCTGGCCCAGCGCTTCGCCGGTGACCAGCGCCTGCACGCCGTAGCGCTCGGCGACTTTGGACGCCGCGCGCACCATCATACGTTTGAGGATCACGCCCATCTGGCCGTCATCCACTTTTTCAAGGATTTCGCCCACTACCGGCTCAAAGTTGATCGCCACAAAACGCACGCGGTGGGAACTGCCGAAGCGGTTCCACAGGTAATGCGCCACCTGACGAACGCCAATTTCATGCGCCGCGCCGCCCAGGTTGAAGAAGCAGTAGTGCACGCGGCAACCGCGACGCATCAGCATGTAGCTGGAGACGCCGGAGTCGAAGCCGCCCGAGATCAGCGACAGCACATCTTCCTGCGTGCCGATCGGGAAACCGCCAATACCTTCATAACGGCCCTTAACCAGCAGCAGACGATCGTTCTCGATCTCAAGGTTAACGGTGACGTCCGGGTTAGTCAGGCGCACGCGCGCCGTCTCAACGTGCTGGTTCAGACCGCCGCCGACGTAGCGCTCGACTTCAATCGAGCTAAACTCGTGCTTACCGCGACGCTTCACGCGCACGCAGAAGGTTTTGCCTTCGATCTGATCGCGGTACTGTACCAGCGCCTTTTCGAAGATATCGTGCATATCGCTGAACGGAACGTCTTCCACTTCCAGAATATGGTGAATACCTGGAATACGGGTCAGCGCGTCGCGAATATCAAGGCGTTTGCTTTCGTCTTTCGCGCGGACTTCAACGTGGTCCCAGTGACGCACTACGGCGAGCGTTTCGTCGTAGTGTTTTAATACGTTACGAATGTTCCCGGTGAGAATTTTAATAAAGCGCAAACGCACAGATTGGCTTTTGATGGTGATTTCAGGGAACAATTTAATGATAAACTTCATGGCGGCAATGTTTCTTAGGCAAGCTTATAAAGGCTTGTAGTGGAAAATGATACAGCAGCCCACACCCGTGGCTGCATCCAGGCGCGCAAGTATACCACCATCGCGCCACTCGCGTTATTTGATAATTGCCCCGAGTCCGTTACCATGTTGGGGCGAAGAATATAAGAGTTAATTCACTATGCCGAAGAAGAACGACGCACCGGCCAGTTTTGAAACTGCGCTGAGTGAGCTTGAGCAGATTGTTACCCGCCTCGAGAGCGGCGATTTACCGCTGGAAGACGCCCTCAACGAATTTGAGCGCGGTGTGCAGCTTGCGCGCCAGGGGCAGGTAAAACTCCAGCAGGCCGAGCAGCGTGTGCAGATCCTGCTTTCCGACAGCGAAGACGCTAAAACCACGCCATTCACACCGGACGCCGAGTAAATGGATTTTACCAACGCGCTTCAGGCGCGCGTCGTTCGCGCCAACGACGCCCTGCGCCGTTTTATTGAGCCGCAGCCTTTTCAGAACACTCCACTGGTTGAAGCCATGCACTATGGCGCACTCTTAGGGGGAAAACGCCTGCGTCCGTTCCTGGTGTATGCCACGGGCAACATGTTTGGCATCAGCGATAATACGCTGGACGCCCCGGCAGCCGCCGTGGAGTGCATCCATGCCTACTCGCTGATCCACGACGATCTCCCGGCGATGGACGACGACGATCTGCGCCGGGGTCAGCCAACCTGCCACATTAAGTTTGGCGAGGCGAATGCCATTCTGGCGGGCGATGCTCTGCAAACCCTGGCGTTCTCGATTCTCAGTGATGCGCCGATGGCGGAAGTGGCCGACCGCGACCGCCTGGCGATGATCTCCGAACTGGCAATGGCCAGCGGCGTGGCCGGCATGTGCGGCGGTCAGGCGCTGGATCTTGAAGCGGAAGGACGTCAGGTTAATCTGGAACAGCTGGAGCGTATTCATCGCCATAAGACGGGCGCGCTTATTCGTTCCGCCGTTCGCCTGGGCGCGCTGAGCGCGGGTGAGCAAGGGCGCAAAGCCCTGCCGATTCTGGACAGATACGCAGAAAGTATCGGTCTGGCATTCCAGGTTCAGGATGACATTCTGGATGTGGTGGGCGATACTGCAACATTGGGTAAACGTCAGGGTGCGGACCAGCAGCTTGGCAAAAGTACCTATCCCGCCCTGCTGGGTCTTGAGCAAGCCCAACGTAAAGCCCGGGATCTGATTGACGATGCCCGCCAGTCGCTGAATGAGCTGGCCGCGCAATCGCTGGATACCTCGGCACTGGAAGCGCTAGCGGACTATATAATCCAGCGTGATAAATAAACTATATATCTCGATGAGCCTTTGATGAGTTTTGATATTGCCAAATACCCGACACTGGCGTTAGTTGACTCCACCCAGGAGCTACGTCTGTTGCCGAAAGAGAGTCTGCCGAAGCTGTGTGACGAGCTGCGTCGCTACCTGCTCGACAGCGTTAGCCGCTCCAGCGGCCACTTCGCCTCCGGGCTTGGCACGGTTGAGCTGACCGTGGCGTTGCATTACGTCTATAACACGCCGTTCGATCAGCTTATCTGGGACGTGGGCCACCAGGCTTATCCGCACAAAATTCTGACCGGACGTCGCGATAAAATTGGCACCATTCGTCAGAAGGGCGGCCTGCACCCGTTCCCGTGGCGCGGTGAGAGCGAGTATGACGTGCTGAGCGTCGGCCACTCATCGACCTCCATTTCCGCGGGCATCGGTATTGCCGTTGCTGCCGAGAAAGAGAACAAGCAGCGCCGCACCGTCTGCGTCATTGGCGACGGGGCGATCACCGCCGGGATGGCTTTTGAAGCCATGAACCACGCGGGCGATATCAAGCCGGACATGCTGGTTATCCTCAACGATAACGAAATGTCGATCTCCGAGAACGTCGGCGCGCTGAACAACCATCTGGCGCAGCTGCTTTCCGGCAAGCTTTACTCATCGCTGCGGGAAGGCGGGAAAAAAGTTTTCTCCGGCGTGCCGCCGATCAAAGAGCTGCTCAAGCGTACCGAAGAACATATCAAAGGCATGGTCGTGCCGGGCACGCTGTTCGAAGAGCTGGGCTTTAACTATATCGGCCCGGTGGACGGGCACGATGTGCTGGGTCTGGTGACCACGCTTAAAAACATGCGCGACCTGAAAGGCCCGCAGTTCCTGCACATCATGACCAAAAAAGGGCGTGGCTACGAACCGGCAGAGAAAGATCCGATCACCTTCCACGCGGTGCCAAAGTTCGACCATACCAGCGGCTGCCTGCCGAAAAGCAGCGGCGGAATGCCAAGCTACTCAAAAATCTTTGGCGACTGGCTGTGCGAGACGGCGGCAAAAGATAACAAGCTGATGGCGGTCACGCCTGCCATGCGTGAAGGCTCCGGCATGGTCGAGTTCTCCAAAAAATACCCGGACCAGTATTTCGACGTCGCCATTGCCGAGCAGCACGCGGTCACCTTCGCGGCGGGGCTGGCGATTGGCGGCTACAAGCCGGTGGTGGCGATTTACTCCACCTTCCTGCAGCGCGCCTACGACCAGGTGATCCATGACGTTGCCATCCAGAAGCTGCCGGTGCTGTTTGCTATCGATCGCGCGGGCATCGTGGGGGCTGACGGCCAGACGCACCAGGGGGCGTTTGATCTCTCCTTCCTGCGCTGCATCCCGGACATGGTCATCATGACGCCAAGCGACGAAAACGAGTGTCGTCAGATGCTGTATACCGGCTACCACTATCAGGACGGCCCCTGCGCGGTACGCTATCCGCGCGGCAATGCCCTTGGCGTTGAACTTCAGCCGCTGGAAAAACTGGACATCGGTAAAGGTCTGGTGAAACGTCGCGGCGAAAAAGTGGCGATCCTGAACTTTGGTACGCTGATGCCGGAAGCGGCAAAAGTCGCTGAAACCCTGAACGCGACGCTGGTGGATATGCGCTTTGTGAAGCCGCTCGATGAATCTCTGATTCTGAGCATGGCGGAAAGCCATGACGTGCTGGTCACGCTGGAAGAGAACGCCATCATGGGCGGTGCGGGCAGCGGCGTTAACGAGGTACTGATGGCGAACCGTAAAATGGTTCCGGTGCTGAACCTCGGCCTGCCGGACCACTTCATCCCGCAAGGCACTCAGGACGAGGCGCGTGCCGATATCGGCCTGGACGCCGCCGGTATCGAAGCCAGAATCTGCAGCTGGCTGGCCTGATCCCTCCCCTTTTCTGCTCCTGCTATGCTTAAACGTATTGTTTAAACAGCAGGAGCGGAACCATGCAATACACGACATTAGGAAAAACGGACCTCAAGGTGTCCCGGCTTTGCCTGGGCTGCATGACCTTTGGCGAGCCTGACCGGGGAAACCACGCTTGGACGCTGCCGGAAGAGAGCAGCCGCCCTATCATCAAGAGCGCCATAGACGGCGGCATCAACTTCTTCGATACCGCCAACAGCTACTCTGACGGCAGCAGCGAAGAGATTGTGGGCCGCGCTCTGCGTGATTTTGCTCGTCGGGATGAGATTGTGGTCGCCACCAAGGTGTATTACCCGTCAGGCGATCTGGCTGAAGGCCTCTCTCGCGCGCAGATCCTGTGCTCCATTGATGACAGCCTCAGACGCCTGAACATGGATTACGTCGACCTGCTGCAAATTCACCGCTGGGATTACAACACGCCAATTGAAGAGACGCTTGAAGCGCTGAACGATGTCGTGAAAGCGGGTAAAGCGCGTTATATCGGCGCGTCGTCAATGCACGCATCTCAGTTTGCTCAGGCGCTCGATCTCCAGGCGCAGCACGGCTGGGCGCGCTTTGTCACCATGCAGGATCACTACAACCTGATTTACCGGGAAGAAGAACGCGAGATGCTGCCGCTCTGCTACCAAGAAGGCGTGGCGGTGATCCCGTGGAGCCCGCTGGCGCGCGGACGCTTAACTCGTCCGTGGGGAGAAACCACGGCGCGGCTGGTATCGGATGAAGTGGGTAAAAATCTTTATTCCGGTACCGAAGCCAGCGATGCGCTGATTGCCGAACGTTTAGCCGGGATCGCCGACGATATCGGCGCAACGCGCGCGCAGGTGGCGCTGGCGTGGCTGCTGGGCAAGCGGGGTGTCGCCGCACCGATTATTGGTACATCGCGGGAAGAACAGCTGGACGAGTTGTTAAGCGCGGTAGATTTATCGCTGACGCCGGAGCAGGTTGCCGAGCTGGAGACGCCGTATCAGCAGCATCCGGTGGTGGGGTTTAAGTAAACACTTGCCGGGTGGCGTACGCTTACCCGGCAATACTGAGCGCACAAACTTACCCGAAGTGATCGTACCCTTTCCAGTCCAGCGTAACGGGCGCACCGTCTTTCACAAACTTCAGCCCTTCACTCTCCGGCATGATCTGACCGATGCAGGTAAACTTTGCGCCAAGATGGGCCAATGCCACGTCCAGCGTTCCACGGTTCAGCTCTGGCACCGTGAAGCACAGCTCGTAGTCTTCCCCACCGGAGAGCGCCCAGCGCAGCGCCTGCTCAGGCTCCACATGGCGAAGCAGTTGCTCCGACAGCGGGAACAGATCCAGGTCAACGCGCGCGCCCACCCCGCTGGCCTTCAGGATATGGCCGAGGTCCGAGATGAGACCGTCAGAGAGATCGATAGCCGAACTGGCCCGCTCGCGCAGCGCCTGACCGTGCAGAATACGTGGTGTCGGGCGCAGGTGGCGCTTCACCAGATACGCCGCATCGTCAGCGTCCTTCACGTTTAAGCGATCCTGAAGGATCGCCAGCCCTGCCGCGCTGTCTCCCGGCGTACCGGTCACGTAGATCCAGTCGCCCGGTTTAGCGCCCGAGCGCTTCAGCGCGCGACCGAGCGGCACATAGCCGTGGATCGCCAGCGTCATCGACAAAGGCCCGGCAGTCGTATCGCCGCCAATCAGCTGCATATCGTAGTAGTTCAGCTGTTCAAACAGCGCATCGCTGAACGCTTCAAGCCAGGCTTCATCCACCTCCGGCAGCGTCAGGGCCAGCGTCAGCCAGGCCGGGTCAGCGCCCATTGCCGCCAGATCGCTGACGTTGACCGCCAGCGCTTTATACGCCAGATCGGCAGGATCGATATCAGGTAAGAAATGACGTCCGCACACTAAGGTGTCGGTGCTGATTGCCAGCGTCTGCTTTTCAGGAATATTGAGAAGTGCACAGTCATCGCCAATGCCGGTTTCAACATCAAGACGAGAGGTTCTGACACGGTCGAAATAACGGGCAATCAGGGAGAATTCGCCGCATGCCATACGTTATGCCTCAGCAAATAAAAGAAAAAACCGGAGCTGCACTGCCCGTCAGGCAATGCAGAACTCCGGTTTGCGGATCACTTTTTGTGGGGACGGATCGCAGGTGCGGCTTTATCAAGTACGCCGTTAACGAACTTGTGGCTGTCTTCAGCGCCGAAGGTTTTCGCCAGTTCGATCGCTTCGTTGATGGCCACTTTGTACGGCACATCATCACGTTTAGACAGCTCAAACAGCGCGATACGCAACACTGCTTTTTCCACCTGGCCCAACTCTTCGAGCAGACGGGACAGGTATGGCTTCATCAGGCCATCGAGATACGCGCTATTAGTCGCCACTCCCGACAGCAGTTCACGGAAGTACAGAACGTCAACGTCTTTCACGTCCTGTTCTGACAGGAACTGGTATTCAACATCAGCGATGTCGTTCTGGGACAACTGCCAGGAGTAAAGTGCCTGGACGGCACATTCACGGGCGCGGCGACGAGCAGCAGGTTTCACGGAATTCCCCTTACAAAAAAATCAGGCCTTAATGGCTTTCAATACATTGATCATTTCAAGCGCGGTCAGTGCAGCTTCTGCACCTTTGTTACCGGCTTTGGTGCCAGCACGTTCGATGGCTTGTTCAATACTTTCGGTGGTCAGCACGCCGAACGCGACAGGAATTTCAGCATCCTGCGCAACGTGTGCCAGACCGTTGCTTGCACCGCCCGCAACGTATTCGAAGTGCGCAGTGCCGCCACGAATAACGGTACCCAGCGCAATCACCGCGTCGTATTTACCGGTTTTCGCCAGCGCGCCCGCCGCCAGTGGCAGTTCATAAGCGCCTGGAACCCAAACAACGGTAATGTTGTCATCTTTAACCTGGCCGATACGTTTCAGGGCGTCAATCGCACCTTCCAGCAGGCTATCGTTGATGAAGTTGTTGAAACGCGCAATGGTGATGGCGACGCGAGCGTCCGGGGTAGCTACAGCAGCTTCAATAATGTTCATACTCTTCCTTTACGGGTTCATTTGGCCCCGCAGGGGGGCGGATTTTATCATAATACTTTGCGCACTGCTTCCCTATTTCGGGAGCAATTACGCTGTCGTTAAATGGAGGCAGACATCCGGACCCACCGGACGAATCTCGCTGAATGTGAGTTGCGGTGCATCGGCCAGTTTTTCAAGGCCAGGCAGCACAAACAGGCCGCGCGCGTCGTGACCTAACAGTTTAGGCGCAACGTAGACGAGCAGTTCATCCACCAGCCCCGCCTGGAGCAGCGCGCCGGCGAGCGTCGGACCGGCTTCGACCCAGATACTGTTCACCTGCTGCTTGCCGAGCAACATCATCAGCACCACGAGATCCAGATGTCCGTTATGCTCCGGCACCATAATGCTGCGCACGCCTTCCGGCCATTCGCGCGTATCTTCTTTGGTGCGCGCAATCCAGGTTTCACCCGGCTGCTGCACGATGCGGTGCGCCGGGGTCACGCGGTTCTGGCTATCAATAATAATACGCAGCGGCTGGCGCAGGTTCTCCTGCGGATAAAGCGCCTGGGTATCGGCATTCAGCTCATCCCAGCGCACGGTCATGGCCGGATCGTCAGCCAGAACGGTTTCACTGCTGGTGAGGATAGCATGGCTTTGCGCGCGCAGACGTTGCACATCGCGCCTTGCCTGCGGCGAGGTGATCCACTGGCTTTCACCGTTCGCCATTGCCGTACGGCCGTCCAGCGAGGCGCCCAGCTTAAGCTGAATAAATGGGAAGCCGGTGCGCATGCGCTTCAGAAAGCCTTTGTTGATGGCTTCCGCATCTTGCATCATCAGGCCGTGGCTGACGTCGATCCCTTCCTGTTGCAGACGATACAGGCCGCGGCCCGCCACCTGCGGGTTAGGATCCTGCATAGCGGCGACCACGCGCGAAACCCCTGCCGCAATCAGCGCTTCACAGCACGGCGGCGTGCGCCCGTGGTGGCTGCAGGGCTCCAGCGTCACGTAGGCCGTCGCGCCTCGCGCTTTCTCCCCCGCCATACGCAGGGCATGCACTTCAGCATGCGGCTCGCCTGCGCGATAGTGAAACCCTTCCCCCACGATCTCGCCATCTTTCACGATAACGCACCCGACGTTGGGGTTAGGATGGGTGGTAAAACGACCGCGCTGCGCCAGCTTCATGGCTCGCGCCATGTACTTCTCATCCTGCATGGGCTTAATCCTGTAAGCGGGCGATCTCTTCGCCAAACTCTTTGATATCTTCGAAACTGCGGTAGACAGAGGCGAAGCGGATATAGGCGACCTTATCGAGCTTTTTCAGCTGCTCCATCACCAGGTTGCCGATCATTTTGCTCGGCACTTCACGCTCGCCCAGGCCACGCAGGTAAGATTTAATGTGGTTTAACGCCATTTCGACATCATCCGCGCTGACGGGCCGTTTTTCGAGGGCCTTCAGCATTCCACTGCGCAGTTTCTCTTCGTTAAACGGCTCGCGCACGTCGTTACTTTTTACCACGCGCGGCATTACCAGCTCTGCAACCTCAAAGGTCGTGAAACGCTCGTTGCACACCAGACACTGCCGACGACGGCGTACAGAAGACCCTTCGCCCACAAGGCGAGAGTCGATGACTTTGGTATCCACAGCGGAGCAGAATGGGCAATGCATACGGTATCCCTGTTATCTGGTTAACTGATTTTCATTTTACCCTGATCTGGCCTGACAACAAAGGAGGAGCTTTTGAGATAAAGGATCTATGTCTGGCGGTACGTTGCTGGCTACCATTATGGGGATCCGTCATTTCAAGGAATAAACGCTATGACAAGACGTTACCTGAAAATTTTACTGGTGGGGAGCCTCTTCACCCTTAGTGCCTGTGCACAGCAAACCGAAGTCCGCCAGATGAAACAAAGCGTGAATACGCTCAACACGGCGATGGACAAACTGAACAAAGAAACGGTGAAGATCACCCAGCAAAACGCGCTGAACGCCAAATCCACCAGCGGGGTATATCTGCTGCCTGGAGCGAATACGCCTGCCCTGCTTAATAGCCAGATTGGCACGCTGAAGATGTCTCTGGTGAATGTGGCGGCGAATGCGGATGGTACGCGCGCAACATTACGTATTCACGGTGAGTCCAACGAGCCGCTGCCCGCCTTCAGCGGCACCGTAGAGTGGGGCCAGATCCAGGGCACCACGGAGAGCTACCAGGAGGTGAACGTGAAGAACCAGCTGTTCACCGCTCCGGCCAGCGTGTTAGCGCCCAGCGATGTGGATATTCCACTTCAGCTAAGCGGACTTACGCCTGAGCAGTTAGGCTTTATCCGCATTCACGACATCCAACCTGCCGCGCAGTAATCCCTTCCTTTTGAGCGGAGTGAAATGTCACTCCGCTAACATTTACATTTCGTATGGATTGGCAACAGAAATGATTGCCGCTACAATCCCGGCCGTTTAAAGTACGCAAACGTGAACGCAATCGATTACGCGTGTGAGAGATATGTGAAACAACACATATTTTTGTGAGCAGGGATTCCTATAATAGGCACCGCAGAAACACGAAATATTTAGAAACGCAATTCGCGCATTTTTCACTCCCGGAAGGGAATTTCAATCAGTGGCATGATTATGAAAAAAACATTACTCGCAGCCGGTGCAGTTCTGGCACTGTCCTCCTCTTTCACTGTTAACGCAGCGGAAAACGAGAAACCACAATACCTCTCCGACTGGTGGCACCAGAGCGTTAACGTGGTAGGCAGCTACCACACCCGTTTCGGACCGCAGATCCGCAACGATACCTACCTGGAATATGAAGCGTTCGCCAAGAAAGACTGGTTTGATTTCTACGGCTATATGGATGCGCCTGTGTTCTTCGGTGGTAACACCGATGCAAAAGGTATCTGGAACCACGGTTCCCCACTGTTCATGGAGATTGAACCGCGCTTCTCCATCGACAAACTGACCGGTACCAGCCTGGCGTTTGGTCCGTTCAAAGAGTGGTACTTCGCGAACAACTACATCTACGACATGGGCCGCAATAAGTCCGGTCGTCAGAGCACCTGGTATATGGGTCTGGGTACTGACATTGACACCGGCCTGCCGATGAGCCTGTCCCTGAACGTGTATGCAAAATACCAGTGGCAGAACTACGGCGCAGCGAATGAAAACGAGTGGGACGGCTACCGTTTCAAAGTGAAATACTTCGTGCCAATTACCCAGCTGTGGGGCGGTAATCTGAGCTACATCGGTTTCACTAACTTTGACTGGGGCTCAGACCTGGGCGACGACGATTTCCGTGACCTGAACGGCAAGAAAGCGCGTACCAACGATTCCATCGCCTCCAGCCACATCCTGGCGCTGAACTACGATCACTGGCACTACTCTGTTGTTGCGCGTTACTGGCACAACGGTGGCCAGTGGAACGACGACGCGAGCCTGAACTTCGGTAACGGCGACTTTAGCGTCCGCTCTACCGGCTGGGGTGGTTACCTGGTCGTGGGTTACAACTTCTAATCAGTGCGGGATTGTGCGGGCTGGTGCCCTCACCCCTTCCCTCTCCCATGGGAGAGGGTGCAAACACAAAAAACGGCAACATCGTTGCCGTTTTGCTTTTACCTCGCCACCCGGCTTTTTACTGCTTCACCTTGCGCAAAAAATCCGCCAAAGACCTGTCCGCACTCTCACTGAACCGCCTCTCCGTCATTACAACATTGAGACACCGGTCGAGCCGGAAACAGCGGTAGTCATCGCGCCGTTCACACCATGCCGCCAGCAGCCAGCGCTCTCCCCAGAAGAACAACCCCAGCGGTTGCACCTCACGTTTTGAGAGTAGCCCGGCTTCATCACGATAATGCAGCGCCAATACGCGCTGAGCGGAAATCGCCTGGTGAATCATGTCAAAATCGCTGCGGGAGTGGCTTTGCATGCAAAAATCCGGGGCGTAGATCCGCGTCTGCTCCGCCTTTCTGCGGCTCTCCTCGGGCAGAATAGCCAGCACCTTCTCCTGGGCCGACTCCAGCTCGCGCGACAGCGATTCACCTCCCCAGGTTTTGAGCAGGCGAATCGCGACCATCAGCGCTTCGGATTCCTTATTTGTCAGCATCAGCGGCGGCAGGTCAAAACCCGACATCAGCCGATATCCGCTTCCCGCCTCGCCTTCCACCGGGACGCCGGAAAGCGACAGGTCGCGGATATCGCGGTAGACCGTGCGCTCGGACACGCCAAGCCGGTCCGCCAGATGCGCAGCCGTTGTCAGACGCCTGCCCCGCAGGATCTGCACAATCTGAAACAAACGGTCAGCGCGTCGGGTCATAACGTCATTCGCTCTCAGGCAGGTTGATGAAGGCCGACGCGGTTACCCTCGCTGTCGGTAAACAGTGCGATAGTGCCGATACCATGCGGCAGTTCCAGCGGGCCAAACACGCACTCGCCGCCCGCAGAGGCAATGCGATCGAGCGTGGCCGCCAGATTGTCAGTATGCAGGTAAATAATAGCGCCCTGCAAAGAGGGCGTAACGCCGTCAAATTTTGCCAGCGCTCCTCCGGTGGCGGGATCCTCATTCGGGAAAACCGCCAGCTCGGCAATGTCCATTTTCTCGCGACGCAGCGCGAGCTGCATCACCTGCTCATAAAATTTGATGGCGCGATCCATATCCGAAACCGGAATTTCAAACCAGTTAATTACGCTTTTCATACATCCTCCTGCCTGTTGTGTGGGTTCAGAAGGAGTCTACGGCAGGGCTCCTGACAGCATACTGTCAGGAGTGTTTGTCAGGAGCAGATAAAAAAAATCCCGGTCAACAGACCGGGATTCCGATAACGCGCTAAACGTCGCCTTACGGCAGAATGGACGGCTGATCCGCCCCTTCTTTCTCGACCTTCTGCTGGAGCAGGTGCTCGCGCTTCATGCCAAGTTTCAGTGCCAGAGCGGACGCCACGTAAATAGACGACGCCGTACCGATGGAGACACCGATCAGCATGGTCAGCGAGAAGCCTTCCAGCACCGGGCCACCGAAGAGGAACAGCATCAGGATCACCATCAGGGTAGTACCGGAGGTGATCAAGGTACGATGCAGCGTCTGGGTCAACGACACGTTAAAGATTTCGTACGGCGTGCCGCGACGGATCTTACGGAAGTTTTCACGGATACGGTCAGATACCACGATACTGTCGTTCAGTGAGTAACCGATTACGGACATAAGGGATGCCACGATGGTCAGGTCAATCTCAATGTGGAACAGAGACAGTATGCCCATGGTGATCACCACGTCGTGCGCCAGGGCGATAACCACACCGGCCGCAAGTCGCCACTCGAAGCGGAAACCGACGTACACCAGGATGGAGATCAGCGCCACCAGCAGCGCCATGGCGCCGGTTTGCGCCAGGTCCGCACCCACGCTCGGGCCGACGAACTCAATACGCTTGACCGCCGCGCTCTGGCTGGTGGTCTCGTTAATGACCTGTACGACCTTGCTGCCCAGCTCCTGGCTGCCGTTGGCATCGTGCACCGGCGGCATACGCACCATGATGTCGCGGCTGCTGCCGAAGTTCTGCAGCAGCGGCTCTTCAAAGCCCGCTTTCTGCAGCGATTCGCGCATCTGGTCCATATCGACCGGTTTTTCCAGGGAGATCTCGATGACCGTACCACCGGTGAAATCGAGACCCCAGTTAAAGCCTTTCACGCCCATAATGACGATGGACAAAATCAGCAGTAAACCTGAAATGCCGAAGGCCCAGTAGTCCCAGCGCATAAAGTCCCAGACTTTACGGCCATGGTTCAATTGTTCAACAGTATATTCCTGTGCCACAACGCACTCCTCAGATAGACAGCTTTTTGACGCGCTTGCCGCCGTACAGCAGGTTCACGATGGCACGGGTGCCGACAATAGCGGTAAACATTGACGTTGCGACACCGATACCGGTGGTAATCGCAAAGCCTTTGATCGCGCCAGTACCCACTGCATACAGGATAAGAACCTTAATCAGTGTTGTTACGTTCGCATCGAAGATAGAGCTGAACGCGCCTTTATAACCTTCGTCAATCGCCTGCTGGACAGAGCGACCGTTGCTCAACTCTTCTTTGATACGTTCGTTAATCAGTACGTTGGCGTCGACCGCCACCGCAAGGGTCAGAACGATACCCGCAATCCCCGGCATGGTCAGCGTCGCCCCCGGCAGCAGGGACATAATGCCGATGATCAGCACCAGGTTTGCGATCAGCGCGGAGGTCGCAATCAGACCGAACTTCTTATAGAAGAAGATCATGAAGAGGATAGAGACCGCCAGACCGGCCAGACACGCTTCCAGACCCTGCTGGATGTTTTGCATACCCAGGGTTGGACCAATGGTACGTTCTTCAACAATCTGAATTGGCGCAATCAGCGCACCGGCACGCAGCAGCAGCGAGAGCTGACGCGCTTCGTTCGGGTTACTAATACCGGTAATACGGAAGCTGTTACCCAGACGAGACTGGATGTTGGCGATGTTAATCACCTCTTCCTCTTTCACCAGCACCGCACGACCATTTGCATCTTTCTTACCGCTGTCTTTGTACTCCACGAACAGGGTCGCCATCGGTTTGCCGATGTTGTCCTTGGTGAAGTTAGACATGATGTTACCACCCGCGCTATCCAGCGAGATGTTAACCTGCGGCTGGTTGTACTCATCCTGGCTTGAAGTGGAGTCGGTGATGTGGTCACCGGTCAGGATCACGCGCTTGTACAGCACAACCGGCTGACCTTCGCGGGTCTGTTTCACTTCGGAGTCACCCGGAATACGGCCAGACGCCGCGGCAGACTGATCGACATTGGAGTTCACCAGACGGAATTCCAGCGTCGCGGTCGCACCGAGGATCTCTTTCGCACGCGCGGTATCCTGGATACCCGGCAGTTCTACCACGATACGGTCAGCACCCTGACGCTGTACCAGCGGCTCAGCCACACCCAGCTGGTTTACACGGTTACGCAGAATGTTGATGTTCTGCTGAACGGCATATTCACGCGCTTCTTTCAGACGCGCATCGGTCATCACCGCACGCAGCTGGTTGCTGCCCTGAGAGGTGATCACCAGGTCACGGTGACGTTGGGTCAGGTAATCTACAGCCTGATCGCGCGCCGCGCTGTCGCGGAACGTGATGCTCATGCCGTAGTTATCTTCTTTACGCACGGTAGTGTATGGGATGCCTTTGTCGCGCAGATCGCTGCGCAGGCTGTCGATATTCTGTTCCTGCAGCTTGCCGAGCGCGGTATCCATATCCACTTCCATCAGGAAGTGAACGCCGCCACGCAGGTCAAGACCCAGCTTCATTGGCTCTGCGTTCAGCGCAGCCAGCCAGCGAGGGGTTGCAGGAGCAAGGTTAAGCGCCACGACATATTTGTCACCCAGCACGCCCATCAGCGCTTCGCGAGCGCGGAGCTGCGTGTCGGTGGTGTCGAAGCGAGCAAGAATTGCCCCCTCTTCCAGAGCCACAGACTTAGCGGTAATTTTTTCTTCTTGTAACGTTTTCTGGACCTGGATCAGCGTTTGCTCACTGGCGGCGACACCGCGCGCGCCAGTGATTTGAACGGCCGGATCCTCACCATACAGGTTGGGAAGCGCGTACAGCAGGCCGACGATAATCACGACGACCAGCATGATGTACTTCCACAAAGGATAACGGTTTAACACGGCAGTTCCCTTTGGGAAAAGTTGGGATTACAGCGCCTTCATGGTGCCTTTCGGCAGAACGGCAGCTACGAAGTCACGTTTGATAACCACTTCAGTGGTGTCGTTCAGGGCGATAGCAATGTAGCCGCTTTCAGCCACTTTGGTTACGCGGCCGACCAGACCACCGTTGGTCAGCACTTCATCGCCTTTCGCGATGGAGTCCATCAGCTTTTTGTGCTCTTTGGTACGCTTCTGCTGTGGGCGCAGGATCATGAAGTAGAAGATCAGACCGAACACAACCAGCATCAGGATCAGAGACATCGGGCTGCCCTGCGCCGGAGCACCTGTTGCCGCTACCGCATCAGAAATAAAAAAGCTCATTCAAATTCCCTCATTATTAATATTAATCAACGTTCAACGGTGGAACATCCCGCCCCTGACGTTGGTAAAAATCGGTCACGAAGCTCTCTAATTTACCCTCTTCGATAGCCTTGCGTAAACCAGACATTAAGCGCTGATAGTAGCGAAGATTATGAATCGTATTGAGACGCGCGCCCAAAATCTCATTACAACGATCGAGATGATGCAGATACGCGCGAGAATAATTGCGACAGGTATAGCAATCGCACTCGGAATCGAGCGGGCTGGTGTCACTCTTATGCTTCGCGTTACGGATTTTCACAACGCCATCGGTAACGAACAGATGACCGTTACGCGCGTTGCGGGTTGGCATCACGCAGTCGAACATATCAATGCCGCGACGTACGCCTTCCACCAGATCTTCGGGTTTACCCACACCCATCAGGTATCGTGGTTTATCCGCCGGGATTTGCGGGCAGACGTGCTCCAGAATGCGGTGCATGTCTTCCTTCGGCTCACCCACAGCCAAACCGCCGACAGCGTAGCCATCAAAACCTATCTCTACCAGACCTTTAACAGAGATATCGCGTAAATCTTCGTAAACGCTGCCCTGAATGATGCCGAACAGCGCATTTTTGTTCTGCAGGGAGTCAAAACGGTCGCGGCTGCGCTTCGCCCAGCGCAGAGACATCTCCATAGAGCGTTTCGCGTAGTCCCAGTCTGCCGGGTACGGCGTACATTCGTCGAAGATCATCACGATGTCGGAGCCGAGATCGTACTGAATCTCCATCGACTTTTCGGGATCGAGGAAAATCGGATCGCCGTTGATCGGGTTACGGAAATGTACGCCCTGCTCGGTGATCTTGCGGATATCGCCCAGGCTGAAGACCTGGAAGCCGCCGGAGTCGGTCAGGATCGGGCCTTTCCACTGCATAAAATCGTGCAGATCGCCGTGGAGCTTCATGATCTCCTGACCCGGACGCAGCCACAGGTGGAAGGTATTGCCGAGGATAATCTGTGCGCCCGTGGCTTCAACTTCTTCCGGCGTCATCCCTTTTACGGTGCCGTACGTGCCCACAGGCATAAACGCGGGGGTTTCCACCACGCCGCGATCAAACACCAGGCGACCGCGACGCGCGCGGCCATCGGTGGTATCGAGTTCAAATTTCATTTTTTCTCCGACGTCAGAAAAACAGTCCAACGTTGTCATACGGTGCCGCGGACTTATTCCCCGACACGCTCATTCAAAGCCAGCGGATTGTACGTGATAAACATCGCGTCCCCGTAGCTAAAAAAGCGATATTTTTGTTCTACCGCAGACTTGTACGCATTCATCGTATGCTGATAACCCGCAAACGCAGAGACCAGCATAATCAGCGTCGATTCAGGCAGATGGAAGTTGGTCACCAGCGCGTCAATCACCTTGTACTGATAGCCCGGGTAGATAAAGATCTGCGTATCGCCAAAGAACGGCTCGATAAGATCGCGCTTTGCAGCCTGCGCAGCGCTTTCCAGTGAACGCACGGACGTCGTACCGACGGCCACGACGCGGCTACCGCGCGCTTTCGCCGCCAGCACCGCGTCCACCACATCCTGCGGCACTTCGGCATACTCGGAGTGCATGATGTGGTCTTCAATGCTGTCCACGCGCACCGGCTGGAAGGTGCCCGCGCCGACGTGCAGCGTCACAAACGCCATCTCAACGCCCTTCGCGCGCAGCTTTTCCAGCAGCGGTTCATCAAAGTGCAGACCTGCGGTTGGCGCCGCCACCGCGCCAGGCTTCTGGCTGTAGACGGTCTGGTACAGCTCGCGGTCGGCCTCTTCGTCCGGGCGCTCAATGTACGGCGGCAGCGGCATATGGCCGATGGCGTTCAGGATGTCGAGCACCGTGCGCTCGTCGTCGAACGCCACCTCGAACAGCGCGTCGTGGCGCGCGGTCATGGTCGCCTTGATGCTTTCGTCATCACCCAGCAGCAGCTCCGCGCCCGGCTTCGGCGCTTTGGAAGCGCGAATATGTGCCAGAATACGTTTATCATCGAGCATACGTTCGACCAGCACTTCAATCTTGCCGCCGCTGGCCTTACGGCCAAACAGGCGCGCCGGGATCACGCGGGTATTGTTAAAGACCAGCAGATCGCCAGGGTTGAGCTTGTCGAGCAAATCGGTGAAAGTACCGTGCGTCAGCTCGCCCGTTGGCCCATCCAGTGACAGTAAGCGACAGCTGCTGCGCTCAGGCATGGGATAGTGAGCAATCAGGGATTCAGGTAGTTCAAAGGAGAAATCGGCGACGCGCATGACGTATACTCGTGACTTAAAAACAGGCGGCATAGTCTAGTGCTCACACCCTTTTGCTGCAACAACTAGCCGCCACTGGACAAATAAAACGCATGAATTTTCTCGCTCACCTGCATCTCGCACACCTCGCTGACAGCTCCCTTTCCGGCAATTTGCTGGCCGATTTCGTGCGCGGCAACCCCGCTGAAGCGTATTCTCCCGAGGTTGTCGACGGGATTTTTATGCACCGCCGCATTGATGTCATCACTGATAATCTGCCCGAGGTGACGGAAGCGAAAGCGTGGTTTCGCCCTGAAACGCGCCGCGTTGCGCCGATCACGCTCGACGTGATGTGGGACCACTTCCTGTCTCGCCACTGGGAACAGCTCTCGCCGGAGATGCCGTTGCCGGCGTTTGTGCGCTACGCCCACCAGCAGGTGTCGATCATTCTGCCCGATTCGCCGCCGCGCTTTGTGAATCTGAATAACTACCTATGGTCGGAACGCTGGCTGGAGCGCTATCGCGAGATGGACTTTATCCAGAATGTCTTGAATGGTATGGCGAGCCGTCGCCCGCGGCTGGATGCGCTGCGCGACTCCTGGTACGACCTGGATGAGCATTACGATGCGCTGGAGAGCCAATTCTGGCAGTTCTATCCGCGCATGATGGCGCAGGCGAAAAACAAGCAGCTCTGACAGCACTATCATTGATAGGTAAAAGCTGGCGGAACGATTGTCACCACCTCTTTGTCTTATCAACGAACACTCTCTATACTGGCTCGCGTTGCGTTCCAAATAACCTTAGTATCTACAGGAGAATCATATGGTTCTGGTAACTCGTCCGGCTCCGGATTTTACAGCTGCAGCAGTTCTGGGCAACGGTGAAATCGTTGAAAACTTCAACTTCAAACAGCACACCAACGGTAAAGCGACCGTTCTGTTCTTCTGGCCAATGGACTTCACTTTCGTTTGCCCGTCTGAGCTGATCGCGTTCGACAAACGTTATGAAGAATTCCAGAAGCGTGGCGTGGAAGTGGTTGGCGTCTCCTTCGACTCTGAATTTGTACACAACGCATGGCGTAACACCCCTGTCGACAAAGGCGGCATCGGTGCGGTGAAATACGCGATGGTTGCGGACATCAAACGCGAAATCCAGCAGGCTTACGGTATCGAACATCCGGACGCTGGCGTTGCGCTGCGCGGTTCCTTCCTGATCGACGCAAACGGCATCGTTCGTCACCAGGTTGTGAACGATCTGCCGCTGGGTCGTAACATCGACGAAATGCTGCGCATGGTTGACGCGCTGCAGTTCCACGAAGAGCACGGCGAAGTGTGCCCGGCTCAGTGGGAAAAAGGTAAAGAAGGTATGGCTGCTTCCCCAGACGGCGTTGCTAAATACCTGTCTGAGAACGTATCCAGCCTGTAATCGGCACGGTTTACGAAGAAGGCCCGCTTATGCGGGCCTTTTTTTATGCCTTACGCTGCGTCTCTCGCCAGATGCGCCAGGCCATTCCCGCCAGCAGAATTACGCCCGCAATTAGCACGCCCCACACCAGCAGCGCGTTCATCCGGCTCTCCCGCTCGGACGCAGAAGTAGCGGTCAGACGCCCCTCGCCGCCTAACGCGACATCATCCAGAATGTCGGCCTGCGGCAGGTGCTCCATATCATAGGTTTTGCGCAGATCGGCTGGGATCAGCATGTCAGGCTCCACGCTGGCAGGCTTTGCAGCGCCATTACCCCAGGCAAGCACGTATGGCGCTTTTCCCTGCGCGTTGAACACCACATCATAGCGGTCACGATACCCGGTGACGCCCGGCAGGTATTCCGGCAGGCGCGCATTCAGCGTCGTGATTTTCACCGCCTGCACCAGGCCTCCGCTAAGCGAAACCGGTGGAGACGTTTTGCCCTCCAGACGGTAAAGCACCTCTTTTTTCAGGGGGTGCCATGTGTCTTTTTCCGTACTCCGCCACGCTATCTCCACGGGAAGGACGCCGTCGCCATTCAGTAAAATGCTGATAGCACTCAGCGGCTGCGGCTGCGCCCAGTGCCACTGCGCTTCGCTTGTCGATAGCTGCTCCCCTACCCCCTCAAGATCGATCGCGTCCGGTGTCGCCCGCGCAGGGGCGCTAATCGCGTTAACGCCGGTTAAGGTCACCCCCTGGCTCTGAGCATTCAGCACCACCAGGAGATAGCGATTCGTATCGGGAGACAAAACGATATCGGTATCGATCCGATCGAGCTTAAGACGATCCTGCCCGCTCATCACGTCCAGCAGCGGCATATCCTCGCGCAGGGTATACCAGCGCTTTAGATCTTCGCTGGAATAGACCGATACCGTTCCCTGCCACGGCGACTGAGGGGTATTCCAGAGCAGCTGCAGTTGGGATATTTCCACCTCCTCCGACGCTTTTTCCGGCAGGGTTAGCAGGTAATGTTGCCCGGCCGCGGCAGCTTTTTGCCCTTCCAGTACAATCTCAACGCCGTTTCCGGAACGGAGCAGGATCTTATCGCTATTACCCGTGTCTGACGCAGCCGCAATCGGCGAGGCATCCAGCGGGAAAAGGCGCAGCGCCGTGGAGCGCGCTGGGTCCTGCGGTCGCGTCGCGGCAATCAGGCTAAAGGGAACCGGCTCGCCCGACTGGTTAAAGACGCGAACATCATGCAGATCCGCCGAGGTGCTCTGCTCATAGACGGCAAGCGGCAATGTTACCCGATACCACCGGGAAGGTTCGGACGTGTCGAGTGAACGACCAAAGGCATAGTCCCGGGGCGATTCCGTTTGTCCCTCGTCGCAAAACGCCGGGCCGGCAAGCGCCAGCAGCGCGGTACAAGCTACCGCTTTCATCCATTTCATTTTTCATCTCCTGTTTTGGGCGGTAGCGGCGAGAAATACCCCACAATCAGCACCAGTATTGCCACGCCGATAAACGCCACCGCGCGCGACAGACCGCCTCCACCCGCGCTGTCCACCAGCATCAGTTTAACCATCACCACGCCCAGCAGCGCGGCACCGCCAAGCCACTCCTGACGGGAAGCCCTACGGGTGGCGTGGACCATGATGACCAGCGCGCTCAGCATCCAGAACAGAGCAAACGAGGTCTGGATCAGCCGCGAATCCCACAGCGACGCCATATTCCAGGCCACGTCGCCGTACCAGGCCAGGGCGCGCATCAGCGCACCGTTAAGCCACCAGAAGCCAAACGCCATAATCGCGACGGCAGGCCACGGACGGGCCTGCGAGAGTTGTGTCGGGTAGTAGCGATCCACCGCCCGGTAAAAGACCACCAGCCCCAGCAGCGCGAACGCCGCGCCTTCTTCGAGCGGGTTCACCAGCGGCAGCCAGGTCTGACGATAAACCACGCCGTCCTGGAAATTGGTCACCACCAGCAATACCAGCAGCGCCGCGAGCACGGGGATCGGTGCTATGCACGCGTAGAGCGCGGGCCACTCACGGAACGGCCACCCGCGACGGCGCACCGCCGCAGAGAGCGCCATAATCACCCCGCCGCCTGTGGCCATCGCCAGCCCGCTGCCCCAGGCCGCCATGCCCCACGGCAGCGCGCGGGCAAACCAGTAAAGCTCCGCCGCCAGCGCCAGTAATATCATCCAGAACAGCGCCAGATGCAGCCCCATAGAGATGCGCGGCGCTAAACGGGCGCCGTCGCGCCGCAGCAGCATCAGCGCGGCGGGAAGCGCAATACCCCAGGCCAGATTTGACCAGCCGGCGGCAAACATCTGCTGGTGCGAGAGCTGATAGCCCACCATCATCAGCATCAGCGGCCACAGCAGCCATTTGCTGGCATCCAGCTCCCGCCACGCCAGACGAGCGGCAACGTATCGCCAGCCCCAGACCGAGACGGCGGCAAGCGCCAGCACGCCTGCCAGAACGGGCAATTCTTGTTTCAGCGCCAGCCGCGACGCGCCCCAGAGCGCCACCAGCCAGAACAGCAGCCCGCCTGCCAGCAGCGCCCAGCTAACCGGCTGAAAGAGGTTCCGCCACAGCCAGGCCGCCGCCAGCCAGCAAAGGCTGAGGATGGAGAAGATCAGCAGCAGACTCAGCGCCGTCACGCCATTCGTTTGCGCCCACAGCGCGCTGCCGAGCGCCAGCACCAGCAGCGCCGTGCCGCTATAGCTCATGCGCTGCTGCTGCTGTTGCATGCCCAGCCAGAGGATACCCAGCCCTTCCAGCGCCCAGGCCATCGCCGTCCAGCGCGCGGAGAGCGCTAGCGGAATGGCGAGCGTGGCAAACCCGCCGCCGATGGCCAGCGCCGCAAGAACCAGCGGTCGTCCGAGGGAGGGATAGCGCCGCAGGGCGAGGAACGCGAGGGTGAGATAAAATGCGCCGTATCCCAGCGCGCTCAGCGCCGGGCCATATTCCCAGTGCTGCGTCATGCCGTACTGCATCCCGAAGCCGATCAGCGGCGGGGCAAACAGCAGCACGCCGTCAACGATCTGCTTCCCTTTCTCCTGCGCCCGCAGCGACAGCGCTACGCTCAGCACGCCAAATATCAGCGTATTGGCAATCAGGAACAGCTGGCAGATCCAATAGTCTTCAGGCCGGTAGTCATTCAGCCCCCACAGGCCGCCCACGCCAAAGGTAAACAGCAGGCCGAGCAGGTTGAGCTCGCGCCAGTGCTGCCAGATGCTGATGGCGAGAATGCCGATGGAAAGCAGGAGATAGAAGGAAAACAGCGCCACAAAGCTGCCACCCCCGGTAGATAGTAGTAGCGGCGCAAGATACCCGCCGAGGCTCGCCAGCATGGCAAGGCTCAGCGCTTTCTGCAGCACGGCCAGCCCAACGCTCGCGGCGCAAATCACCACCAGTAGCGCAAAGGCCAGCGTCATCGGCAGCATCTGCCAGAGCCGGAAGGCGCCGAAGACCGTCAGGTAGAGAATGCCCGTCGCCCCGCCCTGTAAGATAAGCGCGTAGATCGGCTGCTTGTGCCGCAGCCGCCACCCAACCGCCAGCAGAACGATGGCAAACAGCGCCGTCGCCGCCAGGCGAAGCTCAAGCGGAAACAGAGAGTGTTCAACGGTGTAGCGCAGCAGGAAAGAGAGCCCAAGGAAAAGCAGCAGAATGCCAAGCTTCGCCAGGGGATTACCCTGCATAAACCAGCGCCCCAGCGAGGTCAGTATGCCGCCAAAAGCGGAAGGCGATTTTGTCTCAGGGGCCGATGCGGGTTTTGCCTCGGGGGCGGGAGTGTCGGCACGCCACGGGTCGACAGGCGCGGGAGCCTCCTCAACCATCGGCGCGGTCACCACCACCGGCGCAGCAGTCTGCACCGGCTCCGGCGCTGGCGCTGTCACACCTCGCTGTTCAAGTGCCTCAATGCGCTGACGCAGCCGGGCAATCTCCTGGCGCGCCGCCGTGCTGCGATTAAAGCCAATAACAGCCAGCACGGGCGCCACCAGCAGCGCAAAAACCAGGAATAAACAGCCAAGGATGTATAGCTCGTCCATGTTTCCACCTTCACCGTAAACGATCCGTTAAGATTGACACAAATCGTTGCATTTGCGCCATCTTAAAAGGGGAAACTTTAGCGCATTAGCTGCCGAGCCAGACCGTCGCGGATACCGCAGGCAGCGCCAGCACGCCATCCTGTATCGTCGCCTTACCCTCTTTGTTCGTCCACGTCGCCACCTTAAGCAGCGGCGAATCATCCAGCACCACCTCGCAGGCCTCGCCCCGGTTAATCGCCACCAGCACGCGCTGCTGATTATAGACGCGGACAAAGACCACCACATTATCGTGGGCGTACGCCACCTGACAGCCGCCGTAGCGCAGGGCGAGACTCTGTTTGCGCAGCTTCGCCAGCCGCTGATACAGGCTGAACAGCACCTTATCCTGTTTCTCTGCCTCCCACGGGAAGGTTTTGCGGCAGAACGGATCGTTGTTGCCGTCCAGCCCCACTTCATCTCCGTAGTAAATGCACGGTACGCCCGGCCAGGTGAAGAGCCAGGTGACCGCCAGCGGCAGACGCGCCACATCCTTGCCGAGCAGGGATTTAAAGCGCGCGGTGTCGTGGCTATCGAGCTGGTTAAACATCCGCAGCTGCTGCTGATGCGACAGGCCAGCGCGATAGTTATCCATCCACGCGGCGCAGGTTTCGGCGTCGATATGGTTCGGATCGTAGGAGATATCGGTGTTAGCCAGGAATCCCCACAGCGGGAAGGTAAAGCCGCGATAGTTCATCGCCGCATCTTCGGCATCGTTTTGCAGCCACTGGCGCGCGTCGCCAAAGTGTTCGCCAAAGACAAACGCCTCCGGCTGAGCCGCTTTCGCCGAACGCGCGATCCCGGCCACGTGCTGAAGGTTATTTCGCGCCCCGCCCGCTTCACCGAGCATATGCACCACGTCCAGACGCCAGCCGTCCATATTCCACGGCGCCTTCAGCCAGTAACGCACGATGCTGTCTTCCCCGCCGTAAATCTCGTTCACCAGTGACGGCGACTGGAAATCCAGCTTCGGCAGGCTCGGGTAGCCCAGCCAGTCCAGCGCGCGCCCCTCCTCGTTAAAGCTGTACCAGTCACGTTGCGGCGAATCAGGGTTATGACATGCTCCGCCCATCGACTGGTTATGACGGTCAAACCACGCGTGCGAATCGCCGCTGTGGTTGAAGACACCGTCCAGAATGAGGCGCATGCCTTCTTTTTGGGTGTTCTTACGCAGGCGCAGCAGCGCCTCGTCACCGCCAAACTGCGCGTCAACGTGGCGATAATCTTCGGTATCGTATTTGTGTACGCTCGGGGCTTTAAACACCGGGTTGAGGTACAGTGCCGTCACGCCGAGTTTTTTCAGGTACGGCAGCTTTTCGCTGATGCCGTCGAGATCGCCGCCGTAGAACGTCGAGCCGCCCGCCTGCGCCGTCACCGGTTCATCCCATTTTTTCAGGATGATGTCGTGACCCGCGGCATGATGGTAATAGACCTTGTCCTGGCCTGCGGTGCGTTTTTCGCTGCGCGCAAAGCGGTCCGGGAAAATCTGATAAAAGACCTGATCGTTAACCCACTGCGGGCCGTTATCCGGGTAATCGACGGCGAACTGCTCCAGCCGGGCCGGTGGGAAACGGCTAAACCCCTGCGGGGTAAACCACAGCTGGCGGTTGTTCCATAAAAGCTTAAAGCTATAGCGACGGCGCGGCTGCCCGGTGCGCAAATCGATATTCGCCCGCCACGCCGTAATCCCCGGCTGCGGCTGGCTGCGCAGCTTGTGCATTTTCAGCCCGGTCTCTTCGTTATCAATTTCGGCGCGGAGCGTCACGCGTTCCGGCTGATTTTCCCCCGCCAGCCAGAGCGTAATCACAAGGTTGTCTTTGTTTTGCTTAACAAATGGGGCAACCGGAAGGTGCCAGGCGTTTAACATCACGAATCCCCTCTGATGAAATTGACGTCACCTTGCCACAGGGTGGTTAAGGATAGCTCACCATGACGAGATTTATTGGGGGAGGAGGACGGGGGAGGAGGCAAAAATCCCCTCTCCCGCGAGGGAGGGGGGATAAAAATATTACTGTGCTTCTGCCAATTGACGGTCACGGCGGCACTTAAACACCCAGCCGATCAGCAGCAGAACGATCCACGCACAGCCCACGTACAGGGAAATGCGGGTATCCGGATGGTAGCCAATCAGGCCAATGATAAACACCAGGAAGATCAGCCCGACCACGGTCGTCGCCACCCCGCCCGGCACCTTAAACTTCAGCGCTTTCGCCTCATCCGGCGACAGACGGCGGCGGAAGGCAATCTGCGACAGCAGGATCATGATCCACACCCACACGGTCGCGAAGGTCGCCAGGGACGCAATCACCAGGAAGACGTTCTCCGGCATGATGTAGTTCAGGTAAACCGAGAACAGCAGCGCTACGGTCATCACCACCACCGTCACCCACGGCGTGCCGCGGCGTGAAGTTTTGGCGAACAACTTCGGCGCGCTGCCCTGCTCCGCCATGCCGTGCAGCATGCGGCCCACGCCAAAGACGTCACTGTTGATGGCCGAAAGCGACGCGGTCAGCACCACAAAGTTCAGAATGCTGGCAGCAAAGGCAATGCCCATATGCTGGAAGGTCAGGACAAACGGGCTACCGTTAGTGCCCACCTGGTTCCACGGGTAGATGGACATAATCACGAACAGCGTACCCACGTAGAACACCAGAATACGCATCGGCACCGAGTTGATGGCGCGCGGAATGGATTTCTCCGGATCTTTCGCTTCCCCGGCGGTGATGCCGATAATCTCGATGCCCCCGTAGGCGAACATTACCATCTGTAGCGACATCACCATCCCGAGCCAGCCATTGCTGAAGAAGCCGCCGTTGCTCCAGAGGTTATGGATGCCGGTCGGCTGGCCGCCGTTGCCAATCCCCCAGATGATGATCCCGAAACCCGCCACAATCATGATGATGATGGTCGCGACCTTGAAGAAGGAGAACCAGAACTCCAGCTCGCCGAACACCTTCACGCTCATCAGATTGACGGCGCAAATGAGCAACACCACGCTCAGCACCCAGATCCAGTGCGGTACCGCCGGGAACCAGACGCCCATGTAGATGCCGAATGCGGTTACGTCGGCAATCGCCACAATCAAAATTTCGAAGCAGTAGGTCCAGCCGGTGATAAACCCGGCCAGCGGGCCGAGGTTTTCCTGCGCGTAGCGGGAGAAGGAGCTGGCAGACGGGTTGTGAACCGACATTTCGCCGAGGGCGCGCATGATGATATACGCCGCCACACCGCCGATGATATAGGCCAGCAGAACGCTTGGACCGGCCATTTTGATGGCATCTGCCGAGCCATAAAAAAGACCGGTGCCGATAGCAGAGCCCAGCGCCATAAAGCGGATGTGGCGCGTGCTCAATCCACGTTTAAGTTTGTTAGTGCTTTCCATTTAAATCTTGCCATTCAACACGAAAAAACAAAAAACCACGGGGCCTTAAGCCCCGTGGTTAAACATTTTGTTGCCGTTGATTAATGAGCGTTCGATGTGACCTGACGCCCTGCAGCACGGTCCCAGATAACCGCCAGAACCAGTGCAACAACGGTAGGCATCAGCCAGGCCAGGCCCTGCTCGGACAGCGGCAGACGCTGTGTCCAGGCTGGCAGAATTTCAGCGAACGCTGATGCTTTAATCCCGTCAAGGATACCAAAAATCAGGCTGATAAACATGGCTGGCGCAATAATTCGTGAGGAGTTATGCCACCACGGACGGGTGAAGCTCAGCACCACCAGCACGATGCACGGCGGATAGATCGCCGTCAACACCGGAATAGAGACCTGAATCAGGTGGCTCAGACCGAGGTTAGACACCGCCATGGAGAAGATACCGAGAATAAACACCAGGGTACGGTAAGAGAGCGGCAGATACTGCGCAAAGAACTCTGCGCAGGCGCAGGTCAGGCCAACCGCGGTTACCAGACACGCCAGGAAGATCAGCGCCGCCAGCAGCATGCTGCCCGCCCCACCGAAGGTATGCTGAACGTAAGCGTGCAGGATAGCCGCACCGTTCGCGTTCTGATCAACCAGCATCGCGCTGTCAGAGCCCAGGCGGAACAGCGCCAGATACAGCAGCGTCAGGCCCACACCGGCCATCAGGCCAGCCCAGATGGTATAACGGGTCAGCAAACGCGCTTCGGTCACGCCGCGGGAACGCGCGGCGTTAACGATAACGATACCAAACACCATCGCGCCCAGCGTATCCATCGTCAGGTAGCCGTTCACAAAGCCGTTAGAGAACGCGGCGTTTTTATAGGCATCCATCGCGTCGCTAATCGGGCCGGCTGGCCAGATGATGGCCGCCACGGCCAGCACGATCAGCGCTACAATTTTCAGCGGCGCCAGGAAGTTACCTACCGTGTCCAGCAGCTTGCCCGGATAGAGGGAAACCAGAATCACGATGGCGAAATAAATCAGGCTGTAGATGAACAGCGGCATCGCGCCGTCGCCGGTCAGCGGGGCGATGCCCACTTCGAAGGAAACGGTCGCGGTACGCGGAGTGGCAAACAGCGGACCAACGGCCAGATAGCAGACGGTAGCCAGCAGAACGCCAGCCACTTTGCCAATCGGGGTGCTAAGGCTATCCACGCCGCCACCGACTTTCGCCAGTGCGATAACGGTCAGTACCGGCAGGCCCACGGCAGTAATCAGGAAACCGAACGCGGCGGTCCAGACGTGTTCACCCGCCTGTAAGCCAACCATTGGAGGGAAAATGATGTTGCCTGCGCCAACGAACAGCGCAAATGTCATAAAGCCCAGCGCGATAATGTCACGCGATTTTAAGTGATGGGTCATAAAACCTTACTGCCTGTGGATGTGGTGTTGAAAACGTTGAGATTTTTCGATTTCCCTGACGGGACGATACAGCCGAAAAATTGCTCAATTTCAGCGGGAAATGCTCCCGTCCTGGCGTGGAGAAGAATAGTTTTTCGATTTACCACGCAAATACAGTCGGTCTGACAGTATCTGGGGGGCAATTTAAACGCTTATAACGTTTAAAGGCAAGGAGGGATCGCAAAACCAGAACAATATGCCAGTATGAAAACGCACACCAGAACAATGCGCTAATTATAGGAAAAACCAATGGCTAATCATGCGAACAAAAAACAGCCAACCGTATAAAATTCACACGCGTTTCGCTTGACTGCAAAGCAAACGGGCCAGCGATGGCTGACCCGTGGAAAGGTAAAATGACACGCCTGCCGTCAGGCGCTCTTTTTGGCAATTAATCGTTCCGGGATAACGAAACTAAAGCGGGTTCCCTTACCCAGGGTACTCTGGATATCAAGACGGCTTTCATGGTGATTCACCGCGTGTTTCACAATCGCCAGCCCCAGGCCGCTCCCCCCCGTCTGCCGCGATCGCGCTTTATCCACCCGGTAGAAGCGCTCGGTCAGGCGCGGAATATGCTCCGGGGCGATCCCCGGCCCGTTATCCTCAACGCTAAACTCGGCGCCTGCCGGCGTATGCTGCCAGCGCACCACGATATCCGTTCCTTCCGGCGTATGGTTTACCGCGTTGTACACCAGGTTGGAGATAGCGCTACGCAGTTCATCCTCGCTGCCCAGCACCTTCAGCGTGTTGTCGACGTCAAAGGTCAGCTGATGTTTTTTATGGCTTAACGTCTGCGCTTCACGCTCGACGACGCGCAGCATCATTGGCACATCAATGGTGTCATTCAGCGCAAGAGAAGGCGCCGCTTCAATCTTTGACAGCGTCAGCAGCTGCTTCACCAGCCCTTCCATACGGTGCGTTTGCTCGCGCATCGTATGCAGCGCTTTTTCACGCGGCGCGCCTTCCAGGGTTTGCTCCTGCATCATCTCCAGGTAGCCCTGCAGCACGGTCAACGGGGTTCGCAGCTCATGGCTGACGTTGGCGAAAAAGTTACGACGCGCCCCTTCCAGCTGGTGCATCTGAGTCACGTCGCGCGCCACCATCAGCCACTGACGATCGCTGTAGGGCATCACGCGGATTTCCAGATGGCGACCGTTATTCAGCTTCAGATTGTGGGGACGGGTGAAATCACGCTTTTTCAGATACTGCGTAAACTCGGGATAACGCAGAAGGTTGAGGATGTTCTGACCATTGTCGTCCGGCCAGCGCAGGCCCAGCAGCTGTTGCGCAAGCCCGTTACACCAGAAAATAGTTCCTTCTTCTGTCGTCAGGATCACCGCATCCGGCAGCGACTCTGCGCCGCTGCGAAAACGTTTGATAAGGCTTCCCAGCTCGCGGCGACGCTTTTTATTACGCATCTGCATCTGGTGCAGGCCGTACAGCAGCGGCTCCCAGCTACCGCTTCCCGGCGGCGGGGTCATACTGCGGTCCACCCATAGCCACCAGGAGAGACGCAGCAGGTTCCAGAAATGCCAGGCTAACAGCCCGGTGACCGCCGCCAGCAGAAACCACGGCAGATGCCCAAGTAAAGCCCCCAGAAGAAGGGCCGGAATACAGCATAAGATCAGTTCAAAGACGAGCCTTTTCCATGACAGACGTTCCAGCACGCGTCACACTCCTGTCATTATTCAGAAACGGGTCGAGAAACGATAACCCGTACCGCGGACCGTCTGTACCATGCGATCGTGGCCGCTCAGTTCCAGCGCTTTTCGCAGGCGACGAATATGTACGTCAACCGTCCGGTCTTCGACATACACGTTAGTTCCCCAGACGTTATTCAGCAACTGCTCGCGGCTGTAAACGCGTTCCGGATGGGTCATAAAAAAGTGCAGGAGTTTAAATTCGGTAGGCCCCATGTCGAGGGGATTTTCGCCGGTCATCACGCGGTGTGACGTTGGGTCAAGGCTGAGGCCCTGCATCTCGATCACCTCTTCCACCGCCATCGGGGAAATACGGCGCATGACGGCCTTAATGCGGGCAACCAGCTCTTTCGGGGAGAAAGGCTTGGTAATGTAATCGTCCGCGCCGGTCTCCAGACCGCGCACGCGGTCCTCTTCCTCTCCGCGCGCCGTGAGCATCACCACCGGGATGTCGCGGGTCAGCGCTTCACGCTTCAGATGTTTGATAAACTGCAGTCCGGAGCCGCCGGGCAACATCCAGTCAAGCAGAATCAGATCGGGCCAGGGTTCATTCAGCTGGTTCACCGCGCTGTCATAATCTTCCGCTTCAACCGGCTGGAAGCCATTTTGTTCGAGCACGAAGCACACCATTTCACGAATTGGAGCTTCATCTTCTACGACCAGAATACGTCTCGCCATACTTTGCCCTGTCTTATCTTATTTAAGTTACAAGTTTGTAATGCGGCGCCATTATGCGTCAGATTTATGACAGATTTATGAAAAACAGTACCACTATAAATGGCAAACTGTTGTTTTATTACAGCGGTTATTTTCTCTCCCTGACAGTTTATAATCGCCCGCATCGTTTTTCGCCACGGATCTCCTATGCGCATACTTCACACCTCGGACTGGCATCTGGGTCAAAATTTTTACAGCAAAAGCCGTGCGGCTGAACATGAAGCGTTCCTGAACTGGCTTCTGGAAACGGGCCAGGCGCACGAGGTGGATGCCATTATTGTGGCGGGTGACATCTTTGATACCGGTTCGCCGCCGAGCTATGCGCGTGAACTGTATAACCGCTTCGTGGTGAACCTGCAGCAGACCGGCTGTCATCTGGTGATTGTCGCCGGTAACCATGACTCCGTCGCCACGCTCAATGAATCCCGCGACATCCTGGCGTTTCTCAATACCACCGTGGTCGCCAGCGCCGGGCACGCGCCGCAGATCCTGAAAAAACGCGACGGGTCGCCGGGCGCGGTACTGTGCCCGATTCCCTTTTTACGTCCGCGCGACATCGTGCAAAGCCAGGCGGGACTGTCGGGCGCGGAAAAGCAGCAGCATTTATTGCAGGCCATCACCGACTACTATCACCAGCAGCACGCGGAAGCCTGTGCCCTGCGCGGTGAACAGGCCATTCCGGTCATTGCCACCGGGCACCTCACCACCGTCGGGGCCAGCAAAAGTGACGCAGTCCGCGAGATCTATATCGGTACGCTGGACGCCTTTCCGGCGCAAAACTTCCCGCCCGCGGACTACATCGCGCTCGGGCACATTCACCGCGCCCAGGTCATCGGCGGCTGTGAGCATATCCGCTACTGTGGCTCCCCTATTTCGCTCAGCTTCGATGAAACCGGAAAAGCCAAATCCGTGCATCTGGTGAGCTTTGATGAGGGCAAACTCAGCACCGTCGAGACGCTGGAAGTGCCGGTCACCCAGCCGCTGGCGGTGCTGAAGGGCGCTCTGGCTGCCATCACCGCCCAGCTTGAGCAGTGGCGCGGCGCTGAGCTTAACCCGCCCGTCTGGCTGGATATTGAAATCACCACCGATGACTACCTGCACGATATGCAGCGGAAAATTCAGGCGCTAACCGAAGAGTTGCCGGTTGAGGTGCTGCTGGTGCGCCGCAGCCGCGAGCAGCGCGAGAAAATTCTGCTCGGCGCCCAGCGCGAAACGCTTAGCGAACTGCGCGTAGAAGAGGTGTTCGAGCGCCGACTTTCGCAGGAAGAGATCGATGATGCGAAGCGCGTCAGGCTCAACGAGCTGTTCAGCCATACTCTGCATGCCCTCAATGACGAGGAAGAAAACGCATGAAAATTCTGAGCCTGCGCCTGAAAAATCTCAACTCCCTCAAGGGCGAGTGGAAAATTGACTTCACTGCGGAGCCTTTTGCCAGCAACGGTCTGTTTGCCATCACTGGCGCAACCGGCGCGGGTAAAACCACCCTGCTCGATGCCATATGCCTGGCGCTCTACCACGAAACCCCGCGCCTGAATAAGGTCTCTCAGGCTCAAAACGATCTGATGACGCGCGATACCGCCGAGTGCCTGGCGGAAGTGGAATTTGAGGTGAAAGGCGTTGCCTATCGCGCCTTCTGGAGCCAGAACCGGGCGCGCAACCAGCCGGACGGGAACTTGCAGGCACCGCGCGTGGAGCTGGCCCGCTGCGAGGATGGCAAGATTCTGGCCGATAAGGTGTCGGATAAACTGGAGCAAACCGCGGCGCTCACCGGGCTGGACTACGGCCGTTTTACCCGCTCAATGCTGCTCTCGCAGGGGCAATTTGCCGCCTTCCTGAATGCCAAACCTGCCGACCGCGCAGAACTGCTGGAAGAACTCACCGGCACCGAAATCTACGGCCAGATTTCCGCGATGGTGTTTAAGAAACACAAAGCCGCCCGCAGCGTGCTGGAAAAATGCGAGGCGCAGGCGGCGGGTGTCGTGCTGCTCAGCGAAGAACAACAGCAGCAGTTGCAGCAAAGTTTGCAGGCACTTACTGACGAAGAGAAAACCCTGCTGGCCCAGCAGCAAAGCCAACAGAAAGATTTTCAGTGGCTTACGCGTCATGACGAGCTCGTACGGGAGCAGCAGCGCGTTGCCGCCCTGCAGCAGCAGGCGCAACAGGCGCAGGCGAACGCGGCGCCGGAACTGGCAAAACTCCAGCTTGCCCAGCCCGCCGCCCAGCTTCGTCCGCTCTGGGAGCATCAGCAGGAGCAAACCGCACGTCTGACGCAAACCCAGCAGCGAATTAACGAAGTAAATACTCGCTTACAGACCAAAACCGCACTGCGCGCGCGGATCCGCAATACCGCCCTGCGTACCCATGAGCGGCTACAGGCCGAACTGACGGCGCTGGCGCAGTGGCTGACGGAGAATGAGCGTTATCGCCTGCTGGGCCAGGAAATTGCCGGCTGGCGCGCCCAGTTCTCACAGCTAAACCGTGACAAAAGTCAGCTCGTCGCGCTTGCTGCGCGGATGACTGAGCTACGTCAGAAGCTGGCTGAGATGCCGGAAAATACGCTGACGCTGACGGCGGATGAGGTCAGCGCGGCCATGGAGCAGCAGTCCCGGTCCCGCACGCTGCGCCAGCAGCTGACGTCGCTGCATGCCCGCTATCAGCCGCTGCAAAAGCGCCTTAGCCAGAACGGTGAAAGCGTGCAGAAAGCCCAGGCGGAGCAGAGAAAGCTCAATGAAACCCTGGCGCTGCGCCGCCAGCAGTACAAAGAGAAACACCAGCACTATCTGGACCTGAAAGCCCTTTGCGAACGTGAAGCGACGATTAAAAATCTGGAAAGCTATCGCTCACGGCTTGAGGCAGGCAAACCCTGCCCGCTGTGCGGCTCCCACGAGCATCCTGCCGTGGAGACCTACCGGTCGCTTGAGCTGACGGATAACCAGGGTCGCCGTGATGCGCTCGAAAAAGAGGTCGCCGCGCTTAAAGAGGAAGGCCTGCTGGTACTGGGACAGGTTAATGCCCTGGCTCAACAGATCCAGCGTGAGACAGACGAAGCGCAGGCCTTGTCTCAGGAAGAGCAAGCGCTCACCAAAGCGTGGCTGGAGGCGTGCGCGTCTTTGAATATCGCTTTGAATATTCAGGAGGATATCGCGCCATGGATGAACGAGCAGGAACACTACGAGCGCCAGCTTTATCAGCTCAGCCAGCGTCTGACCCTGCAAAACCAGCTGAACGAGCAGGAAGCGCAGGAACGCCAGTATCAGCAGCAGCGCACCGCAACGCGCCAGGCGCTGGAACATACCCTTCTCGCGCTCTCGCTTAGCGTTCCCGAAGAGGGCAATGAGGCCGACTGGCTGCACGCCCGCGAAGCGGAATTTGCCCACTGGCAGGAGAAGCATACGCAGCACGGCGTGCTTCAGGAACGCATGAGCGCGCTGAAGCCGCTGCTCGACACGCTTCCGGCAACACACGGTGAAGAGGCTGAACCGGCCATTCCTGATGACTGGCGCGCCATCCACAATGAATGCGTGTCGCTGCAAAGCCAGCTCGCCGCCCTGCAGCAGCAGGAGGCGCTGGAGCGCGAGCGCCTGCAGCAATCGCAGACGCAGTTCACCGCGGCGCTCTCCGCAAGCTGTTTTGCCGATCGGGATGCTTTCCTTGCCGCGCTGCTGGATGACGATGCTATTCGCCGCCTCGAACAGCTGAAACAGTCGCTTGAAAACCAGATACAGCAGGCCGCGGCCCTTTCCGGCCAGGCTAATCAGCAGCTGCAGGCGCACCTTGCGCTGCGCCCGGAAGAACTTGACGCGGATGTGTCTACCCTGCAAAGCCAGCTGCAGCAGCTGGCGCAACGGCTTCGTGAGAACACCACGCATCAGGGCGAGATCCGCCAGCAGCTTAAACAGGACAGCGATAACCGCCAGCATCAGCAGGCGTTAATGCTGCAAATTGAAGAGGCCGCGCGCCAGGCCGACGACTGGGGCTATCTCAACGCGCTGATCGGCTCCAGCACCGGCGACAAGTTCCGCAAGTTCGCTCAGGGGCTGACGCTGGATAACCTGGTCTGGCTCGCAAACCAGCAGCTTAACCGCCTGCACGGCCGTTATCTCCTACAGCGTAAGGCCAGCGAGGCGCTGGAGCTGGAAGTGGTCGACACCTGGCAGGCCGATGCGGTGCGCGATACGCGCACGCTCTCCGGCGGCGAGAGCTTCCTGGTGAGCCTTGCGCTGGCGTTAGCGCTTTCTGACCTGGTCAGTCACAAAACGCGGATTGATTCCCTGTTCCTGGATGAGGGATTCGGCACGCTCGACAGTGAAACGCTGGATACCGCGCTGGATGCGCTCGACGCGCTGAACGCCACCGGGAAAACCATCGGGGTGATTAGCCACGTCGAGGCGATGAAAGAGCGCATTCCGGTGCAGATCAAGGTGAAGAAGATCAACGGACTGGGGTATAGCAGGCTGGACAGGGAGTTTGCGGTGGGGTGAGTGTTGGGTCGATTCGGTCTGGTGCCCTCACCCTGGCCCTCTAAACATCAAAAACGGCAACGCAAGTTGCCGTTTTGCGTTTACTCCGGCCATAACCACGCCGCGCCGCGCACGCCGCTGGAGTCGCCGTGGACGGCTTTGCGGATCGGGGTTTCGCACTCGCCGCCGAAGACCCACTGTTTCACCAGATTTGGTACCGTGGCGTACAGCCGGTCAACGTTGCTCATCCCACCGCCGAGCACAATCACGTCCGGATCGAGAATGTTCACTACGTGCGCCAGCGATTTCGCCAGACGCATTTCGTAGCGGCTAAGCGCCAGTTCGGCCACCGGATCCTGTTCTTCCACCAAACGCATAATCTCGTTCCCCTTGAGCGGCTGGCCGCTCAGGCGGTGGTAGTCGGTTGCAAAACTGGTGCCGGAGATAAAGGTCTCGATACAGCCCTGCTTGCCGCAGTAGCACGGCACCTCGGCGCGGTATTTAAGCTCGTCTTCATCCATCCACGGCAGCGGGTTGTGCCCCCACTCACCCGCGGTGCCGTTGCCGCCGATGTGGGCGCGTCCGCCAAAGGCCACGCCCGCGCCGCAGCCGGTACCGATAATCACCGCAAACACGGTCTGCGCTCCTGCGGCTGCACCATCAACGGCCTCTGAGACCGCCAGGCAGTTAGCGTCATTCGCCAGACGCACTTCCCGGTTCAGACGCTGGCTCAAATCCTTATCAAACGGCTGACCGTTGAGCCAGGTAGAGTTGGCGTTTTTCACCACACCCGTATAAGGCGAAATGGAGCCGGGGATCCCCATCCCGACCGTGCCCCTCTCGCCCGTCGCCTGCTCGGCCATATCAACCAGCCGGGCAATCGTCTCGATCGTCTGGTGATAATCATCGCGCGGCGTCGGCAGACGGTGGCGGAACAGCTGTTCCCCCTGCTCGCTTAATGCGATGACTTCTGTTTTGGTGCCGCCCAAATCAATCCCAATACGCACAAGACTCTCCTCATTATTTTGATTATCAACAGAGTAGAAGCACGCTTCCCGATTAGCAATGCAAGCGATGCGACAATTCGTTATCATGCCCGCTGATTTAACGACAAGGCCGTGGAAATTATCATGCTGTGGTTCAAAAATTTGATGGTTTACCGTCTCAGCCGCGACGTTTCGCTGCGCGCAGAAGAGATGGAAAAACAGTTAGCCGCTTATAGCTTTTCCCCTTGCGGTAGCCAGGATATGGCGAAAACCGGTTGGGTTCCGCCAATGGGTTCACAAAGCGATGCACTGACCCACGCCAGCAGCACGGGTCAAATCATCGTCTGTGCCCGCAAAGAAGAGAAAATTCTGCCCACGCCGGTAGTAAAGCAGGCGCTTGAAGCAAAAATTTTCAAGCTGGAAGCCGAGCAGGGCCGCAAGCTGAAAAAAACCGAAAAAGACTCGCTGAAAGATGAAGTGCTGCACTCTCTGCTGCCGCGCGCCTTCAGCCGCTTCAGCCAGACGATGATGTGGATCGATACCGTTAACGGGCTGATCATGGTGGACTGCGCCAGCGCCAAAAAAGCGGAAGATACGCTGGCCCTGCTGCGTAAAAGCATCGGCTCTTTACCGGTCGTACCGCTGGCGCTGGAAACGCCGATTGAGCTGACCCTGACCGAGTGGGTCCGCAGCGGTACCGCGGCGCAAGGTTTCCAGATTCTGGACGAAGCCGAGCTGAAAGCCCTGCTGGAAGATGGCGGCGTGATCCGCGCGAAAAAGCAGGATCTGGTGAGCGACGAGATTGCCGTACACATTGAAGCGGGCAAAGTGGTCACCAAACTGGCGCTCGACTGGCAGCAGCGCATTCAGTTCGTGATGTGCGACGACGGTTCCGTGAAGCGTCTGAAGTTCTGCGACGAGCTGCGCGATCAAAACGAAGATATCGACCGGGAAGATTACGCCCAGCGCTTTGACGCGGACTTTATCCTGATGACCGGCGAACTGGCCGCGTTAATTCAGAATCTGGTGGAAGGTCTCGGCGGCGAAGCGCAGAGATAATTTCCCTTCACCCTGATCCTCTCCCCAAAGGGGAGAGGAAAGACGATTATTTCAGGTAGCGGCACAGATAAGAGGTCGGTTCAGCGACCTGCAAATGAAATTCGCTGTGGCCAGGGACGTTGAAAACTTGTCCGGCAGCGTAAACTTTCCATTCCGTTTCACCCGGCAGTAAGACGTTCAGCGCGCCGCTGACCACCGTCATCTCTTCCGCTTCCGCCGTGCCAAAGGTGTATTCCCCTTCAGCCATAACGCCCACACTGGCGCGGCCAGTGCTGCTGCTGGTAAAACCGATGGATTTCACTTTACCGGAAAAGTATTCGTTACTTTGAAGCATGAACTGGCCCTTATATTCAGAGATAAAAATTCACTATAGGGGCCATGCTCATCACCTGTCACGCAAAATCATTACGTCAGAAGTTCTGAGGCCAGGCGAGCCATCAGAACGTTGGATAACAGCACCGGCACGTCCAGCGCCTTTTGCAGTAAATCCCGGTGATGCTGGTGAAAACCAAGACAGTCCAGAATCAATACATCCGCCCCTCTCTCCAGCAGCTCCTTCCCGGCAGCAATGAGTTTAGCCTCGCTGTCCCAGAAGGGGTTTGCCAGCGCATACAGGGGCGTTTTTTCGAGCACGTGCCACTTTGCTTCCTGATTGTCCATAAGCTCCTCGATGGGCACAATGACCCCCACCTGGTGGCCGTCAACAATGGAGGCTACCAGCGGAGGAATAATGCGCATCGGCTCAAGCAAAATCGCATTGCGCGCGATGAGCCCCTTAATGGGGGCGGTGCTCATCAGCAAAATAACGTCATATTGCTGATTATCGAGTACTTCTATTACTGCCTGCAGCGAACGCTCAATTTTCTGCCGAGAAACATGCGCCAGTTTACCGTCGCTTAATAACGTCGCCAGGGGATCCTCCCCCGCCTCTACAGCGTAGTCTTCCATGACCTCTTCCCGGCTCATCTTACCCAGCAGGCTGAGATGCGTGATCTGTTGTTCAGATACATGCTCGGTTAAGAGCGGTAACACTTCGCTTACAGGGACCACACCAATGGTGAGGATCGCCAACGTTGCCTTCATCTTCTTCGCCTTCCATCACTACAAAAACGTATACACAGGTACAGGCTCTCTACGCTGTACAGTTCGTTTTTTCAACAAAACAGCACCAAGCGTAGCAGGCGATCTCAGCCCTGAAATGTAAAGATCGCCTGCCGATAACGGAGCTACCTGTAATAACTAAATATTAACTCCTGCTTAACATTTGCGATGAGTAAAAAGTGTGATTCAGGCACGGTATTGGAGCGTTTAGGAAAACATTCACGACTTTTCGGGATCTTCGTAGCGCCGTTTGGCATCCAGCGCTTCCTGTTCAGTCTCATGTTCACTGATCAGCGAGTCCGGTTTGGGGTGATCGGCACGCAGCTGGTACCAGGTGACGGTCTGGTCGCCATTGCCTTTTTCAACGGTAACAATACGTGCTTCGCGCGGATAGGGAGGTCTGGTTGGCATAGCTCATCCTTTTTTTATGTCTGAGCTATCAGTATAGACGGCGGTTAGCTGGCACACGCCAGACGCAGGGCGGTAATAATCTGAATTACCACATCTTCCGGGGCCGCAGAGGCATCCACGACATGGTGTGCCGCTTCACGGTAGAGGGCATCACGCTCGGCCAGCACTTCGCTCACCTCTTCGCTGAGCGGTCGTGACGTCAGCGCCGGGCGTTGTCCCTCTTCAGGAAATGCTTCAAGTCGCCCTACCAGAGCCGCCACCGGCGCGCAAAGATAGATCACAATGCCTTTTTCGCGCATAAAGTGACGATTACATTCGGCCAGAACAATACCGCCTCCCGTCGCAATGACGGCTGACGGCGTGGTGACCGCTTTCAGCGCGGCCGTTTCGCGGGCGCGAAAGCTTTCCCATCCCTCTTGCTCCACGATGTCTGCGATGGTTTTGCCGGCCTCGGTCTGCAGCCAGTGGTCGGTATCAACAAACTGACGATGACATGCGCGTGCCAGTTCCACGCCAACGGTGGTTTTCCCACAGCCGCGGGGGCCAACTAAAAAGATGGGTTGGGTCATAGCCAGGTGTTCCCCTTGATGCCGAATGGCTGAAGAGTGTAAAGAAATAATTGCAGAAGATGTGTCGATTACTTTACTGCAAAGCGGTACGGGATGACAACCCTGTGGAGGCCACACTATACCATATATTGACAATAATTATCATTACGCCGTACGGCGCTTCACTTCCAGCAGCCATTTATCCAGTTCGGCAGCAAACTGCTGGCGATCGCGCTGGGACAGGCTGTCCGGTCCACCGGTCTGCACGCCGCTGGCCCGCATCGTATCCATAAAATCACGCATAGTGAGTTTTTCCCGGATGGTTGAAGGCGAATAACGCTCGCCGCGCGGATTGAGCGCCGCCGCCCCTTTCTCCAGCACTTCCGCCGCCAGCGGAATATCGGCGGTGATGACCAGATCTTCCGCGCTGCACAGACGAACAATTTCATTATCCGCCACGTCGAACCCGGCCGGCACGCGGAGGGAGCGAATGAACCGCGAAGGCGGGACGCGAATATTCTGGTTCGCTACCAGCGTCAGCGGCATCTGAACGCGCTCGGCGGCGCGGAATAAAATCTCTTTAATCACATTCGGACACGCGTCCGCATCAACCCAAATCGCCATGTTGTCTCCCCATAATGACTCTGCCGACTATTGTCGCCTGCATTTCGTTGTTAAGCTATCAATCAGAGAAAACAACGCATAATGACGGAGAATCATGATGGACAAGAAAATCGGGTTTATCGGCTGCGGTAACATGGGCAAAGCCATCCTGGGCGGCCTGATCGCCAGCGGGCAGGTTCTGCCGGGTCAGATTTGGGTTTATACCCCGTCACCGGATAACGTCGCCGCGTTGCGCGATCAATACGGGATCAACGCCGCCGAAAGCGCGCAGGAGGTGGCCCAGGTTGCCGATATCGTCTTTGGTGCCGTTAAGCCGAACATCATGATCAAAGTGTTAAGCGACATCACTTCCAGCCTGAATAAAGAGACGCTGGTCGTGTCGATTGCCGCAGGCGTGACGCTCGATCAGCTGGCGCGCGCGCTGGGCCACGATCGTAAAATCGTCCGCGCGATGCCGAATACCCCCTCACTGGTCAACGCCGGTATGACCTCCGTCACCCCTAACGCGCTGGTGACTTCAGAAGAGGTGGCGGACGTGCTGAACATTTTCCGCTGCTTCGGCGAGGCGGAAGTGATTGCAGAATCCATGATCCATCCAGTGGTCGGCGTGAGCGGTTCAGCCCCCGCGTACGTTTTCATGTTTTTAGAAGCGATGGCGGACGCCGCCGTGCTTGGCGGTATGCCGCGCGCGCAGGCGTATAAATTCGCCGCGCAGGCAGTGATGGGCTCCGCCAAAATGGTACTGGAGACCGGTAAACACCCGGGTGAACTGAAGGATATGGTCTGCTCCCCGGCCGGTACCACCATCGAAGCGGTGCGGGTGCTGGAAGAACGCGGGTTCCGTTCTGCGGTTATCGAAGCGATGGCAAAATGCATGGAAAAGTCAGAGAAGCTGAGTAAATCCTGATGTCTGGCCGGGCGTCAGGCGGCCACTTCGGTGCGGCCGCGCCCGGCATTTTTCGCCTTATACAGCGCCACATCTGCCGCCTTCAACCATTCCCGATAGTGTACAAACTGCGGCCCCCAGGGGGCCACGCCCACGCTGATGCGCAGAGGCTCCTTCGGCGCGCACGGTAACGACAGCGTTTCCAGCCGCGCGTGAACCCGCGACATGACGGCGATGGCGCTTTCAGCGGCCGTCTGGGACATAATCACTGCGAACTCATCCCCGCCAAACCGGCCTATCGCATCGCCTGACCGTACCGACATCTGAAGCTGGCGGGTAATGGCCACGATGGCCTTGTCGCCTGCGTCGTGCCCCCAGGTATCGTTGATGTTTTTAAAGTGGTCGATATCAATCAGCAATATCGTGGCGGTGCAGTGGCTCCGGCGACAGTGCTCAAATTCATTGCGCAGCAGCATTTCCCAATGTCGGCGGTTAAAGACTCCGGTCATCCCGTCACGGGTGCTCATCATTTCCAGCCGCCGCTTATGTTCCGCCAGCCTGACGGCCATTCGATGGCTAAGCCAGGCAAACAGCATGGGATAAAGCATAAGGACAGGAAGCGTTAAGCCCCACTCCAGCGCCCCCGGATTAAAGGGCACCGCTCTGCCAGCAAGCGGTAACGTAAGCAGCGCTGTAAGCAGGGTGAGCACGATCCCCGCGATAAAAAGGCGGCAGCCGCCAGAGCCCATCATGTTCATCCCCACCATCATCACCAACGCCGCAGTGGGTAATACATACATCCCCATCACGCCGATCCAGACCCCGGCGATAACGGCATCCATCTTGAGGTTAAAAATTTCCTGCTGATGAGGTGAAGCGGCGCGGCAGGATAACTGCCAGGCAAAGTGCGGCCAGATGAATGCCCACCCCACCAGCAATAACCACCAGCCGCCGGGTAAAAAATGGCTGACCAGAATTTCCGCCACCGGGAAAAACATCGCCGCCAGCCCGACAACGCGCGCCAGCCGGGCTCGCCTGGCAAACTGGATGCCGGTACGGTGAGGGTCATCCTGAGAAAGGGTTAAACTCCACTCTTCCCGAATGCGCTTTTTGTAGTAATAAATGTCATCATTCATCATTTTTGGGAATATTCTGAAACATTTTCCCAAATTATAGAGAGGGGGTCTGCGGGGAAAGTATGAAATTTCGGGTGAGCCGCCGGAGCCGCTCACCCGTTAGAACTACACTTTTTTCTTCAGGCAGGCACTCATGAACTTGCTGCGATCGTCGCCCTTGAGGGACTGTTCGGTTGCTTTCGCATTACACTCGCGCATTTTTTGCTGCTGCGGCGTCAGGCTTTTTTCGCCGGGTTTCGCGGCGCCGTTTTTCAGGCAGTCGCTCATGTAGGTTTTACGTGCATCCCCCTTCAGACTCTGGGACGTCGCCTGTTGATTACAGGTGGTCATGCGTTGCTGTTGCGGCGTTAATGTTTTTTCTTCCGCGTTCGCCGAGGAGATCAGGAACAGGCCGGAGAGCAGAGTAACCAGTAATGTTGTTTTCATTGCACCATCCTTTTGTGAACGTTCCCTGTAAGTCTGGTTCGTGACCGGAAAAAAACCACCCGGCAGATGTGATTTCCGCCGGGAATTTATCATTTCAGTTCCAGCGCGCATGAATTGACGGTATCAGCATCAATGGCAGGGGTAATTAACAGGGAATGTAACGCGCTAAAAAGCGCGCTCTGTTTCAATTTATTTTCTTCATGTACAAATACAAAAATAAAACAGAGCGACTCCAGGCATCCTGCATGACAATCCTATGACATGTCAGTAACGGCTTAACTGCGCGGATGCCTCAACAGCTTCTTTACGTATTGCTGCAGCAACTCGGCATCTTCTGGCGGAACCTGCGTATCGGGCCGCGCCTTATCCAGCGCGCCTTCAATGCTTTCAATTAACGCCTGCTGATCCGATGTTGCCATCTGCCGCAGCAGCGCGGTGACAACTATTTCCAGCGCTTCGACCTGGGCGACCAGCTCTTTCGACTCCTCTTCCTTTTGTGCAAGCTTAACCAGCAACTCAGCAATGAGATTTTTCATCGTGCTATTTCCTTATGGGATTTTCTCTGAAATTAACACCAGGAATGAAATATGCAAAGCGGAGAAAAGTAGTATCTTATGCAAAAGTGACATTGCCGCCAAATTAGCGCAGCGTTCTTCTCAGCGAAACGTTTTTCTATAAAAAAACGCCGCATTTTGTTATATAAAAATGCGGCTACCATAAGAATATATAATACATCTGCGAAAAGGTTATTTCGCTGATTTCGCTTCCGCTATTTGTCTGCGGCGACGCAGGGCAATAGCCAGCTGGATAATATTGATTAAAACGACAATCGCCGTCGCGGCAAATACCCAGCGAAAACCCGCCATTGCAGAAACGGACGCACCAATAAGCGGACCGGCGACGTTGCCTAAATACATAAACGACTGGTTATAGCCAAAAATACGCCCCGTGACCTGGTCGCTGGAATATTTGACCAGCAATGTCTGTACGGCGGGCAACATAGCGCCATCCGCAAAGCCGAGTAAAAACCGCAGCACGCCCAGCTGAAGCGGAGAGGTAACAAACGACATGGCGAAAAAGAGCACCACCGCAAATATCAGCGTCGCCATCAGGATGCGCGCCGTGCCGATCCTGTCGCCCAGTTTTCCCAGACGCGGGGCAGAGATCAGCGCGGAGACGCCCGGCACGGCAGCAATCATGCCGCTGAGAAAGGCGATATTGTTGCTGTCCGGCTCCATCGACTTGATAAACAGCGCCAGAATCGGGCCGACCGAACCGTTGCAGAGCTGGATCACCATGGTGGTGACAAACAGGCTAATCACAAGTCCCGGGTATGGCAGCGAGGCGAAGACGGCCTTGCCGCTCAGGCGCTCAGATTTACTGATAACGGGGCGGCCCCCCTCTTTGATAAGAAAGAGCGTAACCAGAAAGCTGATCACCAGCAGGATTGCGGTGATGATGAATACCGCGCGCAGACCGACATGGTCAGCCAGAAAGCCTCCCAGCAGCGGGCCGCCGATAACGCCGCTGATCTGGGCGGTGGAGAGCGTACTCAGCGCCCAGCCGCTGCGCTCGCGCGGCACCTGAGAGGCAACCAGCGCCATGGCGTTGGGAATATACCCAGACGTCAGCCCCATCACCGCCCGCAGGAAAAACAGCTGCCAGACGTTGGTGGCGAAGGCCTGGAGCAGAATAGCAATCGCCATCCCGAGGGAGGCGCGCAGCAGCATCAGCTTGCGCCCTTTCCGATCCGCCAGGCTGCCCCACATCGGTGACACAATGGCGGAGACCAGAAACGTGACGCTGAACGTCAGCCCGGACCACATGGACAGCGCTTCGTGGGAGCTGACCCCCAGCTGTGACACGTACAGCGGCAGGAACGGCAGGATCTGGCTGATGGCAAGCCCGGTGAAGAAGCAGCCGAACCAGACCGAGATGAGATTAACTTTCCAGGATTCCATACAGAAATAGTCTTCATTTTTAGGCGAATTCGCCGTCAGATTAGCAAGTTACGCGCCTTAACGTCGCACCAGAGATGCGGCCTCGCTGACTTTGGTGTTTTATCTTCCCAGTCATCATATTTGTGAAATAAGTCACAATTCATCCATTTTCTGGCGGAAGATTATGCTTCAGCGGCAGAGACCAAAGCCGCGCATTCCCAGATGAAAATGGCTGGCGTGCGCCGCGTTATATTCCGGCCCAAGACCGTTTCCGTAGTAACCGCAGCTTGCCGCCAGCAGAGCCTTAAGCCAGGGCTGCGTTTTTGCCGATTTCCAGCCGTTAAGTACCGTAACGCGCTCTCCGTTCGCCAGCCGAAAAGCGGCGATATCCAGCGCCTCTGCCGTGGCGTGCTCGCTGCGCCGCGCATCGGGCCGGTGGTAGATATTGCGGCAGGCAAAGCTGCCGAGGTGCTCAATGCGCGTCAGTTCACTGCCGGTAAAGCGTTTAGTCAGGGGCCGGGCCTGCTGGCTGACAAACAGGGCTGAGCTGAGCGCCAGCGGACAGCTGGCAAGAAAACTGCCGTTCAGGCTCACTGGGCCAAAGTCACGCACGCGCACGACGTTGTTCAGCGGGCATTCCCCGCCGCTGTCAGCGACCGCCTGGGTGCGGATCAGTTTTTTTTGATTAGCCTGCGCTAACAGGCTCGCGCAGGCTTCGGGCGTTAAGCGCCGCAGCTTATACTGGGTAATGCGGCCAGGCGGGTCGTCCAGGTTCAGCGGCGTGAAAGGGTTGTAGTAAGACGGCAGCCAGCGATAGCCCGCCGTTGCGATTGCCCCAAGGATGAAAATGGTCAGCAGCGTTTTTCCTTTCACTCTCCCCCCTCACTGTTCCCCAAATCATTATGGCAGAAGGCCGCGAAACCCGCAGGGCATCGTGGTATGTTATTGGCTTTTCGTCAGACTGGAAGAGAGTGAGATGGCAAAGCAGCGCGTAGGTATTGTCTTTGGGGGAAAATCAGCGGAGCACGAGGTGTCATTGCAATCGGCTAAAAATATCGTCGATGCGATCGATAAAAGCCGTTTCGACGTGGTGCTGTTGGGCATTGATAAACAGGGCCAGTGGCATGTTAACGATGCCAGCCAGTATCTGCTGAATGCCCACGATCCGGCACACATCGCCCTTAATCCTTCGGAAATTAGCGTCGCCACCGTACCCGGCGTCGTGAAGGGTCAGCTCATCGACGCAGGCAACGCGCAGGCTCTCGCCCAGATCGACGTAGTCTTCCCCATCGTGCACGGCACCCTCGGCGAAGACGGTTCCCTGCAGGGAATGTTACGCATGGCCAACCTGCCGTTCGTGGGCTCGGACGTGCTGGGCTCCGCCGCCTGCATGGACAAAGACGTCACCAAACGCCTGCTGCGCGATGCCGGGCTGAATATCGCGCCGTTCGTGACGCTCACCCGGGCCAACCGCGACAAGCACAGCTTCGCGCAAATTAGCGCTGAACTGGGTCTGCCGCTGTTTGTGAAGCCAGCCAACCAGGGCTCCTCCGTGGGCGTCAGCAAAGTCACCACCGAAACAGAGTTCACGCAAGCCGTCCGTCTGGCGTTTGAGTTCGACCATAAAGTGGTGGTTGAGCAGGGGATCAAAGGCCGCGAAATTGAGTGCGCGGTGCTGGGCAACGATTTCCCACAGGCCAGCACCTGCGGTGAAGTGGTCTTAAACAGCGACTTCTACTCGTACGACACCAAATATATTGATGATAAAGGCGCCCAGGTTGTTGTTCCTGCGGATATCGATCCGGCCATTAACGATAAGATCCGGGCGATCGCCATTGAGGCCTATCAGACGCTCGGCTGCAGCGGCATGGCACGCGTGGACGTGTTCCTGACGCCGGAGAACGAGGTGGTGATCAATGAAATCAACACGCTGCCGGGTTTCACCAATATCAGCATGTATCCAAAACTGTGGCAGGCCAGCGGGCTTGGCTACTCTGAGCTGATCACCCGCCTGATCGAGCTGGCGCTGGAGCGTCATGCCGCCGACAGCGCCCTGAAAAGTTCCGTTAACGGCTAATCGGCACCCTTAGCCGTCTCCTCCGCTGTCGTCTCTTCCGGACGGCGGCGGATTATCAGCCCTGCCAGCCAGAAACTGATTACCCAGGTCACCAGGCCCACGGCATAGGTTTGCCAGCCTTTTGCTTCAAATCCCAACAGCCCCACGACGCCGTTAAGAATAAAGATCAGCCCGATAGCAAAGGCGTAGTAGTGCCAGTCACGGCGAAGTTTGGACGTGAGCTTCATAACAACTCCGGCAGGAAAAAAAGACATCCTCTCACAGTTTCACCGCCAGGTCTGTGGCAGATGCGGAAATTCTGAAATGCGGTGCAGTTTCATTTAAGTTAACAAATTGTGACATGCTGCAGAAATCAACAATCCAGGAGAAATCCTGAGCGAAAATTACCACGATTCTGATATTGACAAATGCGATGACCTGTCAAACTCACCCCGTAAGACGCGTATTAAAACAGAGTGATATTTCGGGAGGTCAACATGGCTGACTTTACATTGTCGAAACCGATTTTTGGCGGCAAACCAAAAACCTCCACGGCGGGTAATATCGCGTATGCCCTGTTTGTCCTGTTCTGCTTCTGGGCTGGCTCCCAGCTGCTTAATATGCTGGTGCACGCGCCGGGCGTTTATGAACACCTGATGCAGGTGCAGGATAACGGACGCCCGCGGGTTGAAATCGGGTTTGGCGTGAGCACGCTGTTTGGCCTCGTTCCCTTCCTCGCGGGGTGTATGATTTTAGGCGTTGTCGCGCTCGTCCTGCGCTTTCGTCGTCGCCATTAAAGCCCCATACAGCGAGCCCGGCGATCGTCCACGCGTTTTGCGAACCAGGCGGTGGTCAGGTTACGCGTGATCTTCGGGCTTTCCAGCTGAATCCCCGGCAGAATTGCCCTCGGCAACGTTTTCCCACTCTTCTTATCGGCAAGCGCAAACACTTTCTTGTAGAGTTCCGTTTTCTCAAATGCCAGGCTGTCGCCTTTCTCAAGCTGACGGCGAATGTCGCTGTTGCTCATATCAAGCGTTGTCGATAATTTCCGGATCGCCCGCTCGGTGCTTCCCGCCTCGCTGCTGCCGTAGGCGATAAGATCGCCGTCCAGCGCCAGCTTGACGCCGCTTGCGCGGCTAACCGCGCTCTGAAACGCCGCGTTACGGCTGGCATACCAGCCCGCGTTAAAGTCTGCAAAGCGGTACAAGGGCTCGCTGTAGTTCGCCGGATAGTTCAGCAGATGATACGTGCCGAACCACAGCCCGCCGCGCAGGGAGAAGACCTCCTGACGCACCGTACCGTCAATTTCCCACGGGTAGCCGTCGGTATGCTTCTCGGCAAACGCAATGCTCACCTGCATCGGGCCGCCGGTGTGAACCGGGTTCAGTGAGCCAAACAGTTTCTGCCCCATCGGCACCATGTTAATGAAATCATCAAAGATGGCGCTGAGCTGTTTTTCGGTTTTCACCGTGTCCAGCCGCTCGCTGTAGCTTTTGCCGTTTGGCGAGGTGATTTTCAGCGCGGTATGCACGAGGAACACCGGGATATGCATCGATTCCGCGCGGCGGTCGATCTCTTTCCAGGCAATTTTGTTGAGACCCGGCACCACCGGGTCTGACTGGTACATCGACTCCTGCTGCGCCACCGCCAGCACCGAGCAGATATTCTCCTCGGTTGGGGCAATCTTCTGGCTTTCAAAGGTTTTTGCCAGCGCATCCGCCCACGCATTGCGATCCTTCACGCTGGCGGGCATTTTTTGCCGTACAACGCTTGCGACATCCACGGGCTTCTCGCCCTTTTTAAGCGGAGCAGCCCCTTTTTCGGCACAGCCCGCCAGAACGAGGGCAGCCAGCAAGGACAGCGGTAACGCACGCGGTACGGCAAAAGACATAGCAACTCCCTGTATTAGCTAAATGTGTTGGTGACTTCCTGCAGGTCCCGATCGTCCAGTTCATGTTCAAAGCTGCGCAGACGTTTGTAGATGGACATCAGCTCCACCAGCGTGGTCCAGGAGTTGATCAGATACTGGAACGAGTTTCTGACCTGATCGAACACGTTGGTAATCTGGGTCAGTAAGCCCAGCGTGATTGTTCCCGCAACAATAGACGGGAACAACAGGAATAGTCCAAAAACAGTATCGACCTGCAGATAGAAAATACGGGCAATATTGAAATACATGTAGTGGAAATAGAGCCGGAAATAGTTGAAACGGACGTTGCGGAACAGCTCTTTTATCGTCGGGGGCGCAGCGCGCGTTGGGTCGTCCTCTCCGTAGACCAGCTCTTTACGATAGGCCGCTTCCACACGCTGATTCTTAAACTCTAAGCCCGGCAGCTTAATCCCGACGACGGCAAGCAGGCCTGTGCCCATAAGCGACCAAATCAGCGCCGGGATGAGCAGGCCGTACGGTAAATGTCCGACAATCGGCAATGCTGAAATATGGGGAGAAAGCGCGACCAGAATCGGTAAGAACGCAAACAGTTTCAGGATGGCATTAAGCAGGCTGACGCCCATATCCTCAAGCGTTGACGCAAAACGCATGGTGTCTTCCTGAACACGCTGAGCAGCACCTTCAATATGGCGCAGACGCTCCCAGTGGGTCATGTAGAATTCGTTCATCGCCGTACGCCAGCGGAAGACGTAATGGCTGACGAAGAAATTATTCAGCACCGCCACGGTGACAGCGATCATGGCAATGCCCATAAAAATTTTTAACTGATTATAAAGCTCGCCAATTGGCACCCTGTTAGGGGCGCTCAGCGCTTTCTGGATGAGATCGTAGAACGGGGCATACCACGCGTTAATGGCTACGCTCACTTCGACCAGAAACCAGGTGACAAAAATAATCAGCGACGTTCCGAGAATGGACCACGTCTGCCAGCGATGAGGGGAATAATTAAACCAGAACAGCGCAAACAGCCCGACGCACAGCGCGTAATAGGCATAAAACAGCAGATAGCTGAACGACCAGAAGCGCGCCGCGCTAATCGGCACCTCGCCTGTCGCCCCCACGATGCGTGTCAGCCATGCACCGCCGCCCGCCAGCCAGAACACGACTGCGATCAGTGCCCAAATAAATGCCGACAGGAAAAAAGGCCCCGGCTTTGGGAAAAAAGACTTAAACATGATACTTCCTTCTTGTTGTTATGGTTGTTGCTGTGCTCAACACATTACCACACGAATACCTTGCCCGAGCCGGACCCCGGCTCGGGCAAAAAGGTCAGACCCGTGGGTTGATTATTAGTTCGCTTTCCAGTTTTCGAGAATTGTTTCGGTGCGTTTCACCGCGACAGGGTTCGCCGGCGCAATGAAGTTTCGCCAGACGTCGTTGTGGTGGTGAATCAGGATCTGTGCTTCAGCAGCCGGGCGGTTGGCGGTGGTATGGGCATCTTCCGCCACGGTAATGTGGTAACCCCGGCTGACGCCATTCTTGACCGTGGCGTCAACGCAGTAATCGGTGGCACAGCCGCAGATGACAAACTCGCGAATGCCCTGCTCGCGTAACAGCGCCTCAAGCCCGGTGTTATAGAAGGCATCGCAGGCGGTTTTGGTCACGTACAGCGCGCCGGCAGGTTGATGGAGTTCAGGCAGCAACGCAAACCCGTCACTTCCCTCTTCCAGCCCCCCGGCCTCGGCATGCTGAATAAAAATCACCGTGTCGGCAGCCTGCGTAAGCTGGTTGATCAGAGAGACACACGTCTCGCGCTGATGACGCGGGGTTTCAAACACCCCGTTCTGCATATCAACCACCATTACCACACGCTTTTCAGACATACCGTTCTCCGCAAGATTGAGTAACACTGGTGCCTATCATAAGCCCGATGTCACAAAATGGGAGAGCGCTCGCAGGGAAATTCTTCATATTTACCCATGGTTACGTTTTTCTCGCTATGGTTATGCTATTCGGGGCATTGCACGGTGCCGATTAGTAGTATAAATACCCATTACTTTCCTCATTCACTTCATGGATGCTTTTCGTTGAAACGTTGTCTGCTCTCTTTTGCCGCGCTGTGTGCGGTGAGCTTCTCCACCGCCCAGGCAGCCCAGCCGCTGACGGCGCCCGTTTTGGCTTCCGATATTGCCGATCGCTACGCGAACCTTATCTATTACGGCAGCGGCGCGACAGGGATGGCAATGGTGGTCATCGACGGCAACCAGCGCGTTTTCCGCAGCTTTGGTGAAACGCGTCCAGGTAATAACGTTCGTCCGCAGCTGGATTCCGTTGTGCGCGTCGCGTCCTTAACCAAGCTGATGACCAGCGAAATGCTGGTGAAGTTGCTCGACCAGGGCGTGGTAAAGCTCGACGATCCGCTCAGCAAATACGCCCCGCCGGGTGCCCGCGTGCCGACGTATCAGGGCACGCCAATTCGCCTGGTGAACCTCGCGACGCACACCAGCGCTCTGCCGCGCGAGCAGCCGGGCGGCGCGGCGCACCGCGACGTTTTTGTCTGGCCAACGCGCCAACAGCGCTGGAACTACCTGAGCACCGCCACGCTGAAATCCGCCCCGGGCTCGCAGGCCTCTTACTCGAACCTGGCGTTCGATCTGCTGGCGGATGCGCTTTCAACGGCGGCGGGCAAACCTTACCCGCAGCTTTTTGAAGAGCAGATCACGCGTCCGCTGGGCATGAAAGACACCACCTTTACCCCTTCCCCGGACCAGTGCAAACGCCTGATGGTGGCAGAGAAAGGCGCAAGCCCCTGTAACAACACGCTGGCGGCCGTGGGCAGCGGCGGGGTCTATTCCACCCCTGGCGACATGATGCGCTGGATGCAGCAGTTCCTTTCTTCGGATTTTTACTCCCGCAGCAGCCAGGCCGATCGTATGCAGACCCTTATCTATCAGCGTACTCAGCTGCATCGCGTCATCGGGATGGACGTGCCGGGTAAAGCCGATGCGCTCGGCATGGGCTGGGTCTATATGGCGCCGAAAAATGGCCGTCCGGGCATCATTCAGAAAACCGGCGGCGGCGGCGGATTCATTACCTACATGGCAATGATTCCGCAGTCCAACGTGGGCGCGTTTGTGGTGGTCACCCGTTCTCCGAACACGCGCTTCGTTAATATGAGTGACGGCATCAATAACCTGGTGGCAGAACTGAGCGCCAATAAAGCCCAGGTGCTTACTGCGTCTAACTGATCTTAATATTCCGTGGGCAAGCGGTTGATGCTGACCAGCTTGCCCCGGCTCATATTGATGTAGTTCCCCTGACGCAGCGCAGCCAGGACTTCTGCAACGACCGAACGTGAAATACGTGTGCTACGCTGAATATGATTCATAACGCCAATTTTTGAGCGCAGCGAGTCATCCCACTCGGCCATATTGATCAACATCGCCCGGATCTGACTATAAGAGTTATTTCCCACCAGCTGCAGGTCACGCTTGCCCAGAATATGGTTAATCCATGACACCCAGCAGAAAGCATCCTGCCAGAGATGATTTTGCTGAATAAGTTGACGCGTGGCAGAGGCCGGTAAATAAAACCCAGAACAGGTTGTGTGTGTCATCATGGAATATTCCAGATAACTATCATTTATCCATGCATTCAAACCATAGATAAAAGGTGCCTGCGCAATGCCCATCAGAAGTTCATCAGATTTACGATGGATAGCGGTAAGACCAGACTGTATTACAAAAGTAAATGGCTCATCATCATTATTGCCGGTTGTTATTAATTGCTGTGGTTCGATCTTAAAGGGGGTACCGGCGACTTCCAGACATTTTGCGAGCCGGCTTAATTCAGAAAGTGGTTTCGCATTAACGTTCATGCATACCTCAAAGCATCTGTATCTGTCGGTTCTTTATTATTTTTAAACCATATAAAAAAGCGGGGGAAAATATCCCCCGCGATTTCTATTTACCAGGTATATTTCACACCCAGGTTTGCTCCCCAGTTCTGGTCAACGTCGCCGCCGCCCAGATAAGTCGCATCGGTGTAAGCACTGAAGTTTTTGGTGAAGCTGAACTGGGTGCCCAGCCCAACGCGAACCGCAGAGCCTTCGACGCCGTTATCAATGCTGTCAGAGTTGATATCAGCATTATTGTCAGCATCGTCATAGACGTAAGCCAGCTTGAAGTACGGGGTCAGAGCCTGTTCGCCGCCGTAGTTGAAGGTATAACCCGCATCCAGGCCAAGTTCATAACGCATGCTGTCGTAAGACTGACCATCGATACGCATGTCGTTGCTCAGCTGGTAGTCGTCGCCTGACTGGAACAGGCCGGAAATCGCCGCATAAGGGGTGATATAGCCTGAGAGGTTTGGTTTCCAGTCATAGCCCAGCTTCATCCCGAAGCCGACAGCGTCAGAGCTTGTATCACCGTCAACATACTGACCGTTGCTCATGGTTGCAGAGAGGTCATTGTTAAAGCGGGTGTAGTTCAGTGAGCTGTCGAGGAAGACGTTGTTCGCAAACGTCGCAGACGCGTAGATCATCACAGTCTGGCTGTCCTGATCGACCTGACCCGTACGATCGCTGATATCGCCTTTCGCAAAACCAGCTGCACCACCGACGATCCACTTCGCATTATTACCGTCAATCTGCGTGTCCAGACCGACCATAATGCCGCTTACGTCCTGATCGTAGCTGACGGTGCCGTTATCCGCGTCAAAATTGCCGCCGAAATAGCTCACCCACGCTCCGCCGTTGTCTGCCAGGCCATGACGGCTGTTGGTCAGACGCGTACCCACGGTATCCTGCTGGAGATTCCAGATATTGGTATTGGCAGAAGGAATGCTCAGCGCCATGTTGGCGTAGTCAGTCAGCTCTTTCTGCTGAAGAACAACGGTGTCACCCTCCTGCTGCGCCTGATAGGTGTAAGCACCTAAATCAGCTTTGTTTGCAGCAGTAAAGCTGGCTGCGGTATCTGCGTTATTGTCGTAGACGCGAAGGATCTCTTTGTTTTTGTAGTCGGCAACTGAACCAGCGCCGGTTGCATCGTCGATGCGCACCTTGTAGTTACCGGCAACGTCACCGTTCACCGCCAGATGGCCGTCGGAGTTCAGCGCGACAACACCGTAGTCATACTCCTCGTTGTAGCGATCGTTGGTGATATAGCGTGCGTTGTTCAGATCACTGTTCAGCACATAATCGCGGCTGGCAACGTTGAGCACGCCGCCATCGGTCAGTACCATATTGTGCGTATCAACCTGACCCAGACCCAGCGCCAGCTCGGCACCGTTGTCTACGGTAATGGTGTTGGCATACAGCTCTGCTGTCTCTTCAGTCAGTGCCGCACGGCTATAGCTGTCCAGATACAGGCTGTCGGTTGCCACGGCTCCGCTGTCGCCAATATTCATGGTTGAAGCATTGGTCAGGGTGATTGAATCCGCCAGCAGGCCGGAGTTTTCAACATTGACCTGAGACTGGTTGTTCACCGTCAGCGCATCAATGTTGGAGACCTTGCGGGTATCCCACTCGGAACCGTTATCCAGCGCCACATTGAACAGGCCGCTTTGGTACACCTCTTCACCGGCAACGTGACCGTTGCTGTCGAAGGTAGAATCAGGCCAGATGCTGTTCGGGGACAGAGCGTGCCAGTCAACGTTGCTGTAGCCCTGGCCATACATCTGCGCAGTGCCGATAGCTTCAACGCTGGACTGCGCTGCACCGACCCACTTACTGCCGTTAGTCAGCGTAACATCCAGTGTATCGGTACCGTCCCAGCCGTTGGTGGTTGGGTTATAGACACCATCTTCAGTGGTATCCGTTGCCGGATCGCCATTCTCGTAGAAGTTGTTATCAAAGGTGCTGGAGAAAAGAATGTCACCCGTTACGGTAGAGTGATCGAAGGTAGCGGTGGTCTGCATGGCGTTATCAGACGCGCCGGCCGCAACGATCAACGCCGCATCATCCGCAGCCGAGGCGTTGGTTTCACCGTAGTCGCTCGGCTTCGCCGTTTGACCGTAGAACCCGTTGGTGCCCAGATCGCTGTACGCACCAGAGGTCAGCACGGAGTCTTTCACCACCAGCGTATCGGTAAAGACATTGCTGCTGTTAGCAACGCCTTCAACGCCGTCGTATGGTGTGTTATCCAGTTCCTGATAACCCTGCGTCAGCGTGATACCCGCGACGTGGGAGTTGTTCTGAATAACGATATCAGATTCAACGTCCAGGGTAATTGCGTTACCCAGACCATAGGTGTCCAGATAATGCGTTTCAGTATTCTCGCCATTGACGACATCATACGCGTAATGCTCGTAGGCATCGTTGATGGTGGAGTTATCAACGGTCAGGCTAAAACGATCGTACTGGGTATGACTGGTGCCGTCAGTATCCACGCCATCTGCACACGTCGTGGTCATACACTCTGACGTGATCATGCCGTTAATGGTGCTATTAGAAATACTCAACGCGTTCGCACGGCCATTGACCCCATCATCCAGATAATAAGTCGAAATAACACCGTTTACGGTTGATTTATTGATGACCGGATAAATGTCACCATCATGGGTGGCATCCGAGTAATCCCAATCTGCGTAGCCATAATACCACGGCGTAGATGCGGTATTATCATATCCAAAAGTATTATATGTCGTACCGGAAATATCTTTCGCATTAGCCTGAGAAGCGATAGCCAGCGTACAAGCTAATGCAAGTTGAGATACAACCAGTTTCTTTTTCCATGTTTGCATTGGGTCATCCCTCCTCAGGGACGTAAGCATGTTTGTCCGTAAATCAATTAGCAATGTTTAATTGCGGAGTGAATTATGCAGTTTCATTCAGAAAAGGTTCAATGAATGATTCATTTAAGTCCGTATCCAGACAATCAGCAGATGTAAAACGAGAGAAAAAGAGCGCTAAATATAAATACTATAAAGAAAAAGTCAAAATAAACTAAACAAGCAAAGATAATATAAGTTTTATAAACAGATCATTTTTATTTATACATTCCCTTCGTAATAGAATTAACATCAATAATTCGAACCGACATTCCGCAGGATTAGTTAATTATATATATTTCACTGGCAATCATAGACAGGCCCCATTAATCGGTATCAAAATGCCCACTTTAGTAAAACACCTCACTTCACTTTGAGGTACACTAACCTTCTTTGTTCCACAAACATCAGGCATACCATGACCGATTTAATTGCACGTCCCCGCCGCCTGCGTAAGTCACCCGCACTGCGCGCCATGTTTGAAGAGACAACACTGACCTTAAACGATCTGGTGTTGCCGATTTTTGTTGAAGAAGAGATTGATGACTACAAAGCCATCGAAGCCATGCCGGGCGTGATGCGCATTCCTGAGAAGCATCTGGCCCGCGAGATCGAACGCATTGCCAACGCGGGGATCCGCTCGGTGATGACCTTCGGCATCTCCCACCATACCGACGCCACCGGCAGCGATGCATGGAAAGAGGATGGCCTCGTGGCCCGCATGTCCCGCATCTGCAAAGATACCGTGCCAGAAATGGTGGTCATGTCCGACACCTGCTTCTGCGAATACACCTCCCACGGGCACTGCGGCGTGCTGTGCGATCACGGCGTGGACAACGATGCCACCCTGCTAAACCTCGGCAAGCAGGCGGTCGTGGCTGCCGCTGCGGGTGCGGACTTCATCGCGCCGTCTGCGGCGATGGACGGACAGGTTCAGGCTATCCGTCAGGCGCTGGATGCGGCAGGCTTTACCGACACCGCCATCATGTCCTACTCCACCAAGTTTGCCTCCTCCTTCTACGGTCCGTTCCGTGAAGCAGCGGGTACGGCGCTGAAGGGCGATCGTAAGACCTACCAGATGAACCCGCTGAACCGCCGGGAAGCGATTCGTGAATCCCTGCTTGATGAAGCCCAGGGCGCAGACTGCCTGATGGTGAAACCTGCTGGCGCCTATCTCGATATTCTGCGCGACATTCGCGAGCGCACCGAACTGCCGCTGGGGGCATACCAGGTGAGCGGTGAATACGCGATGATCAAATTCGCCGCGCTGGCCGGTGCCATCGACGAAGAGAAAGTGATCCTCGAAAGCCTGGGCGCGATCAAACGCGCGGGCGCGGATCTGATCTTCAGCTACTTCGCGCTGGATCTGGCCGAGAAAAAAATCCTCCGCTAATCTTCACCAAACTGCAATACAACCGACATCTGCTCCTTCTACTGTCTTCGCAAGACGGCAGGAGGAGTAATCATGTTTAGCCTCGATAGCGTTCTCGACGATCTTTGGCCTCAGGCGAGGCCTGCACCCTGGCAAAAAAGTCTGTTAAAAAGGCTGTTTTACGAAGAAGAATTCCAGCAGTTTGCCGCCGCTCACCGCCACCTGAAAGGACTGGATATGGTGGAGCAAGTTCTGGAGCACCTTGATATTCTCTGCACCGTTTCCGCCCGCGATCTCGAACAAATCCCCGAACATGGCCCACTGGTTATTATTGCCAACCACCCGACAGGCACGCTGGACGGGCTGGCGCTGATGTACGCCGTCTCCCGCGTGCGGCGCGACGTTAAAGTCGTGACCAACCGGATGCTGACCCACCTTGAGCCTCTCAGTTCGCTGTTTATTCCGGTGGACAATATGGGCGGCAGGACGGCGAAATCGTCTCTGGTTCAGATGGAGCAGCATCTGCAAAACGCGGGCGTGCTGATCTTCTTCCCGGCGGGTGAAGTTTCACGCCCCACGCGCAAAGGCATTCGAGATAAAAAATGGCACTCCGGCTTTATCAAACTCGCCAGCAAGCTGCGCGCCCCGCTGCTGCCGGTGCATATTCAGGCGCATAACAGCCTGCTCTTTTATGCCAGCACGCTGGTGTCACCGACATTGTCGATGCTGCTGCTAATGCAGCAGATGTTCCGCCGCCGCCACAGCCAGCTGCCGATTAAAATCGGCCAGCAAATCGCCTGGCATCACTGGCATAGTGCCACTCTTTCGTCACGTGAGATGGCCGAGCAGTGCCGTCAGCACGTGATGCGTCTTGGCAAGGGATTGCCTGGCGTCTTCAAAACCCAGTGCGCCATTGCCCGTCCGGAAGACCGGGCCACCCTGAAACGCGAGCTGGCGCAGGCGGAGTGTCTGGGTAAAACCAGCGACGGTAAAACCATCTACCTGTGGCAGCGCAACGGGCAGGAAGAGGCACCTCTTCTGCGCGAACTGGGCCGCCTGCGCGAGATTGCGTTTCGCGCGGTGGAGGAAGGGAGCGGTAAACGCCGGGACACCGACAGCTACGATGACGATTATCTGCACCTGATCCTCTGGGATGAAGAGGATCTGGAGATCGTCGGGGCGTATCGCTTTATGCCGACGGCCATGCAGATCCAAAAACGCGGCGTTGAAGGTCTGTACAGCTACAGCCTGTTCCACTACGACGACAAAATGCATGACGTGCTTGAGCACGGCATTGAGCTCGGGCGCAGCTTTATCCAGCCGCGCTACTGGGGGCGTCGCGGTCTGGACTATTTATGGTCCGGCATCGGGGCTTACCTGGCGCGTTACCCACATTATCGCTACCTGTTTGGACCCGTCTCCATCTCCGGCGGCTTACCGCCTGCGGCACGGGATCTGCTGGTCGCCTTTTACCGCCTGTGGTTCCCCGCGACGCATCCGCTAGCCGCGTCACGTCAGCCGTATCCGGCATCCTTACCGGACGTGCTGGCACAGTTTGGCGGCGTGGATTACGTGGACGATCTGACGAAGCTGAAATCCCTGCTCGGCAATCTGGGCTGCGGCATACCGCCGCTGTATAAACAGTATTCCGAGCTATGCGAGCCCGGCGGCGTGCAGTTTATTGATTTTGGCAGCGACCCGGCGTTCAACAACTGCGTAGACGGTCTGGTGCTGGTGGATTTGTGCTACCTGAAGGCGAACCGCTATCAGCGGTATATTGAGGCGCACCTTTAATTGGCCGCGGATTGGTAGGCCGGGTAAGGCGAAGCCGCCACCCGGCAATTGTGCACCGTTTTCGCCGGGTGCGACGGAGTTAAGGGCGGTAAAACGGCTTATCCCCCAAAATCGTCGCCCGCTGCATAATCCTTCGCTGCGGCAGATAGTCCGCGTTGGCGTAGTGCTGCGTCACGCGGTTATCCCAGATCGCCAGGTCGTTCTCCTGCCAGCGCCAGCGCACCTGAAACTCCGGTTTAGTGATATGTGCGAACAGGAAACCTAACAGCGCGTCGCTCTCTTTTTCCGTCACGTCCACAATGCGCGTCGTGAATCCTTCGTTCACGAACAGCGCCTGCTTGCCCGTGACCGGATGGGTGCACACCACCGGGTGCAGCAGCGGCGGATGCTTCGCCACCGCTTCCAGCCAGCGCTGATGCTCCTCTTCGCTTTTACGGTACTTATATTCCGGGAACGATTTTTTGAAGTCGTGCTCCGCCCGCAGGCCGCTCAGCAGTGCCCGGAACGGCGCAGAGAGCGCCTCAAACGCCGCAATCCCGCTCGCCCACAGCGTATCGCCGCCGGTCTCTGGCAGTAATTTTGCTGCCAGAATTGCCCCGGCGGGCGGCGTTTCGATAAAGGTGACGTCCGTGTGCCAGTTGTCGTTGTCCGGCGGGTTATCGTTGTGGGTATCCAGAACGATAATCTCCTCCACCCCTTCCGCATGCGGATAGACCGGGTGAATATGCAGGTCGCCAAAACGCAACGCCAGCGCGCGCTGCTGCTGCGGGGTGATCGCCTGCTCGCGAAGGAACACCACCTGATGGCGCAGCACCGCGTGGTACAGCTGCTCAAACTGGTTATCGCTCAGCGGGCGGGACACATCCAGGCCCGATACCTGCGCGCCAATGTACGGCCCCAGCGGGGTGATGGTCAGTCGTTCACTCATTGTATTTCTCCATGCCAGGGCGTCAGGCGGCGCTGTAGCGCGCGCAGCCCCAGTTCTAATCCGAAGGCGATCGCGGCAATCACCGCGATCCCTGCCAGCACCACGTCAGTCGCCAGGAACTCTCCCGCCGACTGCACCATAAACCCTAATCCTCGCGTGGCGGCGATCAGCTCTGCCGCCACCAGCGTGGACCAGCCCACGCCGAGGCCGATGCGCAGTCCGGTTAAAATCTCCGGCAGCGCGCCGGGTAGAATCACAAACAGCAGCACCTGCGTACGGCTGGCCCCCAGCGACTGCGCCGCACGAATGCGCACCTGCTGGGCACTCTTCACGCCCGCCAGCGCCGACATGGCAACCGGCGCGAAAATCGCCAGATAAATCAGCAGAATTTTCGACGTTTCGCCGATACCGAACCAGATTACCATCAGCGGCAAATAGGCCAGCGGCGGCACCGGGCGGTAAAGCTCAATCAGCGGGTCAAGGATGCCGCGCACCGTCGGGCTTAGGCCCATCGCGATCCCGACCGGGATACCGATAACCACCGCCGCCAGCAGCGCCACCAGAATGCGCGTCAGGCTTGCGCCGAGATGCTGCCAGAGCGTCGCGTCCATAAAGCCCTGCGGCCCGGCGATGGAGATGAGTTTCGCCAGCACCTGTCCCGGCGGCGGCAGAAACAGCGGGCTGACCCACTGCTGGGCCGCAACCGCCCACCACGCTGCCAGCAGCACCAGCAGCGTACCGACGCTCAGCGTAATTTGACGTGAGAAAGGCCAGCGCAGCGCCAGACGCGTGCGGCGCGTTTTTTCACTAAAGACGATGCTCATGAGAAGGCCTCCCGCTGTTCGAACACGCGGCTTAAGACGTATTCACGCTGCTCAATAAACCGCGGATCTGATTTGATGCTGCGCACCGGCTCCCCCGCGACGTAGCGACGGGCGAAATCCAGCGGCAGCCGCTCCAGCACGCGCCCCGGCCCCGGCGAGAGCAGCACCAGCTCGGTCGCCATAAACACCGCCTCTTCGATATCGTGGGTAATTAACAGCACCTGCTTGCCCGTCTCATGCCACAGGCGCAGCAGCAGGGTTTGCATCTGCTCGCGGGTAAAGGCGTCCAGCGCCCCGAACGGCTCGTCCAGCAGCAACAGCTGCGGATTCGCCGCCAGCGCGCGGGCGATCCCGACGCGCTGACGCTGGCCGCCGGAAAGCTGCCAGATAAAGCGTTTTTCCGCCCCTTCCAGCCCCACTTTTTTCAGCATCGCCCGCGCGGTTGCCAGCCGCTGTTCACGGTTCACACCCGCAAGCTGTAGCCCAAACGCCACGTTCTCCTGCACGTTGCGCCACGGAAGCAATCCTTCGTTCTGAAAGACCACGCCGCGCTCGGCGCCAGGGCCATCCACCTTTTTCCCTTCCAGCTGAATGGTGCCGTGCTGATACGGTACAAACCCGGCGATCAGATTCAGCAGCGTGGTTTTTCCGCAGCCGGACGGGCCGAGCACCACCAGCAGTTCACCGCTGCCCAGCATCAGATTGATGTCCTCCAGCGCGGGTTTACCACCGTAATCGGCATACAGGTTCGTAATGTTCAGCATGGCGGACTCCTTATTTCACAAAGCGGTCGGTGACGTACTGGCTGTAATCCGCCGCGACCGCAGGCACTTTGCCCTGCTCTTTCAGGAAGGTGGCGGTATCTACAATCGCTTTGCCCACCGGCCCGTTTAGCTGCTGCACCTGCTGCGCGGGGGTCAGATAGGTATTGCCCCTCACCAGCCCCGGCACGTCCGCTTCCGGCACGCCGCTCAGGCGGGAGAGTTTTTCCAGGTTGGCGGGCTGCTTCAGCCACTCATCCGGGTTGCTGATGTACGGCTGCTGGGCGGCAATCGCGCTTTTCGCGAAGGCTTTCACCACCTCAGGATGTTTCTCGGCAAAGTCTTTGCGTACCACCCACACGTCGAGTGTCGGCGCGCCCCACTGGCCCACTTTCTCGGAGTCGGTCAGCACGGTACCGTCTTTTTCCAGCTCGTTTACTGCCGGTGCCCACACATAGGCCCCGTCAATATCGCCGCGCTGCCAGGCGGCGATAATCGCCGGCGGCTGCAGGTTGATAATTTGGACCTGACCCGGCTTGATGCCCCAGTGTTTGAGCGCCGCCAGCAGGCTGTAGTGGGTGGTGGAGATAAACGGCACGGCGATGCGTTTGCCGATCAGGTCTTCCGGTTTGGTGATGTTTTTCTTCACCACCAGCGCTTCGGAATTACCGAGCTGCGAGGCGAGGAGGAAAACCTCAATCGGCACCTGCTGACTGGCCGCGACCGCCAGCGGGCTGGAGCCGATATTGCCAATCTGCACGTCGCCGGACGCTAACGCACGCACGACGGACGCGCCGCTGTCGAACTTGCGCCAGTCGACTTTCGCGCCGCTCTCTTTCGCAAAGGTATTATCCGCCTGCGCAACCTTCGCCGGCTCAGCCGACGTTTGATACGCGACGGTAACGTCCACCGCCTGCGCCTGAAATGCCCACAGCGCCAGCGCGCCGAGAAGTGTGATTCGCGATGAAATTGCCATAGTGCCTGCTCCCCTTGTTGTTATGAGGGCAGTATTTCCAACGCGGGAATTTTGATAAAGGAATAAAAATGAATCGCTCATAACGATTCGTTTTTAGATAAAAAGCGGGAAAGGATAGTTGATTTTGTGCGGTTGGTTTGTGCCGGGTGGCGCCTGCGCCCTACCCGGCACAAACTCAGCGCTGCGCGTTCAGCTCTGCAATATCCTTCGGCGTGGTGCGACAGCATCCGCCGATTAACTTCGCTCCCGCCGCCAGCCACTGCGGCAGATACCCCGCCAGCGTCTCGCACGCTTCGCCGTGGTGGTGCCAGGTTTTGGTTACCGCATCATAATGCTCGCCCGAGTTCGGGTAGACCACCAGGGGCAGCGGCGTCAGGCTTTGCAACTGCTTCAGCGCCGCCGTGGTGTTTTCCAGCGCGATACAGTTGATGCCCAGCGCGACGACCTGCGGATAGTCCTGCAGAGAAGAAACCACCTCCCGCAGCGGCGTGCCGTCGCTCAGGTGCTCGCTGTCGCGCAGGGTGAAGGAGAACCACGCCCGCGCGCGAGGATACGCCGTCAGCAACGCGGCCAGCGCCTTTATTTCCGTGAACGACGGCAGCGTTTCGCAGGCCAGCAGGTCTGCACCCGCGTCCAGCAGCGCTTCCACGCGCGGGCGGTGGAATTCTGTGAATTCTTCGGCACTGCGCACGTAGTCGCCGCGATACTCTGAGCCATCCGCCAGATACGCGCCGTACGGCCCAACGGAGCCCGCTACCAGCAGCGTGCCCGCGTGCGGGTTTTCGGCCAGGTACGCTTCGCGCGCCTTACGCGCCAGCTCCACGCTTTTGCCAATCAGCGCACGGGACTGCGCCTCATCCAGACCGCGTGCCGCAAAGCCCGCAGGCGTGGCCTGGTAGCTGGCGGTGATCGCCACCTGCGCGCCCGCGCGGTAGTAATCAAGATGCACTTTACGGATAAGATCCGGGTTTTCCACCAGCACTTTGGCCGACCAGAGGCTGTCAGCAAGGTTACAGCCGCGCGCTTCCAGCTCCGTTGCCAATGCGCCATCCAGCACCACAAACGGCTGTTTTTCAAGGATGGCGGAAAGCGGATTATTCTGCGACATGTTCAGGCTCCTGCGATGTCATATTTCGGGTCAGGTAGTAGGCACCATAACACAGGGCGACGAACGGAAGCCCGCAATAAAGGGCAATGCGCTGGCTGGGGTCAAACCACAGACCGACGCAGGCCACCACGCAGAGGATAAAACCGAGCACCGGCACCAGCGGATACCACGGCGCGCGGTACTGCAGCGCAGAGAGCGGCTGGCCGGACTGCAGATGACGGCGACGGAAAACGAAGTGCGACGCGCAGATGCTGATCCACACCGCCACCACCGCAAAGCCAGAAATGGCCGAGAGTGCGACAAACACCGTGTCCGGGGCCACCACGCTTGAGAACAGCGCCAGCACGCCGCCGAGCATGGAAACCGAGAGCGCCGTCAGCGGCACGCCGTTTTTGTTCACGCGGGCAAAACAGCGCGGGAGCGTTTTCTCATTCGAGAGCGACCACAGCATGCGCCCGGACGCATATAAGCCAGAGTTCGCCGCCGAGAGGATCGCCGTCAGGATCACGAAGTTAAAGATATCAGCGGCATAAGGAATACCGACCTTTTCAAACACCAGCACGAACGGGCTTTTTTCCACGCCCGCCTGCTGCATCGGGATCAGCGCCGCCAGCACAAACACGGTGCCGATAAAGAAGATGATCAGCCGCGCGATGGTGGTGCGGATCGCAACCGGAATGACCTTGTGCGGATTTTCCGTTTCACCCGCCGCGATACCGATAAGCTCGGTCCCGGAGAAGGCAAAATTCACCGCCACCATGGTCATCAGGATCGGCAGACCGCCGTGCGGGAACCAGCCCTCGGCGGTGATGTTGCTTAAGCCCGGCGCGGGTGAACCGTCCTGCATCGGAATGAAACCAAAGACGGCCGCCCCGCCGAGGATGATAAAGGCGATGATGGTGATGACCTTCACCAGCGAGAACCAGAATTCCCCTTCGGCAAAGAAGCGCGTGGAGATGACGTTAAGGCCGAATATCACCACGCAAAAGACCACGCACCACGCCCAGACGGGCACCTGCGGGAACCAGTACTGCATACAGAACCCGGCGGCGGTAAAGCTCGAGCCGAGCGCCACCGTCCAGGTAAGCCAGTAGAGCCACGCCACGGTATAGCCCGTCGCCGGGCCGAGATATCGGGCGGCATAGACGTGGAACGCGCCGGTTTCCGGCATCGCCACGGAGAGTTCGCCCAGACACTGCATCACCAGCCAGACCACCAGCGCGCCGATCAGGTACGCCAGCAGCGTGCCCGCCGCACCGGTGGTGGAAATGATGTATCCGGTATTGAAGAATAACCCTGTCCCAATCACGCCGCCCAGCGAGAGCATAATCAGGTGGCGTGTTTTCATGGTGCGCTTAAGCTGTCCATTTTCTTGTTGTGTTTGCATATTACCTTCTATACGTATGGACATCTAAACATCCAAAGAAGGTGTTATACCGCGATTGTTAATAAAAAGCTAGATGACCAGACGCAAACGGGCGCGCCGCGCGCTGAGTCTGGGGTGGGTTGTGAGGATGACATAAAGAATGGGACGCCAGGCCATAAGCACCTCCGCAAGCAGATACTAACAGCATGGTGCGGGAGCGTGCGATCTTCGGTCAGTCGAAAGTGCTATCCGTGAAGCGCAAATTCATACTGCGATATTGCTGAACTGGCCGCCGGGTTGGTAATTCTCGCAATCGGTTCTATAGTCGTCACAGTTTCTTAGTAACCAGGACTGACTGATGCGCTTTAACGGACTGACTAAAGGTTTCTTTATTTTCATTCTCGCCCTTGTGACCTGGGCCTTCTTTGACGTGCTGTCGCCCTACTTCTCCGCGATACTGTGGGCCGCCATTCTGACCGTCATCTTCAACCCGGTAAAAAACAAGCTGCGCACCGCGCTGGGGGAGCGCAACGGGCTGGCCTCGCTGCTGACCATCGGCATTATCTGCCTGATTGTCTTTATCCCGCTGATGGTGATCCTCTCCTCGCTCGCCATTGAGCTGAACGTGGTTTACACCAAACTGCAGGAGAACAACACCCAGTTCCCGGAAGTGGTGGCAAGCATCTTCAACCATCTGCCGGACTGGGCCAGCGGCTTCCTGGCGGATCACAACCTGACCAACGCGGCGCAGATCCAGAAAAAACTCTCCGACGTCGCGCTGCAGGGCGGGCAGTATCTGGCAGGCAGCGCGTTCCTGATCGGCAAAGGCACGTTTGGCTTTGCGATTAGCTTCGGCATCATGCTTTATCTGCTGTTCTTCCTGCTGAAGGATGGACCGTATCTGGTACGCCAGATCCTCGACTCCCTGCCGCTGTCTGATTTTGTTAAACAGCACCTGTTCGCCAAGTTCGTCGGCGTCTCCCGGGCGACGGTGAAAGGGACGGCAGTGGTGGCCGTCGTTCAGGGCACGCTCGGCGGGATCGCGTTTGCCATCGTGGGCATCGACGGCAGCGTGCTCTGGGGCGCGCTGATGGCGTTTCTCTCGCTGGTCCCCGCCGTCGGCTCGGCGATTGTCTGGGTGCCAGCCGCCATTTACCTGTTCGCCACGCACCAGCTCTGGCAGGGGCTGTTTATTGTTGGCTTCTTCGTGATTATTGTCGGGCTGGTGGACAATATCCTGCGCCCGCTGCTGGTGGGGAAAGACACCAAAATGCCGGACTACCTGATTCTGATCTCCACCCTCGGCGGCATGGAGCTGTACGGCATTAACGGCTTTGTGATTGGGCCGCTCATCGCCGCGCTGTTTATCGCCTGCTGGAACCTCTTCTCCGGCCGCGATCACGCGGGGAATGCCGAAGAGCTGGACGCCGAGTTCATCGAAGAGGGAAAAAACTCTCCAGATTTGTAGGGATGTGACGATAACGACCACATCAGGCGGCGCTGTGCCGCCTTTTTTTTCGCCTTAAATCATACGTTTTCTATAATTTGAAGAACGCCATCCTCTTTATGCGGTAAAAGGATCTCCAGGTGCGAATCGCGACAATAACCAACTGGGCCTACGGTGCCACGGTCTGCCTGACTATCGCCTCCGGCATTATCATGCTGATGGCCTCCGGAGCTGACACCGCCGAACGTCAGGCCATTGAACTACGTCAAAATTTTGATGAGCTTACAGAAAATATTGAAACCGACGCCTGGAAACAGTCCGATTTAGCGCGCCTGTATGTCATCAAAAAAAATCCGCAAATCCTGGATGAGTACAATGCGTCAGAGAAAAAACTGAAGAGCATCGAGCTGAAGCTGGAGAAACTGCAGGACATCGGCGCTTCAGATGACGAGCTGGCCCTGCTGCATGATGGTTTAAAAATCATTGATGCACTGCAGGATGAGCAGCAGGCGGCACTGACGAGCGTGGCCCGGGGTGAAGATGCGCAGGCCGTTGCCCTGCTCTATGGCATGCCCTACGAGCAGGAGCTTGAGCGCGCACAAACCCAAATCGATCGCTTTCGCCAGATACTCGACAAACGTGTCATCGCCTCCGTACGGGAGGCGACGAAAAAATCGAAAGCGCTGCGCACGGCTTCTGAAGTGATGGTTGGCCTGACCGCCCTGCTGTTCTTGTTTGTGCTCGGCTTTATATTAAAACGCCGCGTGCTGCGCCCGGTGGTACGCCTGAGCGACGTGGTTCACCGTCTGGCTTCTCAGGACTTCGCGGTTGAAACGCCCAACTTTAACCAGATTGATGAGATTGGCGATATGGCCCAGGCCATCCGCATCTTTCGTGAAAACGGCCTTGCGCGACAGCGGCTGGAAAAAGAGCGTGACGCCGACTGGGCCATCCGCGAGCTGCTGGCGCGCATGACCCAGCGGCTGCAGGGGTGTGAAAACTTTGACGACGTGATTAACGTGGCGGAGCTGTTTGCGCCCAATATCGCGCCGGGGATAGCGGGCCGGCTCTACGTTTTTGACCGCGATCCGTGGCAAATGCGCTGCGTCGCCCAGTGGCTTTCACCGGCAGATGATGAGGCCACATTCCACCCCGATGCGTGCTGGGCCGTGCGTCGCGGTCAGAGCCACCCGCCGGTTAACGGTGAACCGGATGTCGCCTGCTATCATCTCCCGGAATCACAGGCGGAAAGCGCACTGTGCGTACCGCTTATCGCCCAGGGCGAGGCCATTGGATTGCTCTCGTTCCAGAACATCACCCCGGAAAATGCTCCTGCACGCGCGTATCTGGAACTGATGGCCGAGGCGCTCGGACTGGCGCTGGCGAATCAGCGCCTGCGCAACGCGCTGCTGGAAAAAGCCTTGTTTGACCCGCTTACCGGCCTGCGTAATCGTCATCATCTGGAAGACACCCTGCACACGCAAATGACGCAGGCCATGCGCAACGGCGAGCCGTTAAGCTGCATGATGATCGACATCGATCACTTTAAAAGCATTAACGACCGCTTTGGTCACGAGGCCGGCGATCAGGTAATCAAAAACGTGGCGACGATTGTTCAGCGGGCCGCGCACGACGGCGGGCTGGCATTCCGCTACGGGGGCGAGGAGTTTCTGGTTCTGCTTCCCGGGGCCGGTGAAGCAGAAGCGCACGCCTGCGCGCAGAAGATTTACAACGGCGTGCATGCGCTATCGCTTCGCTACGGGCTGACCGAGATTGGGCCGGTGGATGTGTCGATTGGTATCGCCAGCTATCCAGAGCATGCTCAAAGTGACAACCTGCTGCGCGCCGCGGACGTGGCACTGTACCGGGCGAAAGAGCTGGGACGCTCGCGAATTGTGAGTTTTGGGATGCTGGAGGCGGGCTAGACCGCCCGCCGGGTGGCGAACGCGAAAATATCTGGCATCAAAAAATTATAAACTTTTCGTGATATTCTTTTTTAATAAAGTTTACCTTATATACTCTTCTCAGAGCGTAAAACGCACGTTATAAAAATAGTGGCTTTTCAGTCTATTATTCTTTAGCGCGTCTATAATCGCCTCATCATAAAAATATCCTCTGGCATATTACCGCGATTATAAAAAAAATAATCGCCTCAACTTTATCCCTGTATTAATGCGTGGCTCGCAGATGTTCGTGCGCGTGTCAGGCATTATTCTTTCACACTGGAAAAACGTCTATGTCTAATGTGGATTTACGATCCAAAAAATCCTGGGGAGCGCTGGCCATCATCGCCGCGATCGTGGGCGCGATAGCATCCGCATTTGCGTGGACGGCGGGTTGGATCGGTTCTCGCACCACCAGTCAGGCATTAGTCTCGGAAACACCAACGCCGTTTCCTCCCGGATTTCGCCGGGCACATGGCAAAGGAATGTGTTTTACGGGAAACTTCATTCCAGCCGGTTCAGCAACGTCTTTGTCAACCGCGCGCCTCTTTTCCCAGCAGCACACCCCTGTTGTCGGACGGTTTTCCATCGGCACTGGCGACCCCCACGCGGCGGATAGCTCAACGAAAACTCTGAGCATGGCCCTAATGTTCAGGACAGACGATAACCAGCAGTGGCGTATGGCGATGAACAACGAACCCTTCTTTGCGACCCGGGACCCTGAAGGATTTCTGGCGCTGCACCGGGCAACCGCGCCAGACCCGGTCACCGGCAAGCCGGATCCACAGCGCCTCGCGGCATTCTTAAAAGCCTATCCGGAAGCAGAGAAATACCTCAAATGGGCGGCACAAAAGCCCGCCCCCGGGAGCTTTGCCGGCGCAACGTTCTACAGCATTAACGCCTTTTACCTCGTGGACGGTCTCGGAAATCGCCAGGCGGTACGCTGGATGATGCGCCCGCACGATCCTTTTGTGTCTCTGAGCGAGGAGCAGCGCCAGAAGGCCGATCGCAACATCATGTTCGAGGGCGTCAGCCAGAGGCTTGCTCAGAAGCCTCTCTACTGGGATTTTGTTCTGCAACTCGCCCAGCCGGGCGATCCGGTAGATGACCCTTCCCGGCCGTGGCCTAACGATCGCAGGCAGATCGTGGCCGGTACGCTGGAAGTGGCGCGCGTCGAAGCCCAGGCTGACGGTCCGTGCCGCGACGTTAACTTCGACCCCTCGACGGTTCCTTCGGGTGTGAACGTGTCTGACGATCCGGTGTTAAACGCCCGTTCTGCCGCGTATTCACACTCCTTTAGTCGCCGGGAACGGGAAATTGGTTACGGCAAAGCCACCGAAGCTGTTGAAAAGCAGGAGGTAAAATGAACCCGAATCAAGAACACGGAAAAGCGCCGCAGCATTTCAACGCCCTGGCAAGAGGACTACACTGGCTAATGGCGGCGATGATTCTTGCCATGCTGTTTATTGGTACCGCAATGATGACGACGCTTCATCACCGGATTGCGCTTATCGACCTGCATCGCCCTCTGGGGATTGCCATATTACTGCTGGCGCTGCTCCGTCTGGTGAACCGACTTCGTAGCAAGACGCCCCGGCTGCCTGCTGATTTACCCTTCTGGCAAGTGCTTGCGGCTAAAGCGTCGCACTGGCTGCTGTATGCGCTCATGCTGGCAATGCCATTTTTGGGCTGGGCGCAGCTGTCGGCAGCAGGCTTGCCCGTCGTCATGTTCGAGGGATTTAATCTCCCACCGATTTTGCCAGTAAGCCCAACCCTTTTCGCCTGGTGCCACGATGCGCATAGCCTTCTGGCAAAACTCCTTTTTGCCGTGGTGCTATTACATATTTCTGCTGCATTAGTACATGCCTGGATCTACCGGGATAGCGTTTTTGCCAGCATGACGAAAAGCGGCAACCAGAAAAATTAAATAAAAAAATGGCCTTTTTATCCGCTCTCGAATAAAAAATCGCCGGAGTGTGATAATTAAACGGCACAATTAGCGCGACATATAAATTGGCGAAAAATAACCAGGCGTCGTTGTCCCGGTAACCTGCAGTCTGGGGCATCCGACGTTATGGTTAGCAACGCTGCCCGGGCGATGCCTCGTGCGCGTCAATAAAAAACGATCGTTTTTTAGCCGAAAGCGACTTTATTCACATAATGGTCGCGTACTTAAAAAAAGAAGCACTCCCAGTGCTGTCAAACCCGCTCGCACCAAACCACTTCAACTCGATGATTTTAAAACAGTTTCCTGCAACGCATATCCAAAAACGGTAGCGTCTCAACAAAATACATAAACTAGTAGGATAACTAAATTATAATTCATATACTTCTGTGCAAAAGTGGAGGCCATAATGCGATTAATCCTAATGCTGGTGTGCTGTCTGGTTCAGAGTTTAGCCTGGGCGGGTGAACTGCCGAAACCCGCCGGAAAACCCATTTTGACGATTTACGGGAATATAGAAAATACTAACGAAGATGGAAAAGCAGTGTTTGATCTCGCAAGCCTTGAAAAACTCGGGATGGTGAGTTTCGAGACGACATCTCCCTGGTATACGGGCAGGACGAAGTTTGAGGGGGTTCCAATGAACAAACTCATGGATTATGTTGGAGCAAAGGGTTCTGTCGTTAATGTTATTGCCCTTAATGATTACGCTACCGCTATTCCTCTCAGCGATTTTAAGAAATATAACGCTATTCTTGCCTTAAAGATTAATGGCGAATATATGCGTATCCGCGATAAAGGCCCATCATTCATTGTATACCCTTATGACAGTCTTCCTGAGTTGAATAATCAAATTTATTACTCGCGTTCAGCATGGCAGGTTAGCAAAATGAAGATTGAATAGCAGTTCAGGAGAACATAATGAACAGGATACTGGTTGGTATCATTTTTTCTCTTTTTATCACGACGGGATATATTGCATTTCTTGTTTACGATCGTCAGCAAGAGCTGCAAAAACTGACTCACTACACTGAGTCCTGGTCCGTGGCTCAACTGGTATCAGAGTATTACCGATTTGAATCATGGCTTGGTCTATACGCAACCGATACCGATGACGTTACGATAGACCAGGCCCGCATGCGTCTCGAAATTATGCTCAGCCAGGGCGAGTTACTGAACGGGGGAGACTTAGGCCGCTATATTGAGAGCGATAAAACGCATCAAGAGATCGCTGCACGCCTGAAAGAAATACTGGCGTATCTGGACAGTAACCTGGAAAAAATGAGCCATGAAGAATTAAAAAAGTACCTGGCAAATATGCACCTGCTCGATGCGCCGCTCAGTCAACTGTCTTCAAGCGCATTAACCAAAGATATTAACACAATTAATGAATCTAACCATAAAATACAGATCCTATATTATATTTACTCCGTACTTTCGTTACTTCTGGTGATATTAAGCTTTATTCTGGGGTTCTTAATGATCTATCAGAATAAAAATATTCTTAAAGCCCACATGCAGGTTAAAACCCTCGCTGACGAACTTCAGCGGTCAAAAGAAACGCTGCAAATACAGAATTCGAAGCTGGAATATGATGTGTATCATGACTCCCTTACCGGCATGAAAAACCGTCTATTCTTCTGGGACGATCTCAATAAAATTACCCTTCAGGCAGATAAAAACCATACCCCTGTCACGGTGATGTTATTTGATTTAGACCGGTTCAAAGAGGTCAACGATACCTATGGCCATGACGCCGGCGATTTACTGTTGAATCAGGTATCCCGACGGCTTACCTCAATGAGTAACGCGACGGATACGTTTTACCGCCTGGGCGGTGACGAATTTGCACTTCTCTCCAGCGGCCTGACCGAGAACGCGGCGGTTTCGCGCGCCAAAGAGATCAGCGCTCACATCAGTCTGCCCTATACGATCAATAACCAGCTGATAAAAATTGCCACCTGTGTAGGTATCGTTTTATCTGATAATGAGCGGCGCTCTGATTATCTCTATAAATTTGCCGATCTGGCCCTCTACGAAGCCAAAAAAGAGGGCTCACAGCAGATAAAAGTCTTCCGTCAGTGGATGCTGCAGAAGCTGCAGGAAAGCAGAACCCTTGAGCATGATATGGCTCTCGCGATCAGCAACCATGAATTCGTTGTTTATTACCAGCCTATTGTCGATTCATTCAGCAATGAAATTTACGGCTATGAAGCGCTTATTCGCTGGATACACCCGGTAAAGGGGATTTTGTCGCCTGATTACTTTATTTCTGTTGCTGAAAAAACAGGGATGATCAATGAGATTGGCAAAAATGTGCTTGAACTTGCCTGCCGGGAGGCGGCTTCCTGGGCGGTTCCGGCCAGAATCTCGGTAAACGTCTCACCTGTTCAACTGGGGACTAAATCATTTACTGCAATGGTTCAGTCCATCCTGAAAGAGACAGGTCTGCCGGCCAGCCGCCTTGAGCTGGAAGTTACGGAGTCTTCGCTCTTCAGTGACAGCAACACGCCGCTCACTATTCTCAAAAAGCTCAGATCGCTGGGGGTAAAAATCTCCATTGATGATTTCGGAACGGGTTATTCCTCGCTCTCGAGGCTGAGTGAACTCAATTTTGATAAAATTAAAATTGATAAATCCTTTGTGAATCCGATATCCACCCAAGACGATGCGCTTAATATCGTTAAACTGATTACCGGCATGGCGAAGAGCCTCAATATGCGGGTCATTGCAGAAGGTGTGGAAACCGAAGCGCAGCTTGAACGGCTTCAGGCGCTGGGCTGCGATCTCGTGCAGGGCTATCTGTTCGGAAAGCCACAGGCTGAAATCGATAAAAATATAAAAAACGGTACAGTGTGATCTTACCGGGATCACACTTTTCAACCCTGGGTATACACATACAATGACCGGGTGTTATCATTCACCCCGTAAATACCTTTCAACTCAATCCGAGGCTTTGATGCTGGAGAATGTAATCATCCGATAATCAGCTCCCCGACCTTTTCAGGCCGGACTGATTATCAATGCGCCGAAATCGAATGCGGACACCGCTGTGTGTTTGCACGTTTTGCACATGATGATTAAACAGGTTTTCCAGTATGAATTTATCCCGTCAGGAACAGCGTACCTTACACGTTCTCGCCAAAGGTGGCCGTATTGTGCACGTCCGCGATACGTCCGGCCGCGTCACCGCCGTTGAATGTTACAGCCGCGAAGGGCTATTGCTCAGCGACTGCACGCTCGCCGTCTTCAAAAAGCTCAAAACCAAAAAGCTGATCAAATCCGTTAACGGTCAGCCCTACCGTATCAATACTACCGGGCTGAACAACGTCCGTGCCCAGCCTGATAATCGTTAAGGAGAGGATGATGGATATCCCACGCATATTTACTGTTAGCGAAAGCGAACACCGCATTCATAACCCCTTCACGCCAGAAAAGTACGCCACGCTGGGGCGCGTGTTACGCATGAAGCCAGGCGCGCGCCTTCTCGATCTCGGCAGCGGTTCGGGAGAGATGCTTTGCACCTGGGCGCGCGATCACGGGATTACCGGTACCGGTATCGACATGAGCCCAATCTTTACCGCGCAGGCAACGCGGCGCGCAGAGGCGCTCGGCGTCAGCGAACGCGTCCATTTTGTGCATAACGACGCGGCGGGCTACGTGGCTGATGAACAATGCGACGTGGCGGCCTGTGTTGGCGCCACATGGATTGCGGGCGGCGTTGCCGGGACGATGGACCTGCTGGCACAAAGCCTTAAGCCCGGGGGAATCATGCTCATCGGTGAACCTTACTGGCGACAGGTTCCCGCAACGGAGGAGACGGCTCGGGCTTGCGGCGTCTCGTCCACCGCAGACTTTCTCACCCTGCCCGACCTTGTCGCGTCTTTCGATCGCCAGGGCTATGACCTGGTCGAAATGGTGCTGGCAGATCAGGAAGGCTGGGACAGATACGAAGCCGCGAAATGGATGACCCTGCGCCGCTGGCTGGATCAAAACCCCGACGATGATTTTGCACAGGAGGTGCGCGCGGAGCTGACGGCAGCGCCTAAGCGCCATGTGGCTTACACAAGGGAATATATTGGCTGGGGCGTGTTTGCGTTAATTGCACGATAGGAGGGAGTGGCGGTATAGCCTTTTGGGGCTATACCGGCCTTAAGCATGAAGCGCTCAGCATTGTGAACGCTACGCTACGCCTGGCATGAAAAAACTTCTATCATTGCTTTTTCCGTTACCGCATTCACAGGCGCTTTATGGACACCCCTTCTTTTCTCTATTTATTGCTTTTCCCGGCCAAAAAGATGATGAAAGTGGGTAAAGCCAATAATATCTATAACCGCATTCAGTCGCTAAAACGGGTCTGGGGCGATGTGGATTATGCCCATTCTTACCGCATTGCGTTACCGCAGTCCGAGGTCTTTAAGCTGGAAAAAATGCTGCATTTTCTTTTGGCCAAATATCAAACGGGCATTGATGCCGGCGACGGCTATACCGAGCTGTTTTCCATTGAGGCGCTGGAGCCCGCCATTAAGCATATTCATTACGTCATTGAGCATGGGGTCATTGATGCTCAGCTCCTTCAGGGAATCGAAAAGCCACAGCTTCGGCCCGGCAAAAGCGCGGCGCATCGCCACGCGAAAATGAAAAAACAGTCAGATACTATGATTAACAACGTTGTCAGGGTGACGGAACAGTTCAGCAGGATAAATCGTTTACTGCTTATCTTGCTATTTAAGCAGCACCGCCTTCGTTATCAATATGACATTGAAGGTAATACCATACTGTTTCGGATAGCAGACAACCGTACTGACCAACGCGATGCTCACAAAATAATGCGCATGTTCAGCTTTTTTATTGAAGACTTCAGATATTTGGGCGGGACCAACTACTGCTCGGGGGTCTTTGGTGAAGGCACGGTCACGCAATACAACGTGGAGTTGATTTCAGGCGACCCTGACGCACATCCTCTGGTGGCCTATCTCGCCTCGCAAACAGAGCGCTTGTTTAATAAATTGCCATCGCGATCGGCGTTATTAATGGAAGATCTGCCGATACTGGAATCGAGCCGAATCCTGCGTAGGGTATTACAGAATGATGACGAGGATTAAGTTGCTTATGCCGCGACACTTATTGCTATTCAAGGGCAAGACGACGTACTGTCATCAAGACAGATGCCCTCTGGTGAATCCTGTATCGCGCTGTGGGAAGTCATGGATTATCGTTACGCCAGTTATATCTGGTGCTAGAAATCGCAGCTGAGGGCTTCTGGTGAAGCGTAGAAGGGATTGATGGGACTGCATGCGCTGGTGTGGAAAAAGATACGCATCTATGACCGCCAGGACGGGAGAATTTCGCCAGGTGAGGGTAGACCTTCTACCCGTTGTGGTAACGTCGCCGTGGTGACTTTGCATCTGCTGGTGAATAGAAAAATATGCTTTTATGGCGTTTAATGCTCTGGCAGGATCAAAGGCCTGAAACCCGAAGTTGTGGGGTGACCAGATAAACTCATCCAAAATCCTTGAACAAGTAAACTCACCTCAAATCCTCCCGAATGCTATCCTTCTGTTGATCAAATCGCTGTTGTATACCCCGCTTCACGCCAACGCGCCGAAAAGCAATACCTGACCAAAAAAGCCAAGTACTTATAAGATACAACATGTTAAATTGCTGTACAATTAGTGAACAGATGCACTTCAAAACATCAAGTTATCTCCCTTGCGTCAGCCCAAAGCAGCATTGTGTAACTGCACTCCTTGTTGCAGTGAGGCGTGTCGCTGAAGGCATCACGTAGCGATATTTGGCGAAGAAAAGTGCTTTTCACCGAGAGCCTGGGCTGACGGTCTAGCAGATCACCAACAGAGCCGGGGATATTTTGAACAGGAGAATGTAAACTGGAAGGATAAAGGAACGGGACACCCACAGTGGCGGGTTGTGAAAGTATTTCCTGTTATCTTCGACTTTATTGCACGTAAAATGACCAGACACATTTTGGGAAGGAGTCTTTAATGGATATTGCGCTGCTCAACAGGGGCTGGAACAGAACATGGTCAGATACCATGGTAAATCTGGAAGCCCGGAAACTCGTCGAAACTGCAAATCGGCTATCAGCATTCTATTTGCAAGATGGGATAACACGTATCAAGTTTGTCGAAGAGATAAGGCAGGTCGTAGAGAAAGAATTTGAAACTGCACGACGGGCCAAAACCGATGAAGAATGCATTGCATGCATCAAAAATCTGCGTGCCGAAACAGATAATCTGCAAGAACAAGAACGCCTGTTAAGAACCAGAGCCGCCCAACTTTATGCAAAGGTCGAGTTTGTCAGGGAAAACAATAAAATCGTCGGATACGTTATTTCGGCAATCCATATAGTGGTATCTGGAGCAGCATTATTTGGTGGGATGGTTATGATGTCCACTATGACCCCTGTTGGAGTTCTTGCAGGAGCCGTTTTATTTGTTGATGGTATTAACGGTATAACAAAAGAAGCAAGCCATCTTCGCTATGGTGAACAATCCAAATCGGAAGGGATTTTTGCTGATGGCGCAATGGAGACCGCACAATTTATGGGGTTTAGCCCAGAAAGTGGATTAGCTCTTTATAATACGGTGACTCTAGGGGTGAGTGTCTATAGTATCTTCGGCTTAGCAAGGAAACCCGGAGCTTGGCGATTATTCCGTTGGCTGCCGCGTGATTACTACCGAAAAGTTGACACAATGAGCAAGCCTAAGCTAACGATGAAAATCGCTGGATATGGTGTCAAAGCGAAAGTCATTTTTGATCTTCTGGCTACTGATAACAGTACTAATTAAGATTTGTTCGCTCTACAGAATCGCCAAGATTTATAAGCAAGTACAGGCGGTTGTATAAAAATTGCAACCGCTGCGCCACAAGAAAGGCCAATAGCACCAGAGAAAACACTCTGCTCAGATGCGAACATCACAAGAAAAATTAATACAGCAAGGCAACCGGATACAACCCACACGGCTAGAATAAATCGCCTGGCCAGGTCCCTGATTGCATTCCCCAACGTTCCACCATAGCTTTCAACGTTATTCTTTATCTTCTTCAAATCCGATGGTGTAAAGCCAGAACTCAACAAAGCCTCATCAGTAACATCCATATTGTCCTCTCCGCATTTCTTAACTGGCAATGGCACACATAATCATAATGATGAACTTTACAGTAATCCATATGATGTTTGTGCAATGTATCAGATTTCAGACAATAGAAGCCATAAAGCCCCGTTAGTGGTAAGAAGACAAGCGGAGCGTAGCGACTTCATCTGGCCAACCTGGTTGGTTTCGCTTTGCGAAAGTCACCAGTGACCAAATCAGATTGTCAGAGGGATCACACCTTATCAGGGTGCTCATGTACCTTTCGGAGCGTGAGCGAAGCGCTGGCAGAGCCGGATCTGTAGCTACCGGAGCAATACCACTATTCACCTGTTTACGCAGCCACAAGGCCGCACATCGGGCTTAAATGCGTGTGATCAATCTGTTTCGGGAGGATTTAGAGACGTTGGCAGCGTCATCAGCTTCGAGTTGATAGCGGTTCGTGGGGACTGTTCACGCTTTGTACCTGTTCGAGCTTTACAACTACAGGCCGCTACGTGCTAACTTCCCTGAATAGCCACTGTTAACCATAGCGGCAACTGTTGGTCATAGAATCCCTTAAAAAAAGATTGTACCTCGAGAGTGACAATCGCCTTAATTCATTGTTTTTAAAGGATTTTGTTGTGTGAGTGCCGATAATAGGAGTCGAACCTACGACCTTCGCATTACGAATGCGCTGCTCTACCAACTGAGCTATATCGGCCCTGAGAGGCCGGTTACGAGTGTAACCACGGGGCAAAAGGTTAGATCTAACCGGGTGATGCGTCAATGCCCTTTTGAATCAAACGGCTATTTTTGCATCACCCGTGACTATTTACGCACGAATCGTATCGTCACCGAAGCCGATCCACTTATAGGTGGTCAGCGCTTCAAGGCCCATCGGACCGCGCGCGTGCAGTTTCTGCGTGCTGACAGCCACTTCTGCGCCAAGTCCGAACTGGCCGCCGTCCGTGAAGCGGGTGGAGGCGTTCACATATACCGCAGAGGAATCCACTTCATTCACAAAGCGATCGGCATTGCGCAGCGTACGCGTCAGGATCGCGTCAGAATGCTGCGTGCCGTGTTCACGAATGTGCGCAATAGCGTCGTCGAGATCCGCAACCACCTTCACGTTCAGATCCAGCGACAGGAACTCGTCGTCGTACTGCTCCGCTTTTACGGGAACCACGCTAGCCGGGCCACCCTGGAGCAGCGCGAGAGCATTGGGATCAGCGTGCAGCGTGACGCCGCTCTCCGCCATCTGTTTGCTCAGGGCTGGCAGGAAAGTACTCGCAATCCCCTGGTGCACCAGCAGCGTTTCTACGGTGTTACAGGTGCTTGGACGCTGAGTTTTGGCGTTGACGATAATCTTCAGCGCTGGCTCAATTTCGGCGCTGTCGTCCACCACGATATGGCATACGCCGATGCCTCCCGTGATGACCGGAATGGTCGACTGCTCACGGCACAGCTTGTGCAGGCCCGCGCCACCGCGTGGGATCAGCATGTCGATGTATTTGTCCATGCGCAGCATCTCGTTGACCAGCGCGCGGTCAGGGCTCTCAATCGCCTGCACGGCCCCCGCCGGCAAGCAGCACTCTTCCAGCGCCTGCTGGATGACTTTCACCGTCGCGGCGTTGGTGCGCCAGGTCTCTTTCCCACCGCGTAGAATGGCGGCATTACCGGTTTTCAGGCACAGGGAAGCGACGTCAACCGTCACGTTTGGACGGGCTTCATAAATCACGCCGATGACGCCGAGCGGCACGCGGCGACGCTCCAGACGCAAACCGCTGTCGAGCAGCCCACCGTCAATCACCTGCCCTACCGGGTCGGCCAGATTACAAACCTGACGAACATCGTCGGCGATACTTTTAAGACGCGCCGGGTTCAGCGCCAGGCGGTCGAGCATCGCTTCGCTCAGGCCGTTTCGACGCGCTTCCAGCAGATCCTGCTCGTTGGCAAGCAAAATGTCCTGAGACTGTGCTTCCAGATAATCAGCGATTTTTTCCAGCACGCGGTTTTTCTCGCGGCTGGAAAGGAGCGCCAGTTTGTAAGAGGCGGCCTTCGCGGCTGCGCCCATTTGTTCCAGCATGTTCTGGCTCCTTAACGAATAATCATGTCATCGCGATGCACGGCAACCGGGCCATATTCATAGCCCAGAATAGCGTCGATCTGCTGCGAGTGGTGGCCCGCAATGCGGCGCAGGGCATCGCTGTTATAGCGGCTTACGCCATGCGCGATGTCGCGACCTTCAAGGTTACGGATGCGGATCACTTCACCACGGGAGAAGTTGCCTGTCACGCTTTTAATTCCTTTAGGAAGCAATGAACTCCCTCGTTCCAGAATCGCCGCGGTTGCCCCTTCATCAACGGTGAGTTCACCGGCAGGCGGCGCGCCAAAGATCCAGCGCTTGCGGTTCTCCAGTGGGGATTCCTGGGCGTGGAAGCGGGTGCCAACGGAAATGCCTTCCATCACGTCGCCAATCACGCCAGGGCGGCTGCCCGCGGCAATGATGGTGTCGATACCGGCGCGGCACGCCACGTCGGCGGCCTGCAGCTTGGTCCCCATCCCGCCCGTTCCGAGGCCGGACACGCTGTCACCGGCGATGGCGCGCAGCGCATCGTCGATACCATGAACATCGGTAATCAGCTCGGCTTCCGGGTTGGAGCGCGGGTCGGCGGTGAACAGCCCCTGCTGATCGGTCAGAAGCAGGAGTTTATCGGCCCCGGCCAGAATGGCGGCCAGCGCAGAGAGGTTATCGTTATCGCCCACTTTTATTTCAGCGGTGGCAACGGCATCGTTTTCGTTGATAACGGGAACAATATTGTTGTCCAGCAGCGCGCGCAGGGTATCGCGGGCGTTCAGGAAGCGCTCTCTGTCTTCCATATCCGCACGCGTCAGCAGCATCTGCCCGACGTGAATACCGTAGATAGAGAACAGCTGTTCCCAGAGTTGAATGAGTCGGCTTTGTCCCACGGCGGCCAGCAGCTGTTTAGAGGCGATCGTCGCGGGAAGTTCGGGATAACCCAGGTGTTCACGCCCGGCGGCAATCGCCCCGGAGGTCACAATCACAATACGGTGCCCTGCGGCATGCAGCTGAGCGCACTGGCGTACAAGCTCAACAATGTGGGCGCGATTTAGGCGGCGCGATCCGCCTGTTAACACACTGGTACCGAGTTTTACCACCAGCGTCTGGCTGTCACTCATGATTCTCTGCCGTTCAACGATAAGGGAAAGTAATGTCGAACGAACGTTTTAACAGGAGTCAGCCCGGTTGCCAACTGCCTTAGTGCATCACCAGGCACTTTGTTGCGCGGGATCAGGAAGCGTAGCGGCAGAATTTGACAAATTTATTACCGTAATAATAAATCACAGTTTTTTAAAATTATTCTTAGTTTGTCATAAAAGTTTCATTCCAGAACGATAAAACCCTTCCTGTTTTTTCACGGGACTTAAGCATCAGCTTATCGTCCAGCGAATTTTTAAAGCGCGTTTATAAGACAGGATCGAAAATGAAAAAGAGCACTCTGGCATTAGTGGTTATGGGCGTGGTGGCTTCCGCATCTGTTCACGCAGCAGAAGTTTATAATAAAAACGGTAATAAACTGGACGTGTACGGCAAAGTCAAAGCTATGCACTATATCAGTGATGATGACACCAAAGATGGTGACCAGACTTACGTTCGTTTCGGTTTTAAAGGCGAAACCCAGATTAACGATCAGCTGACGGGCTATGGCCGTTGGGAAGCTGAATTCGCAGGTAACAAAGCTGAAAGCGACTCCTCGCAGAAAACACGTCTGGCGTTCGCCGGTATTAAACTGAAAGACTTTGGTTCACTGGATTACGGTCGTAACCTGGGCGCGCTTTATGACGTCGCGGCATACACCGATATGTTCCCTGAGTTCGGCGGTGACGGCCTGGCACAGACCGACAACTTCATGACGAAACGTGCCTCCGGACTGGCCACCTACCGCAATACCGACTTCTTTGGCATGGTAGACGGTCTTGATATGACCCTGCAGTACCAGGGCAAAAACGAAAACCGCGACGTGAAAAAGCAGAACGGTGACGGCTTTGGTACGTCTCTGGCCTATGACTTCGGCGGCAGCGATTTCTCCGTCATTGGTGCTTATGCCAGCTCCGATCGCACCAACGCGCAGAACCTGCAGGCGCGCGGTGAAGGTAAAAAAGCCGAGGGCTGGGCAACCGGTCTGAAATACGACGCGAACGATATTTACCTGGCCACTATTTATTCTGAAACCCGCAATATGGCCCCTATCTCCGGTGGTTTTGCAAATAAAGCGCAAAACTTCGAAGTGGTTGCACAATATCAGTTTGACTTTGGTCTGCGCCCATCCGTGGGTTATGTACAGTCCAAAGGTAAAGATATCGAAGGCATTGGCGACGAAGATATCGTGAAATATATTGACGTGGGCGCCACGTATTACTTCAACAAAAACATGTCCGCGTTTGTTGATTATAAAATCAACCAGATTGACGACGATAATAAGCTGGGCGTGAGCAGCGATGATATCGTTGCGCTGGGTGTGACGTATCAGTTCTAAGATTATCCAGATAAGAAAATCCCGGCATACAAGCCGGGATTTTTTTGCCCAGGGTAAATGCGGTCTGCTGCCCTCACCCCGGCCCTCTTTCACAGGAAGAGGGAGAAACCATTACGCGGTCAACTTCACCGCTTCGCTGGAAAAGTCATCCGCAGGCTCGAACTTAAGGTCCAGGGTGGCCAGCAGCGCGCTCGCTTTGTCGTGGAACTCTTTCAGGGTGTATTCCAGGCGATCGATCACTTCCTGATCTTTGATGGTAGTAGCCTGCCAGTTGCCGTCTTTGTTAAACAGGCCAAACTGATAGCTATACGTAAAACGTTTCTCCTCTGCTTCCATTTCCATCCACCAGCCCCAGAATTCACGTTTTTCGGGTGCAGGCTTCACGTTGACGCATACAGCCAGGCAGTCGAAAAAAAAGCGATTCTCTTCACACTGCTCTTCTCGAATATACGGGCCGAGAGCCATAAATTTCTTAATCAGCCTACTTTTCGGGTGTCCACTCGGTAACGTCATTGCGATCTCCTTTTGTGAAGCCACTGTTTTACCAAACCAGCGAAATTTAGCAATCTATTAACACACTCTCTGGGCGATCCAGCGCGTGATCTCTTTCAAGGCTTTGTCAAAATTCTGATACACCGGGCTGAACGGCACCTCAAGCAATTTGCCATCCGCAGATGACGAAGTGATTAAGCGTGACTCTTCCTTCGGGCTGAACGGATCGTTTTTCCAGAAACCGGACAGCATCGGCGTCGGGCAACGGCGTCCCAGCAACCCTTGCGTTTTTAACGAGTAGCGATTGAGCTCAACGCGCAGCGCTTCGTCTGAGGCATCATGCATGCCAAGTCGACTGGCAAGAACGTCCAGATACATCTCCGGCACGCTGCCCTGACGGGCAGGATCGCTGAGCAGGGCGTGAACCACCGGGCCCAGGCAGGCGACGGCCTTCAGACGTGAAGATTCAAGGTAAGCCAGACGCACCGCAACGTTGGCACCAAAACGGAAGCCGAACGCCGCCACGCGGGTGTGGTCAACCCACGGAACATTTTCCAGCGCTTTAAGCGCATGCTGGTGCAGCAGGCTCGAATCCTGCGTTAACTTCCACTTCGATGAGAATCCAATAGAAGGCATATCGAGCGTCAGCATCGCGATCCCTTTTGGTGCGAAGTAGCGCTCATACAGGCTGTAATAGTCGATTTGCAGGGAATCCAGCCCGCCGCACATTAGCACGGTCGGGAACGGGCCGTCGCCTTCAGGCATGTGCAGGAAACCGGTGACGGGCGCACCGCCCGGAACGGCGAACTCAAGCTCGCGCATCTGACCCGGCAGGCGTTGAGCAGCCTCCTCATAAGCACGATTCGCCAGCGCCTGAGCCTGCTCGGCCAGCTCATCCCCTTTCAAATGCGGATAGGCGGCGATGGCGTAGAGGTTGGCCGCATGCAGCCAGTGCTTGCCGCTGCGCGTGGCATCCTCTTCCTGGCTGGCTTTTTGCTGCCAGAGCATCGCCTGTTTAGACCATTCGTAGATCCAGTTCCCGCCCCGGTAGCCCACCACCGTGTCGTAGAGCTCGCTGTCAGTACGCTCCGACTCGCTCATTACGATACGCGCCTGCACGTCGAGGATTTCACGAGGATCGATACCGCGCCAGATCCACATCAGGCGGTTAATCATGCGATACCAGTGGGGCACGTTTTTACCGTCTAACGCGGACTGGACGGCAGGCATGGTTCCCGGATTAAACCGACGGACCAGCGTCGACGTTTCAGGGTGTTTGAAACGGGGTTTGAAAAGCGTCTCGGTGAGATTTGCCTGCGTCATTGCGTTGCCTCCATGGATACGTCATATAGTGCCCATTGTAACGCGTGGCAGGCCAAAAAGAACAACGCCCGGCATAGCCGGGCGTGTAAAGTTACGTACTGGTATTAACGGCCTGAGATAGGCGGCACGAAGACCACGCCCATATCCCATGGCTGTTCAATCCAGGTATCCTGCGGGATATCAATCACGTAATCGTCGACCAGCGGACGGCCAGCAGGCTTCGCAAAGATAGTGACGAAGTGCGCTTTCGGGTACATTTCGCGAATAGCGACCGCAGTACCGCCGGTGTCCACCAGATCGTCGATAACGATGAAGCCTTCACCGTCGCCTTCAGCGCGTTTCAGCACTTTCAGCTCACGCTGGTTATCATGGTCATAGCTGGAGATGCAGACGGTATCGACATGACGAATACCCAGCTCACGTGCCAGCAGCGCCCCCGGTACCAGACCGCCACGGCTGACGGCAATAATGCCTTTCCACTGTTCGGAAGGCATCAGACGCGCAGCCAGTTTGCGTGCGTGAATCTGCAACATGTCCCAGGTGACGACGTATTTTTCGCTCATGTGAAGTGTCCCAGCCTGTTTTTATACGGCTTAAAAAGTGTTCGAGGGGGAAATAGGTTGCGCGAGATTATAGAGATCTGGCGCACTAAAAACCAGTGTTTAGCGCTCCCTGCCTGAGTTTTTACATGCTTTATGCTACCAGCCAGCAGAGAAAGTGGTATTCTCAGTTGCATCTCGCAAGCCTGTCTTGTGGTAACTATTAACCTGCTAACCCTGTGGCCTGTAACCCTGTTTGCAGCGCCTCGACAAGGAGACTTATCGTGTCTGAACTGTCTCAATTATCTCCGCAGCCGCTGTGGGATATTTTTGCCAAAATTTGCTCCATTCCACACCCTTCCTACCATGAAGAACAGCTTGCCGAACATATTATGGGTTGGGCGAAGGAAAAAGGTCTGCACGCAGAGCGCGACCAGGTTGGCAACATTCTGATCCGCAAACCGGCTACCGCAGGCATGGAAAACCGTAAACCGGTTGTACTGCAGGCGCACCTGGACATGGTGCCACAGAAAAACAACGACACCGTTCACGACTTCACTAAAGACCCAATCCAGCCGTACATCGACGGCGACTGGGTAAAAGCGCGCGGCACCACCCTGGGCGCGGACAACGGCATCGGTATGGCCTCTGCGCTGGCGGTGCTGGCTGACGACAGCGTTGAACACGGTCCGCTGGAAGTGCTGCTGACCATGACCGAAGAAGCGGGCATGGACGGCGCGTTCGGTCTGCAGGCGAACTGGCTGCAGGCAGATATCCTGATCAACACCGACTCCGAAGAAGAAGGCGAGATCTACATGGGCTGCGCGGGCGGGATTGATTTCATCTCTACCCTGCCGCTGTCACGCGAAGCGATCCCTGCTGGCTTCAAGACCTTCAAGCTGACGCTGAAAGGGCTGAAAGGCGGTCACTCCGGCGGTGATATTCACCTGGGCCTGGGCAACGCCAACAAACTGCTGGCGCGCTTCCTGGCGGGCCACGCGGCCGAGCTGGACCTGCGTCTGGTGGACTTCAACGGCGGCACCCTGCGCAACGCGATCCCACGCGAAGCCTTTGCCACCGTGGCGGTGCCAGCGGCGAAAGCGGACGAGCTGAAAAAACTCTCCAGCGTCTACCTGGATATCCTGAAAAACGAACTGTCGGCGAAAGAGAAGAACCTGACCGTGGTGCTGGAATCCGTGTCTACGGATAAAGCCGCCCTGACCGCGCAGTCTCGCAACAGCTTCGTTCAGCTGCTGAACGCGACGCCAAACGGCGTGATTCGCAATTCTGACGTGGCGAAAGGCGTGGTGGAAACCTCTCTGAACGTGGGCGTGGTGACCATGAGCGACGACAGCGCGGAAATTATCTGCCTGATCCGCTCCCTGATCGACAGCGGTAAAGAGTATGTAGTAAGCATGCTGGAATCTCTGGGTGCGCTGGCGGGCGCGAAAACCTCCGCCAAAGGCAGCTACCCTGGCTGGCAGCCGGATGCAAGCTCTCCGGTGATGGCGCTGGTGCGTGAAACTTATCAGCGTCTGTTCAACAGCACCCCGAACATCCAGGTGATCCACGCGGGTCTGGAATGTGGTCTGTTTAAGAAGCCGTATCCGGACATGGACATGGTTTCCATCGGGCCAACCATTACCGGTCCACACTCGCCGGATGAGCAGGTTCATATTGAAAGCGTCGGCCATTACTGGACGCTGTTGACGGAACTGCTGAAGGCGATCCCTGCGAAGTAATTTGTCGTCTGTTGCCCGGCGGCGCTACGCTTGCCGGGCCTATGATGAGTGCAATCTACAATCCCAAAACCAGCTGACGCTCCAGCTGCGGATCCAGCAGCGTGACGTGCAGTCCCACCAGCCTCACCCCTCGTCCGCCTCGTCGTTCTTCCCACGCCTTTTTCGCCGTTGCGATAAGATCTTCTTTATTCAGGCGCGGCCAGACGTGCTCCTGTGTCGTCTGCTGAAAATCGTTAAATTTCAGCTTGATGCCCTGTCGGGCAATCAGTAAATCAGGCTTTACTTTGATCAGGCGTCGCTCCAGCTCCGGATAGAGCTGTTCCGTAATAATGGTTTCGCATTCTGACCAGTCATGGATGTCTTCGCTCAGCGTGCGCTCAACCCCGACCGATTTACGAAGCCGTTCGTTGTTTACATCGCGGTCGTCAATGCCCTGACTGCGCTCCCACAGCACGCGGCCAAACTTCCCAAAGCGCTTGAGCAGCATAGCCAGGTCGCTTCGCTGCACGTCTTCGCAGGTGCGTAACCCCATACTTTCCAGCTTCGCGGCGGAGACTTTGCCTACGCCGGGGATTTTGCCAAGCGGCAGCGTTTTTAAAAACGCCGGGACCTCTTCAGGGGTGATGACGTACTGACCGTTGGGTTTATTTAAATCGGAAGCAATTTTGGCGAGAAATTTTACCGGCGCGACGCCTGCCGACGCGGTGAGATTCAGCTCGTTGAAAATGGTCTGGCGGATCTCCTGCGCCATCAGGGTAGCGGAGCCGTGACAGTGCAGGCTGTCGGTGACGTCAAGATAGGCTTCGTCCAGCGAAAGCGGTTCAATCAGTGAGGTGTAGCGGGAGAAGATTTCGCGTATATGGTTTGAGGCTTCTTTATAGGCGTCAAAGCGCCCTGGCAAAAGAGTAAGGTGCGGACACAGTTTCAGCGCCATCGCCGTCGGCATGGCGCTGCGCACGCCAAATTTGCGTGCAGGATAGTTGGCGGTGCTGATCACACCGCGCTGAACGCGGCTGCCGCCAATGGCGATGGGAATATCCCGCAGCGCCGGGTTGTCACGCATCTCCACCGCGGCAAAAAAGCAGTCCATATCGACATGGATTATTTTGCGCATCGGTCATACCACATATGTATTTATATACAGTATAACAAAAGGCAAAAAATGCGTCAGCTATTTTCCTTACTCACGGTTGTCATATAAATGTGTTACAAACATTCGTAATAAAACCTTTATATACATACACTTATGTAATCAATGGAGCGTAATTATTCATGAAGAAAATTCTCCCGATTTCGTTACTGTTTCTGGCGAGTGCTGCATCTGCTAGCCCTGCGATCGTTACCCACCGGGGCGGGACTGCGGATGCACCTGAAAATACCCTGCCAGCCATTAAGCTCGCCCTCGAAAACAAAGCAGATATCGTCTGGATTACCGTGCAGTTAAGTCGGGATGGCGTACCGGTTCTCTATCGACCTGCCGATCTGAAAGCGTTAACCAATTTGCAGGGAAAGGTGTCACAGTATACCGCTGAAGAACTGGCAAAGGCGGATGCCAGCGTGAAGTGGAAAGATAAGGGCCTGCCGGAAAACCTGCTTAATTCCCCGATACCGACGCTGAAGTCGGTGCTGAGCACCTGGCCAGATACGCGGTTTTTTATTGACATCAAATCTCCGGATGCCGATCCGGCGACCATGGGCAACGCGCTGCTTAACGTATTGAAAGAGACCAACAGCCTGAATCGCGTTCGCGTTTATTCAACCGAAGATCGCTATATGGAAGCATTGCCTGTCGAAATCCCCCGCTTTGTCACGCGCAGCGAAACCCGCACGCGTCTGGCCACGATTTCGTTGAGCCATGAATGTCTGCCTCCTTCACAAAAAATGGACGATTACTGGTATGGGCTTGAGTTAAACCGAAAAGTAGAAGTGGTCGAGAAATTCACCTTAGGCGAAGGTGTCTCTCCTGCAACATTAACGTGGGACAAAGAGGCCGTTGACTGCTTCCGCTCTCAGGGCAATGCCCATCTGATTTTTATCGGCGTGAACTCTGAAGAGGATTACCAGAAGGCGAAAACACTGGGTGCCGAAGGGGTTCTTGTAGACTCACCAGCCAAAGCCAAAAGCTGGGCAAAATAAATGATAAAGGCCGCACGAAGCGGCCTTTTCCTAGATGATTCTCTGCTGGTCCCGGGCCATGCGCTTTTTACGCGCATCGCACGGTTCGGGGCAGTCGCACACCTTTTCCATTCCGATGGAAGAGATACCTCCACAGCTGCCCTGAATGCTTTTACGCTTGATGATCCAGCCTAAAGACATACCGAACACCACCAGCAAAAACACCGCAAAGGTTGCCAGAAAGGTCAACATAATCAGCCTCCGAAATCATCAAGGAGGATGTTTTCATCTTCCACGCCGAGATCTTTGAGCATCTTGATCACGGCGGCGTTCATCATTGGCGGACCACACATATAGAACTCGCAGTCTTCCGGTGCCGGGTGCTGTTTGAGGTAGTTTTCATACAGCACGTTGTGAATGAATCCCGTATAGCCCGTCCAGTTATCTTCCGGCTGCGGATCGGAGAGCGCCACGTGGAAGGTAAAGTTCGGATTCTCACGCGCCAGCTGTTCAAACTCATCGTCGTAGAACATTTCGCGCAGCGAGCGCGCACCGTACCAAAAGCTGATTTTACGCTTGCTGCCGAGACGCTTGAGCTGGTCAAAGATGTGCGAGCGCATAGGGGCCATACCCGCACCGCCGCCGATAAAGACCATTTCCGCGTCGGTATCTTTAGCAAAAAACTCGCCGAACGGACCGGAGATCGTCACCTTGTCGCCTGGCTTAAGGGACCAGATATACGACGACATCACGCCCGGCGGCGCGTCAGGCACGTTTGGCGGCGGCGTGGCGATACGCACGTTGAGCATGATAATGCCCTTCTCTTCCGGGTAGTTAGCCATGGAATAGGCGCGCAGCGCGGGCTCTTTTACCTCGGAAACAAAGCGGAAGAGATTAAATTTATCCCAGTCGGCCCGGTACTCATCGGGCACGTCGAAGTCCGCATACGCCACAGTGTGCGCCGGACACTCAATCTGGATATACCCACCTGCACGGAACGGGACGCTCTCCCCTTCAGGGACACGCAGCTTGAGCTCTTTAATGAACGTGGCTTTGTTATCGTTCGAGATAACCTCGCACTCCCATTTTTTCACGCCGAAAATCTCTTCCGGCAGCTCAATCTTCATGTTCTGACGCACCGCGACCTGGCACGCCAGGCGGCACCCCTCTTTCGCTTCACGCTTCGTAATATGCGACAGTTCAGTAGGCAGAATATCACCGCCCCCCTCTTTCACCGTCACACGACACTGCCCGCATGAGCCGCCTCCACCGCAGGCTGACGAGACAAAAATCCCGTTGCCCGAGAGCGTATTAAGCAGCTTGTCCCCTGCCGGAGTGCGGATCTGGTTCTGCGGATCGTCATTGATATCAATGATCACATCCCCGGAATTAACCAGCTTTGCGCGCGCCGCCAGAATCAGCCCTGACAGCACCAGTACTATCAGCGTGAACATCACCACGCCAAGAATAATTTCCATCTGTTAACCCTTATAGCTGCACACCGGAGAAGGACATAAAGCCCAACGCCATCAGGCCGGTGGTGATAAAGGTGATCCCTAAGCCACGCAGCCCCGCAGGCACGTTGGCATATTTCATTTTTTCACGGATCCCCGCCATAGTGACAATCGCCAGCATCCAGCCGATACCGGAACCGAAGCCGTACACCACCGATTCACTGAAGTTGTAATCGCGCTGAACCATAAACGAGACGCCACCGAAGATGGCGCAGTTCACCGCGATCAGCGGCAGGAAGATCCCCAGAGCGTTGTACAGCGACGGGAAATACTTATCGAGGATCATCTCCAGGATTTGTACCAGCGCCGCAATCACCCCGATGAAGGTGATGAAGTTCAGGAAGCTAAGATCGACGCCTTCCACCAGCGCGCCGTCCCGCAGCACGAAGTTGAACACCAGGTTGTTAATCGGAACCGAAAGCCCCAGCACAACGGTGACCGCCACGCCCAGGCCAAATGCCGTCGAGACCTTTTTAGAGACGGCAAGGAACGTACACATGCCCAGGAAGAAGGCGAGCGCCATGTTTTCAACAAACACCGCGCGCACAAATAAACTCAGGTAATGAGCCATTGTCGGTTACTCCTTTTCCTGCTGCTCAGGCTTCAGCGTACGAATCAGCCAGATCAGCAAACCGATAATGAAAAACGCGCTTGGGGCCAGCAGGAACAGGCCGTTCGGCAGATACCAGCCGCCGTTCTGTACCGTATCCAGCACCTGAACGCCAAACAGCTTGCCGCTGCCAATCAGCTCGCGCAGGAAACCGACCGTCAGGAGGATCACGCCGTAGCCCAGGCCGTTGCCGATACCGTCCATAAAGCTCGCCAGCGGCGGCATTTTCATGGCGTAGGCTTCAGCGCGCCCCATCACGATGCAGTTGGTGATAATCAGCCCGACAAACACCGAAAGCTGTTTGGAGGTTTCATAGGCGAACGCGCGCAGCAGCTGATCGACCACGATCACCAGCGAGGCGATGATCGCCATCTGCACGATGATCCTCACGCTGTTGGGGATGTGGTGGCGGATCATCGAGATAAACATGCTGGAAAACGCCGTCACCAGCGTTACCGCCAGCGTCATCACCACCGCCGTTTCCAGCTTGGTCGTTACCGCCAGAGCCGAGCACACACCCAGCACCTGCAGGGTTATCGGGTTATTGGCTAAAAGTGGGCCAATCAGCACCTTTTTAACTTCTTTCAGTTCACCCGTATCAGCCATTGTTCAGCGCTCCTTCACGTACGTTCTTCAGGAAGGGACCAAAGCCCAGTTCACCCATCCAGAAATCAAAACTGTGCTGCACCCCGTTAGAGGTGAGTGTGGCGCCGGAAAGACCGTCCACGGCGAATTCATCCCCAGGACGCGCGCCTCCTTTCACCACCTTCAGCGCAGGCTGACCGTTATCATTAAGCACTTTTTTACCGATAAACTGCGCACGCCAGTTAGGGTTTTCCACTTCGCCACCCAGCCCCGGCGTTTCGCCCTGATCGTAATAAGTAATACCTTTGACCGTGCGGCCATCGGTATCCAGTGCCACAAACGCATACATCATTGACCATAAGCCGTTGCCGTAGATGGGCAACACGATTTCCTGTATGCGCTTCTGCTCGTCACGGACGAGGTAAATCTCCGCGATATTGCTGCGGCGCTTAATGCCAGCCGGATCCTGCGAGGCGTCAAGCACGGTGCTCATCTGCGGATCCTTTAATGCCAGCGCCTGGTTATATTTCGCAGGGTCTTTATCCATCAGCTCGCCGGTTTTTAAATCCACCAGCCGTGCGGTAATGCGTTCAGCAAACACGTCGGCGACGTCGTCCTTCGTCATGCCTTCCTGCATCAGCCCGGCCACGGCCAGGATGTTGCGCTGTTTATCCAGCGCGCGCTGTTCCTGCTGCAGCGGCTTTAACCCTACGGCGGAACCGGCAACCACGATGGAACAGACCAGACACAGTACCAAAACCACCAGCAGCGTTTTGCTGATGCTGTCGTTATTTTTAACCTCAGCCACGCGCCTTCCTCCGCTTAATGTTGGCGCGCACGACCAGGTAGTCGAACAGCGGCGCAAACAGGTTGGCAAACAGAATGGCCAACATCATCCCTTCCGGATAGGCCGGGTTGGCCACGCGAATCAGTACACACATCACGCCAATGAGCGCGCCGTAACACCATTTCCCCCTGTCGGTAAAGGAGGCCGAGACGGGATCGGTGGCCATGAACATCATGCCAAACGCAAAACCTCCCAGCACCAGGTGCCAGTACCACGGCATGGAGAACATCGGGTTCGTGTCTGAACCAATGAGGTTGAACAGCGTGGCGGTAAGCACCATGCCGAGCATAACGCCCGCGACGATGCGCCAGGACGCCACGCGGCCAAAGAGGATGATGGCCCCGCCGATCAAAATCATCAGGGTAGATACTTCGCCAATAGAGCCCGGAATGTTGCCAAGAAACGCGTCAAACCAGGTCACTGGCTGGCCGGTAGCATTGTTGACCAGCGTTTCGCCGCCACCTGCCGCCCACTGAGAAAGCGGCGTCGCGCCGGAGAAACCGTCCGCAGCCGTCCACACCAGGTCGCCCGAAATCTGCGCCGGGTAAGCAAAGAACAGGAACGCACGCCCCGCCAGCGCCGGGTTGAGGAAGTTACGTCCGGTGCCGCCGAAAATCTCTTTGGCAATCACCACGCCAAAGCTGATCCCCATCGCCGCCTGCCAGAGCGGCAGAGTCGGCGGAACAATCAGCGCAAACAGAATGGAGGTCACGAAGAAGCCTTCGTTGATCTCGTGTTTGCGGATGATGGCGAAAAGCACTTCCCAGAAGCCGCCCACGATAAAGACGGTCATGTAGATCGGCAGGAAGAAGACGGCCCCCAGCGTCATCATGCTGACCCAGCCTGCATCAGCCGCAAAGCTCACGCCCAGCGACTGCGCCAGACGATAGTGCCAGTCAGACTGGATCACCTGCGCCAGCTGCTGAGCGTCGTACATATGATGCAGCGCCGGAATGGTTTGCAGACCAACGTTGTACATGCCCCAGAACATGGCCGGGAAGACCGCAAACCACACCAGGATCATCATGCGTTTCAGGTCGATGGCATCGCGAACGTGCGCTGCCCCTTTCGTCACCAGACCCGGAGTGTAGAAAATAGTCGTCGTCGCTTCATACAGCGGGTAGTACTTTTTGAGCTTCCCTTCGGTAAAGTGCGGCTCAATTTTTTCAAAGAGGTGCTTTAATCCCATGGTTATCCTTCCTGCTCAATGCGGGTTAACACCTCGCGCAATACGGGTCCATATTCGTATTTACCCGGACACACATAGGTACAGAGCGCCAGATCTTCTTCATCCAGTTCCAGACAACCGAGCGCCTGCGCGCCGTCGGTATCGCCTGCCAGAAGATCGCGCAGCAGCACGGTAGGCAGAATATCCAGCGGCATTACACGTTCGTAGTTGCCAATCGGAACCATCGCGCGCTCGCCGCCGTTTGTGCTGGTAGAGAAGTTAAAGAGCTTATGACGCAGAAAGTGGCCAAGCGTGGTGCGGGTGACGGAGTATTTTTCTGCGCCAGGCACAACCCAGCCGAACAGCTCTTTCTCACGCCCTTCCAGAACGACGCTCACCTGAAGATGGAAACGTCCCAGGTACGCGTGCGCATTGACAGCGCGGCGGCCGCTGAGTACCGAACCGGAAATGAGGCGGTTTTCACCCTCTTTCGTTTCCCCTGCCAGCAGTTCATTAATGTCTGCTCCCAGAAGCGTCTTAACCAGACGCGGGTTTGCGGCCTGCGGCCCGCCGATGGCGATAATCCGTTCAGCGCAGAGTTCACCCGTAATAAAGAGCTTACCGATGGCAATGACATCCTGATAATTAAGGTGCCAGACCTGTTTTTTAAGGCTCACCGGCTCAAGGAAGTGGATATGGGTCCCGACCAGACCCGCCGGATGCGGGCCGGAAAATTCATTAAACGTAACCTGCCCCTGCGGATGGCCGCCAAGCTTGCCGCCGCTGGCCTGGCAAACGTGCACTTTTCCGGGCGTCAGGCGAGTCAGAACGGTCAGCCCGGCATCAAAGGCTTTACGCTGCGCCAGGATAATGGGCTGCGGGTCTGCGCTGAGCGGGTTGGTGTCGATGGCCGTCACGAAAATGGCAGCCGGGGCGGTATCAGGAACGGGTGATTTGCTGAAAGGACGCGTACGCAGCGCCGTCCACAGGCCGGACGCGAGCAGCTGAGCCTGCACATCTTCGCGGCTAAGCGTCGCGAGGTCTGCCGCATCATAACGAGCAAACTCACGCTGTTCATCGCCTTCAATGCGGATTACCACCGACTGCAGCACGCGACGCTCGCCGCGGTTGATCGCTACCACTGTGCCGCTGGCGGGGGCCGTGAACATGACGCCGGGATTTTTTTTGTCTTCAAAGAGCGCCTGCCCTTTGATCACGCGATCGCCCTCCTGCACCAGCATTGAAGGACGCATGCCCAGATAATCGTCACCTAAAATTGCGACATGACGGACGCTTGCGCCACACGAGACGTGCTGCTCAGGCACGCCTGCAATCGGCAAATTAAGTCCTTTTTTTATTTTAAACATGTGGTTAGCAGGTTTCCATAAACAACGATCCAGTGGGCGCAAAGTGTAACATTTTCCCCTTCTCTCGGGCAGGGGATCCACGGTCGGGCGCGCCAAAATGCGAGCTATTACGCAAAGTTCCTGGAGCCAGCGCGTTTTTGATGGTTTATAAAGTAAAACTAATTTGTAAACTCACCGCCCGGCTCTTGCGAAAATCTATAGCGGTGCTAATGTGAGCGCACCTAACAGAATAATCTGATTTCGGGTCTCTTTTGCCGTCCTGGCAAGTTAGTCCAGGTTTTATCAAGGAATTTGTAGTATGCGTAAAATCGCATTGTTCATTGCGATGCTTCTGATTCCGTGCATGTCGTTTGCCGGGCTGCTCAGCAGCAACAGCTCCACCACGCCGATCAGCAAAGAATATAAACAGCAGTTAATGGGATCCCCGGTTTATATTCAAATCTTCAAGGAAGAGCGCACGCTCGATCTGTTTGTAAAAATGGGCGAAACATATCAGCTGCTTGATAGCTACAAAATTTGTAACTATTCCGGCGGGCTGGGCCCGAAACAGCGTCAGGGCGATTTCAAAAGCCCGGAAGGTTTTTACAACGTTCAGCGTAACCAGCTAAAGCCGGATAGCCGCTTCTATAAAGCCATCAACATCGGTTTCCCGAACGCCTATGACCGTGCTCACGGTTATGAAGGGAAATACCTGATGATCCACGGTGCCTGCGTGTCTGTCGGCTGCTACGCGATGACCGACTCCGGCATTGATGAGATTTTCCAGTTCGTAACCGGCGCACTGGTCTTTGGGCAGCCTAACGTTCAGGTCAGCATCTATCCGTTCCGCATGACCGATGCCAATATGGCGCGCCATAAGTACTCTTACTACGCCGATTTCTGGAAACAGCTGAAGCCGGGTTATGACTACTTTGAGCAGACCCACAAGCCGCCGGTAGTTTCTATCGTCGATGGCCGTTACGTGGTCAGCAAACCGCTGAGCCACGAAGTCGTCCACCCGCAGCTGGCGTCAAATTACACGGTCCCCGAGACAAAATAGCACCCACTCGCCTGGCATAATCTTTTGCCAGGTTTCGTTGCCCGTCAGCGGCTGCGTTGCAATAACGGTGACCACATCGTTCGGTGTGGTCTCCTTCTGAAAGTCTATCTCCACATCCTGATCGAGCAGCGTAGCAACGCCAAACGGCGCGCGGCGCGTGATCCAGAAGAGATTCGTCGAGCAGAACGCCATCACGTAGCGCCCGTCAGACAACAGCATGTTAAACACGCCTTTTTCACGCAATTCGGCTGCCAGCGTCGCGATGTATTTGAATACGGCGGCCATATTGCCGGGCGTGCGCGGATAACGTTCTGTCAGCTTATGCAGCAGCCAGCAGAAGGCCTTCTCGCTGTCCGTTTCGCCCACCGGACGGAAGTTGCCCGTTTCCAGAGATTTATAGCCCGTAAGCTGCCCGTTGTGCGCGTAGGTCCAGTTACGGCCCCACAGCTCGCGGGTAAAGGGATGGGTATTTTCCAGCGCAACTTCGCCGCGGTTTGCCTGGCGAATATGCGCGATCACCGAACAGGATTTAATGGGATAGTCCTGCACCAGTTTGGCAATCGGTGAGTTAAAGCTGGGCTGTGGATCTTTGAACGTGCGACACCCTTTGCCTTCATAGAAGGTGATGCCCCAGCCGTCTTTATGCGGCCCGGTTCCCCCACCGCGCTGAACCAGCCCGGTGAAGCTAAAGCAGATATCGGTTGGCACATTGGCGCTCATCCCGAGCAGTTCGCACATACATCACCTCCACAACAGCGGGGGGCACCGGTGCCCCCAGCGAAGTCTTACTTAACCATCTCTTTTTCGATCAGCTGGATCAGGATGTGGATCACTTTGATGTGAATTTCCTGAACGCGATCTGCATAGCCGAAGTGCGGAACGCGAATTTCGATATCCGCCGTACCGTCCATCTTACCGCCATCTTTCCCGGTCAGGGTGATGACCTTCATCCCTTTTTCACGCGCGGCGGCGATCGCTTTGATCACGTTCGCGGAGTTACCGGAGGTAGAGATACCCAGCAGCACGTCGCCTTCACGGCCTACTGCCTCAACGTAGCGGGAAAAGATGTGGTCGTAACCGAAGTCGTTGCCTACGCAGGAGATGTGGCTCACGTCGGAAATCGCAATCGCCGGGTAGCCCGGACGGTTTTCGCGATAGCGTCCGGTCAGCTCTTCGGCGAAGTGCATGGCGTCACAGTGGGAACCGCCGTTACCGCAGGAGAGCACTTTGCCACCGGCCTTAAAACTGTCGGCCAGCAGGACCGCCGCGCGCTGAATAGCGTGAATATTGGCATCATCTTTCAGAAAGTTCGCCAGCGTTTCCGCCGCTTCGTTCAGTTCGTTACGAATAAGATCCTGGTACATGAGGATAATCCTTCAGTATTGATGAAATAACACAGTGGAGTGTACCGGATAGCGGGAAAAGCGAGAAGCTAAAGCCATGCGAATCGTCCGGCGTTTTGATTTTTTGTGCCGGCGAAAACGCGAACAATGTGAACCAGGTTGTAATTATTTTGTAAACACATTGCTAAAGGAATTCACATCAACTACAACCATATCATCACAAGTGGTCAGACCTCCTACAAGCAAGGGAGCTTTTCTTTATGATGATTTTGAGCATTCTCGCAACCGTTGTACTGCTCGGTGTGTTGTTCTATCACCGCGTCAGTTTATTCCTGAGCAGCCTGATTCTTCTGGCCTGGACGGCTGCGCTTGGCGTCGCAGGTCTCTGGAATATCTGGATTTTGGTCCCTCTTGCCATCATTCTGCTGCCGTTTAACCTGGCCCCGATGCGTAAGTCGATGATCTCCGCGCCGGTATTTAAAGGCTTCCGCAAAGTGATGCCGCCGATGTCGCGCACCGAGAAAGAAGCGATTGATGCGGGCACCACCTGGTGGGAAGGCGATCTGTTCCAGGGCAACCCGGACTGGAAAAAGCTGCACAACTATCCGCAGCCGCGCCTGACCGCCGAAGAACAGGCCTTTATTGACGGCCCGGTGGAAGAAGCGTGCCGCATGGCGAACGACTTTGCTATTACCCACGAAATGGCCGACCTGCCGCCGGAGCTGTGGGCGTACCTGAAAGAGCATCGCTTCTTCGCGATGATCATCAAAAAAGAGTACGGCGGTCTTGAGTTCTCCGCTTACGCGCAGGCTCGCGTGCTGCAAAAGCTGGCAGGCGTCTCCGGGATCCTGGCGATTACCGTCGGCGTACCGAACTCCTTAGGCCCGGGCGAACTGCTGCAGCACTATGGTACGGAAGAGCAGAAAGATCACTATCTGCCGCGACTGGCGCGCGGTCAGGAAATCCCGTGCTTCGCGCTGACCAGCCCGGAAGCAGGCTCCGATGCAGGCGCAATCCCGGATACCGGCGTGGTCTGTATGGGAGAGTGGCAGGGCCAGCAGGTGCTGGGCATGCGCCTGACCTGGAACAAACGCTATATCACCCTGGCGCCTATCGCCACCGTGCTCGGCCTGGCCTTTAAGCTCTCCGACCCGGAAAAACTGCTGGGCGGTGAAGAGGATCTGGGCATTACCTGTGCGCTGATCCCAACCTCGACGCCGGGCGTGGAAATTGGCCGTCGTCACTTCCCGCTGAACGTGCCGTTCCAGAACGGCCCGACCCGCGGCCAGGATATCTTTGTGCCGATTGACTACATCATCGGCGGCCCGAAAATGGCCGGTCAGGGCTGGCGCATGCTGGTGGAATGTCTGTCGGTGGGTCGCGGTATTACCCTGCCGTCGAACTCAACCGGCGGCCTGAAGTCCGTCGCGATGGGAATTGGCGCTTATGCCCACATTCGCCGTCAGTTCAAAATCTCCATCGGCAAGATGGAAGGTATCGAAGAGCCGCTGGCTCGCATCGCGGGCAACGCTTACGTAATGGACGCCGCTGCATCCCTGATTACCTACGGCATCATGCTGGGCGAAAAACCGGCCGTGCTGTCCGCGATTGTGAAGTACCACTGTACCCATCGCGCGCAGCAGTCGATTATTGACGCGATGGATATCGCGGGCGGTAAAGGCATTATGCTCGGCGAAGGCAACTTCCTGGCGCGCGGCTATCAGGGCGCACCGATTGCCATCACCGTGGAAGGGGCCAACATCCTGACCCGCAGCATGATGATCTTCGGCCAGGGTGCGATTCGCTGCCATCCGTACGTGCTGGAAGAGATGGCCGCTGCGCAGAATAACGACGTGGACGCCTTCGACAAACTGCTGTTCAAACATATCGGTCACGTGGGCAGCAACAAGGTGCGGAGCTTCTGGCTGGGCCTGACGCGCGGCCTGACCAGCGCGACGCCAACCGGCGATGCGACCAAACGTTACTACCAGCATCTGAACCGTCTGAGCGCCAACCTGGCTCTGCTGTCCGACGTTTCCATGGCGGTGCTGGGCGGTAGCCTGAAGCGTCGCGAGCGTATCTCCGCCCGTCTGGGCGACGTGCTGAGCCAGATCTTCCTGGCCTCTGCGGTGCTGAAACGCTACGACGACGAAGGCCGTCAGGAAGCGGATCTGCCGCTGGTGCACTGGGGCGTGCAGGATGCGATGTATCAGGCGGAACAGGCGATTGACGACCTGCTGGCGAACTTCCCGAACCGCTTCGTGGCTGGCGCTCTGCGCATGGTGATCTTCCCGACCGGTCGTCATCACCTGGCGCCGTCCGACAAGCTGGACCACAAGGTGGCGAAGATCCTGCAGGTTCCGAGCGCAACCCGCTCCCGCATTGGCCGCGGTCAGTATCTGGCGCCAACGCCGCATAACCCGGTGGGCCTGCTGGAAGAGGCGCTGCTGGACGTGATGGCCGCCGACCCGATTCACCAGAAAATCTGCAAACAGCTGGGTAAAAACCTGCCGTTTACTCGTCTGGACGAACTGGCGAAACAGGCGCTGGCCGGTGGCATTATCAATAACGACGAAGCTGCGCTGCTGGTGAAAGCTGAAGAGAGCCGTCTGCGCAGTATTAACGTGGATGATTTCGAACCGGAAGAGCTGGCGACGCAGCCGGTAAAGCTGCCGGAGAAGCACCGCAAACCTGAAGCGGCATAACCCGCTTCGCTCTGACAAACCCCGCCCGGTGCGGGGTTTTTTATTGCCACATTTTCTCGTAATGACGTGCTACAGTGTCAAAAAGGGGTCGTTTGAGGAGTCTGTATCGTGCCTGGTTTGAAGATTTCGATTTTGCAGCAGCCTTTAGTGTGGATGGATGGCCCTGCCAACCTGCGCCACTTTGATCGTCAACTGGAAGAGATTACCGGGCGAGATGTGGTTGTCCTGCCGGAGATGTTTACCACTGGCTTTGCGATGGAAGCGGCGAAACAGTCGATGCCCCAGGAAGAGGTGGTCGCCTGGATGCATGCCAAAGCGCAGCAAACCAACGCGCTGATCGCCGGGAGCGCCGCACTGCAGACGGAACGCGGCCCGGTGAACCGCTTCCTGCTGGTTGAGCCGGAAGGGAAGGTGCATTTTTACGATAAACGCCACCTGTTCCGCATGGCCGATGAACATCATCATTATGAAGCCGGTAACGAACGCGTGGTGTTCGAGTGGCGCGGCTGGCGCATCCTGCCGCTGGTCTGCTACGACCTGCGCTTCCCGGTGTGGTCGCGCAACCGCAACGATTACGACCTGGCGCTGTACGTCGCCAACTGGCCCGCGCCGCGCTCGCTGCACTGGCAGGCGCTGCTGGTGGCTCGCGCGATTGAAAACCAGGCGTACGTGGTGGGCTGTAACCGCGTGGGGACGGACGGCAACGGCCACCACTACCGCGGCGACAGCCGGGTGGTGAACCCTCAGGGCGAGATTATTGCCACCGCCGAACCGCATCAGGCGACGCGCATTGATGCTGAATTATCGTTAACGGCGCTGAAGGAGTATCGGGAGAAGTTTCCGGCCTGGCAGGATGCGGATCCGTTTAGCATTGGGTGAAAAAATGCCGGGTGGCGGCTACGCCTTACCCGGCCTACCAATGTTGCTCGCTTCTTTTAACTCACTAACGCCTGCCCGTCTTTGCGGCTCTCCGTCGCGGCCACGTAGTGCCCCTCCGGCATACGATAGATCACCTGCGCACCGCCGAAGTTGTAATCCTGGAGCGGATCTTCCACCACGATCTGATGCCCGCGCTCGCGCAGCGCGGCAATGGTGTTGCGATCGAACGTCGATTCAACGATCACCTCCCTGCCCTGCACCACGCGCCAGCGCGGCGCGTCGATGGCCGCCTGCGGGTTTTGCCCGTGCAGCATGATGCGCAGCGCCATCTGCATGTGCCCCTGCGCCTGCATCGGGCCGCCCATCACGCCGAAGGACATCAGCGGCTGGCCGTTGCCGTCCATCGCAAAGCCCGGAATGATGGTGTGGAAAGGACGCTTGCTGCCCGCCAGCGCGTTCGGGTGTTTGGGATCGAGCACAAAGCCGCAGCCGCGGTTTTGCAGGCTGATTCCGGTATCCGGCACCACAATGCCTGAACCGAAGCCCATAAAGTTGGACTGGATAAACGAAACCATCATCCCGCTGGCGTCCGCGGTGCTGATGTAGACCGTGCCGCTCTGCGTCGGTGAACCGTACACAAAGTCAGAGGCGTTATCGCGATCGATAAGCGCCGCACGCGACTTCAGATAGTGGTCGCTCAGCAGCTCTTTTGCTGCGAACTCCATATGTTCTTCATCCGCCACGTAGCGGTCGAGATCCGCCAGCGCCAGCTTCATGGCTTCAATGGATAAGTGCAGAGACTGCACGGAGTCCGGATGATGTTTCTCAATGCCGCACTGCTCCAGAATACCGAGCGCAATCAGCGTGGCGATCCCCTGCCCGTTTGGCGGCAGCTCCTGTACCGAGCCGCCCGCGAAGTCGCGCGACAGCAGGTCAACCCAATCCACGCGATGGTTTGCCAGATCTTCCGCTGACAGGTGCGCGCCGTGCTCCTGGGCGAAGGCGGCAATTTTCTGCGCCAGCTCGCCGCGGTAAAAGGCTTCACCGTTGGTTTTGGCAATCAGCTCCAGCGAATGTGCCTGCGCCGGGTTACGGAAGATCTCCCCCACGCGCGGGGCGCGGCCTTCCGGCGCAAAGCAGGCGCTAAAGCCCGGCTGATCTTTCAGCTTGTTATAGCCGCGCTGCCAGAGATGACCAATCAGCGGCGAGACCGGGAAGCCGTTGCGCGCGTAGTCAATCGCAGGCTGCGCCAGCGTGGTCAGCGGTAGCGTGCCGAAGCGTTCTGCCAGGGCCACCCAGCCCGACACCGCACCCGGCACCGTCACCGCGTCCCAGCCGATTTCCGGCACTGCGCTTTTACCGGCAAACAGATCCGCATGCCAGCTGGCCGGCGAGCGCCCGGACGCGTTCAGGCCGTGAAGTTTTTCACCGTCCCAGACGATGGCAAAGGCATCGCTGCCGATGCCGTTGCCGGTCGGCTCAACAACGGTCAGCGCCATGGCGGTGGCAATGGCCGCATCGACGGCATTACCACCCAGTTGCAGCATTTTCATTCCCGCCTGCGCCGCCAGCGGCTGCGAAGTGGCAACGGCGTTGTGGCCCATCATCGGCGGGCGGCGTGAAGCGTAACCGGACGTAAAATCAAGCGCTTTGGTCATCATGACTCCTTAGTCGTGGCGCGGATCGAGCGCATCGCGCAGCCCGTCGCCAAGTAAATTAAAGCCCTGCACGGCGAGGAAAATCGCCACGCCGGGGAAAACGGACATCCACGGCGCCTGCTCAAGGAAACCTTTCGCGGTATTGAGCATGGACCCCCAGGACGGATTGGGCGGCTGCTGCCCCAGCCCTAAAAACGACAGGCTGGCTTCGGCAATAATCGCCGAGGCAATGGCCAGCGTGGCCTGAACCAGGATCGGCGACATCACGTTTGGCAGAACGTATTTAATGATGATCCAGCGATCCGGCAGGCCAATCGCCCGCGCGCCGTCGATGTACTCTTCGTTGCGAATGGCGATCACCTGCCCGCGCGTCAGGCGGGCGAAGATCGGCATCGCCGAAAGACCGATGGCGATCATCGCATTGGTCAGGCTCGGGCCTAAAAATGCCCCCAGCGCGATCGCCATGATCAGGAACGGACAGGCCAGCAGCGCCTCGATAAAGCGCGAGATGACGCCGTCCCACATCTTCTGGAAGTAGCCCGCCACCAGCCCCAGCGGCACGCCGATGACCACCGCGATAACCACCGACATACAGCCCGCCATCAGCGAGGTTCGCGCTCCCCAGATAATGCGGGACAAAATGTCGCGCCCCAGCTCGTCGGTGCCGAACCAGTACATCGCTGACGGCGCTTTGCGCACCGCGAGGAAGTTGGCTTTAACCGGGTCAAACGGGGCGATCCACGGCGCCAGCAGCGCCACCAGCACAAAGAAACCCACCACAAGCGCGCCAATCACCGCGCTTTTATTGGCGAGGAATTTCTTCAGCACCCGGTTCTGCGCGCGCGGCAGCGCGGGGGCTACGGTTTGCGTCGTCAGTTCCGCCATCATTAACCTCGCATTTTCGGGTTGATAAGGACATAAAGCACGTCGGCCAGCAGGTTGAGCAGCAGGAAGCCGATCGCCACAATCAGCACCACGCCCTGCACCACCGCGTAGTCACGGTTGAACACCGAGTCGACGATCATCTTGCCGAAGCCCGGAATGGTGAACACCTGCTCGGTCAGCACCGCGCCGCCCAGCAGCTCGCCGAACAGCAGCGTGGTGAGGGTGATCACCGGCACCAGCGCGTTGCGAAACGCGTGCTTTAGAATGACCGCCTTCGGCAGCAGCCCCTTGGCGCGTGCGGTACGGATATAATCCGCTTTCAGCACCGCAATCATCGACGCGCGGGTATGGCGCATCAGCGTCGCCGCCAGCCCGGTTCCGAGCACGGACGCGGGCAGCAGCAGCGTGCGCAGGTTCTGAAGCGGATCTTCACTGAACGGCACGTAGCCGGACGCGGGCAGCCACTGCAGGTTCACCGAGAAGACCAGAATCAGCAGGATCCCCAGCCAGAAGTGGGGAATAGAGATCCCTGAGATCGCCACGAAGTTCGCCCCGTGATCGACCCAGCTGTTTTTGTTCACCGCCGCAAGGATCCCCATGCTGATGCCAAACACCAGCGCAATAATCATCGCCAGCAGCGACAGCTCCAGCGTAACCGGCAGCTTGCTGGCGATAAGCTCGGTCACCGGCTCGTGCGTGCGTAAGGAGACGCCCAGATCGCCCTGAAGCGCCCGCGTCAGCCAGTGGAAATACTGAACCGGGATCGGCGCATCCAGGTTCAGCTCCGCGCGCAGCTGGGCGATCACCGCCGGATCGCGTTCCTCACCGGCCATCGCAATCAGCGGATCGCCGGGCAGCAGCTTTTGCAGCCCGAACACCATCATGCTTACCAGCAGTAGCGTCGGGACGGCCAGCAGCAGACGTTTGCAAATCAGTTCCAGCATGGGTTCTCCTCAGGACGTTTATTTGGCCAGCGTCAAACCCGCCAGACGCACGATGCCGTCCGGGTAAGGCTTAAAGCCCTGCACGCGCTTGTTCAAGCCAAAAATGCGCGGCTCGAAGTAGAGGTAGGCAATCGGCATGTCGGTTTGCAGCTGCTTCACCACCTTGTCATACAGCGGCTGGCGTGCGGCCTGGTCGGTGCTCTGGCGCGCCTGCGTCAGCCACTCATCGACCTGCGCGTTGCTGTAACGGCCGTCGTTAAGCGTGCCATTGCTGTGGATAAAGCCGTAGATGCTGCCGTCCGGATCCGGGCGACCCGACCAGCCGGAGAAGCTCAGCTGATAATCACCGCTCTGCTGGCGATCCAGCAGCGTGGCAAATTCGGTCATCTGCAGGTTCAGCGTGAAGCCGGCCTCGGCGACCATCGCCTGCAATACCTGACCCACCTGCTGCGAGGTTGGGTTGTTCGGCACCAGCAGGTTGACGGTCAGCGGCGCGGTGACGCCTGCCGCTTTGAGCAGTGCTTTGGCTTTATCAACGTCGCGCGGCGGAACCGGCAGATTCACGTGATACGGGCTCACCGTCGAAAACGCCTGGTTTGCCGGGGTGTAGAGGCCTTCGAAGACCACCTGGTTTAACGCATCGCGGTCGATGGCCTGAGAAAACGCCTCGCGCACGCGGGCATCTTTGAACGGATCGTTCGCCGGGACCTTGCCGTTGTTAATATTGAAGGTGATCCCCTGATAGCCCAAGCCGGTGACCTTCGCCAGCGCCAGCTTGCTGTCGGCTTCGACGGTTTTGACGTCGCTGGCGGCGATGCCTTCGGTCAGATCCAGATCGCCCGCGCGCAGGTTCGCCAGACGCACGGAGGCATCCGGGATCGGCAGATAGATAATTTTGTCGAAGTGGTAGGCGCCTTTGTTCCAGTAGTTGTCGAAGCGGGTCAGAACGATGCGGTCCTGCGACACGCGGCTGTCGAACTTGTACGGGCCGGAACAGACCGGATGGGCGGCAAAGTCAGGCTTTTTCGCGGCCTCGGGTGCCATCATCGCGCCCGCGCGGTCGGTAAGCTGCATCAGCAGCGCGGCGTCCGGCGTTTTCAGGTGCAGCGCTATCTGCATCGGGCCGGTGACCTCTACCGATTCCACGGAGGAGATCTCGCTTTTCCGCAGGGAGCCTTTGAGGGTCAGGGCGCGGTCCAGGTTGTATTTCGCGGCGGCGGCATCGAATTTCTCTCCGTCATGGAAGGTCACGCCTTCGCGCAGATCCATGGTCAGCGTTTTGCCGTCGGCGCTCCAGGCCCACGATTTCGCGAGACCTGGCACGACCTTCAGATGCTCGTCGACGTCCACCAGCCTGTCGCACAGGGAGGCAAACACGAAGCGGCCATAGTAGGTGCGCGCCAGGTGCGGGTCGAGCATGTCCGGGTCTGCCCCCAGGCCGATTCGCAGCACGCTTTCAGAATGGGCGGGCAGCGCCGCGCCAAGCAACATAACACTTCCCAGTACGGTCAAAAGAGAATTACGCATTGTCATTATCATGAGTTCCTTGAAGGAAGGGAGGAGTGAGTGGCCGCGTGTTCAAACAGCGCGCGGCGGCGCAGAAAGGCTGCGGATGGCGGTGCGATCTGGATAACGCTGCGATCGCGGTTAATTTCCTGCCAGCGGTGGCAGGCAACCTGACGCCCGCCGTCGAGCACCTGATTAATCGGCTCGACCTGGCGGCATTCGTCAGTGACGTACGGGCAGCGGGTGTGGAAGCGACAGCCCGACGGCGGGTTCGCCGGGTTCGGCAGATCCCCCTGCAGCAGCGGCGCGTCGCGCTCAATACCCGGCTGCATCTGCGGCGCCGAGGCGATCAGCGCCTGGGTGTAAGGGTGCAGCGGTGCGTCAAAGATCTCGTCGACGGTGGCAAGCTCAACGATTTGCCCGAGGTACATGACCGCCACGCGGTCGCTCATGTGGCGGATCACCGCCAGACCGTGGGCGACGATCACCATCGTCAGCCCCAGCTGGTGCTTCAGGCTCTCCAGCAGATTAACCACCTGCGCCTGCACCGACACATCCAGCGCGGAAACCGGCTCGTCGCCCAGCAGCAGCTTTGGCCCCGAAGCCAGCGCGCGCGCAATGCCGATACGCTGGCGCTGCCCGCCGGAAAATTCGTGCGGATAGCGCCCGGCCCAGGCGGCAGGCAGGCCAACGGTCTTGAGCAGCTCCGCGACGCGATACTGACGGTCCGCTTTCTTCATGTTCTGGTGCAGCCACAGCGGCTCACCGACGATCTGCTCCACCGTCATGCGCGGATTCAGCGAGGCAAAAGGATCCTGAAAAATAATCTGCAGCTCGCGCCGGAGCTGGTTCAGACGGGCGCCTGTGGCGTGGGTAATCTCCTCCCCCTGATAAAACACGCGTCCTTCGCTGGCGGCCAGCAGACGCAGCAGCAGACGGCCGAGGGTGGATTTCCCGGAACCGGACTCGCCGACAATCGCCAGCGTTTCGCCCGGCATCACGGCAAGCGAAACGCGATCGACCGCTGTGACAAACCGGGCCGGGGAAAAGAGTTTTTTCGGGCCGGGGAAAAGCTTGCTGAGGTCCCGGGCTTCAAGAATGGGCGTGGTCATGCGGTCTCTCCCAGGGCAATGTGGTGTTCGAGCGGCACGCGGAAGCAGGCGACCTGATGGCCCGCGCCGAGCGTGGTGAGCTGCGGTTTTTCATCATGACAGCGCGACTGCGCAAACGGGCAGCGCGTCGCGAAACGGCAGCCTTTCGGCATGGACTCCGGCAGCGGGACCGATCCGGGAATGGTGGAGAGCTGGCCTTTGCGTGCGCCCAGCGAAGGGATCGAGCCCATCAGGCCGATGGTGTACGGGTGCTGCGGGTCAGCGAATATTGCCTCAACGCTCCCCTGCTCCACCACCTGCCCGGCGTACATCACCGCCACCTGCTGGGCGACTTCGGCCACCACGCCCAAATCGTGGGTGATCATCAGCACCGCCGTGCCGGTTTCCTCTTTTAGGGTGTTCAGCAGGGTCAGGATTTGCGCCTGGATGGTGACGTCGAGCGCGGTGGTGGGTTCGTCGGCAATCAGCAGTTTAGGGTGGTTGATCAGGGCCATGGCAATCATCACGCGCTGGCGCATGCCGCCGGAAAGCTGGTGCGGATACGCCTTGAGGCGCATCTCCGCCGCCGGGATCTGCACCTTTTCAAGGATCTGCAGCGCGACCTTCATCGCCTCCGGGCGAGTAACGTTCTGGTGACGCATGACCGCTTCACTGAGCTGATCGCCTAACGTGAAGGCCGGATTGAGCGAGGTCATCGGTTCCTGGAAAATCATCGCCAGCTCGCTGCCGCGCAGGTCGGCATACTCCCGCGGCGAGAGCTTGCGCAGGTCGTGGCGGCGAAACTGCATCTCGCCGCTGACAATCTGCGCGCTGGCGGGCAGTAAACCCATCAGCGCCAGTGAGGTGATACTTTTCCCGCAGCCGGACTCCCCCACCAGCGCCAGCGTTTCGCCCGCTTTGACCGTCAGGGAAATGCCGTCCAGGACGCTGACCGGCGAGCCGGAAAACTTAACGTTGAGATTATTCAGCCGGAGTACAGGCGTGGAGTCCTTAAACGGGATCGTCGTCATAGCGTGAAATCGTCCTCAAGGTGGATCGCCTGAATCAGGGCGTTTTGCAGGCTGAGCAGGTGTTCGCGCATGGCGGCCGCTGCTTCATTAGGCTGGCGATGGATAATCGCGGACATGATCTTGTGATGGTGGTCGTTGTAGCTGTCGACACGTTCGGGCGTGCGGGCTAATTCACGCAGATGCTGCCAGCCGGGTTCGCGCCGCACGGCGTCAATGGCGTCAAACAGGCCGAGCATCAGGCGATTGCCCGCCGCCTCGGCAATGGCGCGGTGAAAGGCGCTATCCCAGAGTTCATTGAGATCGCGGTCATCCGGGCTGACCTTGTCGATGCGTTCCAGCATGCGCTGCATGAGCGCGAGGTTTTCCCTGGTGGCACGCAGTGCCGCAAGCCGGGCTAAGCCGGGTTCGATCTGTATACGAGCTTCCATCACTTCCAGCAGATTGGTCTGCTGAACCAATCCCTGAAGGGCCAGCGGTTCAACAGGGGCAGCCGGACCAATAAAGGTGCCTTTGCCCTGTTTACGCCAGATCCGCCCTTCTTCTTCCAGCACGTCCAGCGCGCGACGCACTTCGCGTCGTCCTACGCCGAGTGTTTCCGACAGCTCACGTTCCGTGGGCAGCGGAGTGCCTGGTGTTGACTCATGCTGGTTGATTAGCCCGCGCAGTTGCTCAAGCGCGGTGCTGGAATTGGCCAGAAACCGTGACGGTTTTTCCATATTGGTTCGCTCACTATCATCGTTATTTTCTTTTTATGAACGATAAGTTATTGATATGGCGTGCTACTTATCGTGCTAATGATTAAGCAATAAACGAACCAATTTTTTAATGGTTCAAAAGAGATTTAAAAAAGCGGTAGTAAATGAAGGGGTTACAGCAACGTATTGTTACAGATGCAAGCGGCATCCTGAGACGATAAAGGCCAGAAAAGAACATGAAACGCACAAAAACAGTGCAAATATTGCACTACAATAGTGCTATTGTTAATTTTTTGCACTGTAAATGATAACAATAAGTTAACAAAAAGTAATAAATAAGGCGTGCTTACGCCTGAAAATGGCCCCCTTGCGAGGGCCGCGAAAGATTAAGGAACAGGCTGCCAAAGCGTCGCAGCCGCAGTCGGCGCCCAGTCGGACTGAGACGTATGCCCCTGCACGCAGCGATACTGTGTGCCGTTATACGTGACAATTTCTCCAGTCTTATAGCGCGTACCGACTTTCCACTCGCCTTCCGGCTCAGGCGTTACAGACCCCTCTTTCGTCGTGGCTTTAAGCGGTGTACTGGCGAGAGACTGATGACCTTTGGCATTTTCGGCGATCACCTGGTAGCTGTAGGTTGTTCCCGCGCGCAGGCCGCTGTCGAAGATCTGCGTTCCGCTTACGGTGAGTAACTCCGCCCCATCGCGTAGTACGTGGTATTTCACCGCGTTGTCTACCGCATTCCATTTCACCGTCAGGCTGTTTTCCGTCGAAGAAACCAGTGCCAGGCCGCCTGGCGCGTCAGGACGTCCCTCTTCGACCTGTACGGTTTCTACCTTAACCACGTTGCTGCTTTCAGAGATATTGTTCGCTGCATCACGTGCTTTCACGCTGTAGTGGTACACCACACCGCCGGTCTCAACCGCATTATCGGTCCACTGGGTGTCCGTTGAAGACCCGACTTTGATGTCATTACGGTAGATGTCATATCCCACTACGCCACGGTCATCGGTGGAGGGCTGCCAGGCAAGGGTGATAGTCAAGCCATTGTTCAGCACCTTCAGTCCTGCTGGCGCAGTTGGCGCGACGGTATCCTGCGGGCGTTCAGGCGACATCAGGTCCGCGCGCTCTTTCATTTCATTGAAATAGTCAACCTGCTGCGGGATGGACAGCTGCTGATCGTTTGAACCCAACGTCCAGATAAAGAACCCACCATAGCCGTTTTCCGCCTGCCAGCCCGCACGGTTTACGTTGTTCTGTCGGTTTTCAACAAAGCGACCTTCTGGCCCCCACTGGGAGTTGATGGTCTGACCGAGAACGATTTTGCTCTTATCACCCACCGCCCGGGCGTAGTTAGCCATCGCCACGTCATACTTAAAGCGTGGGCCGGCGTCATAGGCCATGACGTTGAAGAAATCGAAAACGTTTTTCCCCTGCGTCAGCAGCGGCAGAACTTCGCCATGGTGTGAAGAGCGAGCCGCCTCAACGAAGGAACAATTCTCGGTTACCGCGCTGTTGGTGCAGTTCTCCGGGTCAGCACCAACGTGATAGGTGGTCAGGCTCAGCAGCTTTTTGCTGCCGGACGCATTGAGCTTGCTACGAACCCGTTCAGCCAGATCCAGCAGGTTTGCATTTTCCTCTGGCGTGACGCGATCGGGCTTTTCAAAGTCAAAATCGATGCCGTCAAGCTGAACGGTACCCGCCTTCTGGTAGTTCGCCATATTACATTTGCCTTGCCAGTCGGCGCTCAGGCATTCCCCAACCATCTCTTCCGGCTTCAGGTTCTTTTTATATACCGGGAAGTTGGTATTCAGCAGATTCACCAGATTCTGCGCCAGCGTTTCTCGCGTTTGCGCGTTATTCAGATAAGACCACATCGCGGAATACGTCTCGCCGCCGAGCGCCAGCATCATTTTTTTCTCCGGGTGCGCCAGCTTCAGCTGACTCCACACGACATAGGCTGGCGCATTAATGTACCAGGGATCATATTGTGGTACTGCAACAATATTATCGGAACTGGACAGCTTACCGCTAGCATCCCAGCCACCAAATGAAAGCAGGAACGTATCCGCTTTCACCTCTTTCATATCCTCAACGGACTCGACCGGAACGCCCCAGGAGGTCAGATAGGTGACCGCTCGCGGTGCCTGCGCCGCGAAAGCCGACTGCGCCATTAGTGCGCTACCAATTAACAGAGATAATGTAAGTTTTTTCATCAAAGTTCCTTATTGCTTTGTGATGATAGTCCTGTGGATTACCTCGCAAATTGTCTTTTTTTTTAGCGCCGAGATCGTTGGGGATAATAGAGTGGTGAATCAGGAAACCCTCCGCGTTAAATAAGAAATATCTCTCGCATTTATAATAAATACTTCAACGACAGCGCGGGAGAATTCTCGCATCCTGTAAGACGCTTCTTTATTTAATTTTCCCATCTTCACCAATTAAAAAAGATGGCATACCTGTGTTCCCGCTCTTTTATCAGGGAAAATTCAGGAATTAATCACAACTATTATCCAACTAGGGACGCTCTCAATGAAATATGCAACAAACGTGATGCGAAAACAGGGTGGTTTCACCCTGCTTGAACTGCTGGTCGTGCTGATGATTATTGCGCTGCTGGCAGGATTTGTCGGGCCAAAAGTCTTCTCAAATGTCGACTCGGCTAAGGAGAAAACCGCCATGCGCCAGATGCGCTCGCTTGCTGAGGCACTCGGGCAATATCGCCTCGACACCGGCAGTTATCCAACTGAAACACAAGGTCTGAAAGCGCTGACTGAAAAGCCTTCCAACGCGCAAAACTGGAATGGCCCTTATCTTAGCCAGCATGTGCCGTTAGACCCCTGGGGCAATCCGTACCAGTGGCATAACCCCGCCCGGACAAAAGACGCCATTAATGAAGTCGAAATAACCTCCGGCGGTAAAGACGGTAAGCCTGTCACTTATGGGTTCTGAATATGCTGCGCCTGTCCATATATTCGCTGTTTATCTTCAGCGTATTTTCCTGCCGGGCCGATTGCTGGCAGCTGGCGGGAGAACGTTACGGCATTGAGCCAGAGCTATTACAGGCGATAGCGATAGTGGAATCCAACGGTAATACCCGGGCCATCAACAAAAATCGTGATGGCTCAATGGATGTCGGTCTGATGCAGATCAATAGCATTCACTTCGATGCGCTGCGTAAATTTCGTATTAGTCAAAAAGATCTGCTAACCGACCCTTGCCAAAGTGTCATGACCGGCGCCTGGATCCTGGCAGGTCAAATCCAGCGCTTTGGTTATACCTGGGACGCGGTGGGGGCGTATAACGCCGGAACGGCAAATACCCCCCAGCGCCGCGCGCTTCGTCAACAATACATAAAAAAAGTGGCTCCGCATTATGCCCGCCTTAAAAGGCAGAGCCATACACTGTCGCCAAAATGAAACCATATACCGTCACCATCCTCCAGGGGGGGAAACGCGTCAATCAGACCGTACTTGCCGCGTCGCCTGATGATGCCAGCGCCCGCATTATTGCCGGCGGCGGCATCGTTTTGCAGGTACAGGAACGCCCCGCCCGCAAGGAGAAACGCTTTCCACTGAATCTGTTCTTGCAGGAGCTTATCGCTCTGCTGGAAGCCGGGCTGGTCGTGGTCGAGGCCGTCGAAGCGCTGCGCGAAAGCAGCCGCGATGGTGGCACCTCGCTGGTTCTGGATACGCTGGTTAAAAAGCTCTACGAAGGAGCGCAACTCTCCCAGGCGATGATGGCGTTACCAGCACTGTTTCCGCCTCTGCTGATTAACACCGTTGCCTCTTCTGAGCAAACCGGACACTTACCCAAAGCGCTAAAGCGTTTTCAGTTTTACGAATCAAGAATGGAAATTCTGCGCAAGCGGATTAAATCAACCCTGCTCTACCCGACGATTGTCATTGCCGCCGGCGGGATAATTCTGTTCTTTCTGCTCGGCTTTATTATTCCGCGTTTTTCCGTGGTGTTTGACGGGATGAAGAACCCGTCCGCCAGCGCACAGCTTATCCTCTGGTGGGGACGCCTGACGCAAACCCATGGCTCGCTGCTGCTGGCCGGTTGCGCGGCAGCGGTCGCAGGCATCGTGATGGCGGTGCGCAGCCCGCGCCTGCGCCAGCGCGCGCTCGGTTTGTTGCTGCGCATTCCCGCCTTACGCCAGCAGCATCAGCTTTCTGTGCTGGTGCGTTTCTACCGCACGCTGGGCCTGCTGTTACAGGGCGGCCTTCCCGCGCCAGATGCGTTAATGCTGAGCCGGGAGATCCTGCCCGCCACGCATCGTCAGCAGGTTGAACAGGTTATCCGCGACGTCGCCGCTGGCGAGTCGCTCTCCCGCATGCTGGAAGCGCAACAGATGACGACCCCTGTCGCCAGCCGCCTGCTGCAGGTCGGCGAGCGCAGCGGCGAACTGCCTGCCATGTGCGAGCGGATCGCCGCTTTTTATGACGAATCGCTGGAACGCTCGATTGAAACCTTTAGCAAAATTTTTGAACCGATTCTGATGATGGTCGTTGGCGGCATCGTTGGGCTCGTCGTGTTTTTACTGTACATGCCCATTTTTGAACTGGCAGGAGGATTGCAATAATGTCTCACTCACCGTCTGTAGAACCCCTTTTCGACCTGCCAGACGAGCAGCGCTGTCAGGCGCTGGCGGAACTGCTGGACAGTTTCCCCGGCGCGTTAGAAGAAGCCGCCGGTTCCCTGGGGCTCACGCCGCTCTCACCCACACAGCTCGCCGACAGCGAAGAGGATTTCGAAGCCGTGCCGCTGACCGAATCGCTCAGCCAGCGAGCATTGCCGCTGCGCGTTAACGGTCAGCTCCACGTTGCGCTGGGCGATCCGTTTTCACTGGCGCTGCGCCAGTGGGCCTATAACGTGAATGCGCTCCCCGCGCTCGCCCCGCTCTCTCAGCTTAATGCCCGCCTTGATGAACTGGCAAAACAGCAGCGCACGCTCGATCAGCTGGAGCAGCAGCAGAGTGAAGAGAATAAAGAGGCCCGGTGGCTGGAGATCACCCCATCGGCCATCGCCAGTGAACCCCACGCCGTCATTAAGCTGGTTAACGCCACGCTGTTTGATGCCCTGCAGAGCCGCGCCAGCGATATTCATCTTTGTGCCGTCGCGGATGGGTTGATGGTGAAGTACCGCATTGATGGCGTCCTGCACAGCATTCGCCACTGCGCCGGGCTTCAGCAGGCGGAGCAGGTGATCTCCCGTCTCAAAGTATTAAGCTGCATGGACATTTCCGAACGACGCACGCCTCAGGACGGGCGCTTTAAGGCGTTGATTCTCCAGCGTCCCGTCGATTTTCGCGTGTCCATTATGCCGGGCGTCTATGGCGAGGATGCCGTACTGCGCGTGCTGGATAAATCTCACGATCAAAACCTGCGCCTGGAGACGCTCGGCTTTGATGAGCACACGCTGGGCGCGATTCGCCAGTTAACCCATCTGCCCCACGGTATGGTACTCGTCACCGGGCCAACGGGGAGCGGGAAATCCACCACCCTCTATTCAGCACTCAGCGAACTCAACAGTGGTGAATGCAAAATTATCACCATTGAAGATCCCGTGGAGTACCAGCTCAACAGCGTGCTGCAAATTCCGGTCAACGATAAAAAAGGGCTCACCTTCGCCCGCGGCCTGCGCGCCATTTTGCGTCACGACCCGGACATCATCCTGGTGGGTGAGATCCGCGACGGTGAAACCGCCGGCATTGCCGTGCAGGCGGCGCTCACCGGCCACGTGGTGCTCTCCTCGGTTCACGCCAATGACGTCTTTAGCGTACTGGAACGTTTTTTATATATGCAGGTGGAGCCCGCCAGCCTGATCACCGCCCTTAACGGCGTCGTGGCGCAACGGCTGGTGCGCCAGATTTGCCCGGACTGTATTGATGACACCACGCCCACAGATGACCTTCTCGCGGCGTGGCAATCCGGACCGCTGCAGCAGCTCACGCCCCGCTGGCGTCGAGGGCGAGGCTGCGATACCTGCCGCGACAGCGGTTTTCGCGGCAGGCTGGCGCTGGCGGAAGTGCTGCATTTCAGCGATGCGATGAAAGAGGCAATGCTGGCGCGATCGCCCCGGCGCAAGCTAAAGGAAGTGGCGCTGAATGACGGTTTTGTTCCGCTCTCGACCATCGCGCTGCGCGCCGTGGTCGAAGGCAAAACCACCTGGGAGGAGGTGAACCGTGTTATCACTCACTAGCACCTGGCAGTGCGATATCTGGCCTCATGCCGTGCGGTTGCGCCGCAACAACGTGGTTCTCGCCACCCATGAACGCCAGCCAGATGAGCCTCTTGAAGCCGCGCTCGAAACGCTGCTGCGCCTGCGCCCTTCCGTCTTACCGTGGCGTGACGCGGTGGAGTTTCACCTCGATACCGACGATCTGACGTTTTTAATTCAGCCCTGGCATGACGGCGTGACCACACCGCAGGAACTGCTCCAGCTCGCCCAACAGCAGGCGGTTCTTCGCGCGAGTCCGCCCGTCGACTGGCTGGTGCGCTTCGAGACCCTTAACTGGCAGCAGTCAGCGCTGGCCGCGTGCCTGAAGCAACCTTGCTGGCACCTGCTTGTCGCGCTGGCGCGTCGGGAGCGGCTGCGGTTTCGCGGTGTTGTCACGCCGTTTCAAAAGCTGTTTAGCCACTTCGCCGCCGCACTGCCGGAAAACGGCCTGTTTGTGACGATGAGCCCCCACCATAGCCGGATTGCCAGCCGTCAACACCACAGCTGGCGCGACGTCTGGACACTCACCCTGCCACAGCAGGAGATGGACGCCCAGCTGCGGGTTATCGCCCGGCTAAGCGGAATGCAGGACTGTCCTGGCTACGTCATTCATACCGACGGTGAGCATCACCAGGAAGTCGCGCTACAGGAGAGTCCTCATGACGCCGCTGTTTACGCGTAGTTCCCCGTGGGCCGTACGCACGCTGCTGTTAACCGGACTCCTCTGTTTACCGCTCACCGGTGCCGTGATGTATGGCCTGTTTGAGCACCAGCGCCTTGAGCTGGAGACGTCGCAGGTACAGCAGCAGCTCGCCCAACGGCAGCAGGTGCTGCGCCAGCTGCGTGAAGCGGAGCAGCGCCGGTTGCGCCAGGCTAAGCAACTGCAGGCCGTCCCACCGGCCATCAAGCTGCTGGACAACATCGGCAGCGTACTGACGCCTGATATTGCGCTCCTGAGTATTGACGTCATTGCCAGTAAAGGCGATGCGCGGCTTACGGTGAATGCAGGCAATCTTGACGCCCTGCTCGCCTTTAGCGAGCGGCTACAGCAGTTGCCGGCGCATGTGGTGCTTGAGAACCATCGCCAGTCGGCGCAGGGCGATCCTGCCTGGCCGATTAACGCGGTACTCGACGTCAAGGTGACGACGGAGGCGCACCATGCGGCTTCAGAATAAACCCGCCGTGCTGCGCTGGCAGGCGGCGTTATTTGCCGGGCGCATCGGAACGGTTCCGCTCGTGCTCGCCGGGCTGCCCGCAGGACTGCTGCTGTTATGGCTTGGCGGCGTGCGGCCGCACACCATCCATTTGCAGGAGAACCTTGCCCGGATCCAGGCGCAGCTACAAACCACGCTGCCGCTGGATAAACAGCAGCCGGAACTGCAAAGCCGCATCAGCCTCGGAGAATATCAGCAGGTCAGGCTCATTTTTGAGCAGTTCAGGAGCCGAGGGATGAAGGTCGACGCCAGCCGCTATCAGCTGGAAAACGACGACGGCAAAACCGCGCTACGGCTGGATATTCCGCTGCGCGGTGAATATCTGCCGCTGATGGACGCCCTGGAAACGCTAAGCCGCACTTTGCCGTTACGCATTGAGCAGCTAAGCCTGCGGCGCGCCGGGCCATCGGAAAGCCAGCTCAGCGCCACCGTGCAGCTTCGCCTGTTGAAGGAGTCGCCATGAAACTGCCGCGCTATTTACAGCTGGCGCTGGTGCTGACCGCCGGTGCTGTTTTCTGGAGCCAGTTTGCCGATGACGAGATATCGCAAGCGCCGCTTGAGGCGCAGCCGGTCTCACGCCCGCGCCCCGCGCCAGCAAAGCCGGAGACGGCTCACGCAACGCGCATCGATCTCTTTTCAACGCCACATAGCAGGGCGCAAGACGCAGCAGAACAGCCGCCGGAAAACGATCGGCCTGAAGAGGCGACACCAACCGCACCGCCGCTACCGCTTCAGCTCCTCGGTGCCTGGTGGGAAAACCGTCAGAGGATCGTTGTGCTGACGGATGGCAAAGAGACCTGGCCGGTCTGCGAGCGCTGCCGGGCGGACGGCAGGATCTGGATCGGCAGTTCGCCGGTCAACAACTGGATTTTAAAAGCGGTGGCGAACGACCACCTCCTGTTTGAATGGCAGCCCACCCATAGCCAGCAGCGGCTGGAACTGGATGAGCTGCAATCGGAACCGACACATTAATCATGAAAAAAACAATTGCTCTCACTTTTTTGTTGTCATGCGCGCTACTGAGCGGCTGTGCACAACGTGCGGCGCCTCCGGTCCGGGAATCAGTGACCGCCTCGCCGCAGGTGCTGGTTAAGCGGCTTAAGGAGATAGACCAACAGCGCATCGCCAGCCCACAGGATATTGCGCTTCGCGCCGAGCAGGCTGACATCAGCAAAAAGCTGGTAAATGACTATCTGAAAAACGCCGATCTCGCGGTGCGTCAGAACAATTACACCCTGGCGACGCAAATGTGGCGCGATGCGCTTACCTATGAGCCCGGCAACCTGCGCGCCCTGCAGGGCTTACGCAAACTCGATGCCCGTAGAGCGCTGGACGCATTGTATAAGGAGGCGGTGGCTAACAGCACCCGCGACCCGGCACGCGCGCTGCACAAAATCCAGCAGGTGCTGGAAGAAGATCCCAACTGGCCCCAGGCGCGCGCGCTGCGCGATCACCTGATGCGTGAGGTGTCGCGGATCAACCAGCCGGAGCAGCGTCTGAACCGGGAACTGCAAAAAACGATAGCGCTTAATTTTCGCGAGCACAGCCTGATGGCCATCTTTAACACCATCAGCCAGATGACCGGGGTCAATATCATTTTTGACAAAGATATTTCCTCCAGCACTACCGGCAGCCTGATAGCCAAACACACCACTGCGGAAGATGCTATCAACGTGCTGCTGTTGTCGAATAACCTGCGGAAGAAGGTGCTGAACAGCAATACGTTGCTGATCTACCCCGCCACCGCGCAAAAAGAGAAGATCTATCGCGACGTGGTCGTCAAAACCATCTTCCTGGGTTATGCGAAAGCAAAAGAGGTCAACGTCGCCCTGCGCAATATGGTCAAGCTGAAGGATGTGCACGTTGATGAGCGAACCAACTCCGTCACCCTGCGCGGGCCAAAGGAGAACGTGGAAAAAGCGGAGCGCCTGTTAGTGACGCTCGACCGGCCTGAAGCGGAGGTCACGCTGGCCGTTGAAGTGCTGGAAGTAAATACCAACGATCTCGAAGCGCTTGGCGTGAAGCTGCCGCAAACCATCAGTGCGGGTTTTGCGAAAAGTAAAGAAGGTGATTTAAAGGGAAGCGGGATCCCGCTGGGCGACCTGAGCGCCAAAAATATCATGGTCGATATCGACAATATGACCATTGACATGAAAAAGGTGTTGAGCAACGCCAGAGTGCTGGCCAACCCGCGGATCCGGGTGAAAAACAATAAAAAAGCGCTGGTTGATATTGGTCAAACGATCCCGGTACTGACCACAACCGTCAATGACGGGATTTCGCAACAGAAAGTGGATTATCAGGACGTCGGCCTGAAGCTGGAAGTCACCCCGGAAGTCAGTATGGATGACAATATCTCAATGGAGGTGAAGTTCACGCTCAGTGCCCTGGGCGCCGAAGAACCCGGTGAGAACGGAGCAAAGTATTACCGCACCACGAAACGCGAAGCCAATACCACGCTCAGCAGTATGAACGGCGAGACCCAGATGCTGGCAGGGCTGATCAAGCAGGATGAAACCACGACCCAAAAAGGAACGCCGTTATTAAGTGACATCCCGGGGCTGGGCCGCCTGTTTAGCAGCAATTCCGACAACAAAGAGCGCACGGAGGTGGTGCTGTTAATTACGCCGACCATTGAGCGCAACCTCGATTTACCGGGAAGCCACGTTAGTACCATTGAGATGGGCAGCGACGATTTAACGGGCGACAGCATCCAACTGCGCGACCTGCAGCACGACGAGCCGGGCAGCGGGTTTACCGCACCGGCGCTAGCGCCGCCGGCCCATTTCCCTGACCGGGCGGCCACGCTGCCGCCACCGATCCTCGATGAGTCAGAGACGGAAAACGGAGCATCGTAATGCAGCGCCAGCGCGGTTTTACCTTGATTGAGATGATCGTCACGCTGGCGCTACTCGCCACGCTTGCCGCTGCCGCTGCGCCGCTGATGCGTAACTACCATCAGCGGCAGCAGGAGACGCAGCTACGTGAGTCGCTGCGCACGCTACGCGATGCCATTGACCGTTATCACCAGGCAAGCGTGGACGGCATCATTGAGAAAAAAACCAGCGAATCGGGATATCCGCCGACACTAAAAAGCCTGGTGGAAGGCGTCCGGGATAAGACATCGCCCACTGGCGCGATGATCTACTTCCTGCGCCATATACCGCGCGATCCGATGTGCGATTGCGAGGGAAAAAATGATGAAGAGACCTGGCGGTTACGCGCATCCACGCAGCCACCCGGCGATTTCAGCGGCGGCGGGAAAGACGTGTTTGATGTCAGTAGTACCAGTACGGCCAGCGGTCTGAATGGAGTGCCCTATGCGCAATGGTGAAAAAGGTTTTACGCTCATCGAGCTGCTGGTGGTGATGGCGATCATCGCGACATTGATGACCCTGGTCGCTCCACGTTTTTTCCAGCACGCGGACAGAGCCAAAGAGGTGGTGCGCGAGCATAACCTGCATGCGCTGCGCAGCGCGATCGATCACTATCGCCGCGATCGCCTGGCGGGGCCATACAGCCTGGAGGATCTGATCGAGGCCGGTTATCTGCGCCAGATGCCGCTGGATCCCATCACCAACCGCCGCGATATCTGGGAGGCGAAGACCGATGACGAAGGGCAAATTATTGACGTCGAGACGCCGCCTAAACCCGGTCAGGATCATCGCGATGCGTTCGATTAAACAACAGGGAGGTTTTACCTATCTGCTGCTGCTGATTGCGCTCTCTACGCTGGCGTTGTCGCTGCTGAAAAGCCGCGATGAGGTGCAGATGCGTTATCAGGCGCAACAGGAGGCTGAGCTTTTATTTCGCGGGGATCAAATCCGCGCGGCGATACAGGCCTACCGCGGCAACGGTGATGGCTGTTTTCCCGTGCGTTTCGAACAGCTGCTTATTGATAAACGCGGGCGAAAACCGCTTTATCACCTGCGCCAGCACTACGCCGACCCGCTAACCGGGAGTAAAAACTGGGGGATGATCCTCGATCCTCAGGGACGCTGGATTGGCGTGCGCAGTCTCGGAAAGGGTACGCCACGTAAAAAAGTCGGCTTTCGTCACGATCCAAAACAGTTTGCCAAAGCAAAAACGTATTACGACTGGAAATTTCAGGTAGAGAGCGATCCGCAGGCCCCGCTGCCTGCGGCCTGTGGTCGCTAATGCAACGGCTGTCTTTGTCATGAAAAAATCCTCTTTGAGAAAAATAAAAACAACAAGTTTACGCAACAGTGACCATATCTTAATGCTTCAGACCGTAAAACATACCACCAGATAAAATCATCGTTTATTTATTTTTAACTCATAGATACAGAGAAGATTCTTATTAATCAGAAGACCAGCACCGTCTTATTTTCTTCTGAGGAATGAATATACTGCCTTGCCACTATTCAGGCAGGAATAGTAGGCTTAATAGCCATCTCATATATTTTACCATGATGAGCGAGACATAAGATGGAACCATCAATTAAACAGACTCATGAAAAAATTCGGGTTTGCGTGCGAACAAACTCTTTTTTATTCGAAAAAGGGCTTGAAGAAATAGCGAGATTTTATTTTATCGCCAGAGATAAAATACTGTGCATTATCGATGCTGACACGTTTGGCACGAAGACGCATCTGGTGAAGTATCTGGAGTTCATCAGAAGAATTAAACCCGACATGCTTGTTTTGATCACGGGTCATCACACCCGAAGCGAGCAGCACGCATGGTATGTAAAAGCAAATGAATCCCTGTCGGGCTGGTGCGAAACCATTGATGCCATGAACTTTATGCGACCCAATCTCGACAGCGTTATCGATTTTTACAGAAGGCAACATGACTGAAAATCTTTTGCAAACGGAGGACTAGACGTGAAGTTAAGTTTTTGTATCAGGACGAATGTTATGGCGAAAATGGCCGATGTCACCGAGGCTGAATTAGTGTATGCGCTCATGACGACGGGTAAGCTGTTCGGGGTGAAAATACCGGCACCGTTACCGGGCAGGCATAATGCCAAAACGCGTAGCTTTGATTACAAAGAAGCACTGGATTTTGCTGAAGAAGTGAAAATCGCCCGAGATAGTAAAAGGCAGATCTGAAAACGTAATAAGCCCATCCCTTAATCTAGTGATACCTCAATCCATTCCTTATATTTACAGCAGCACTGCCCGGATGACTTAGCGTTTTCCTTCAACATTGATAGCGCAATACAAATGACTTCAGCGTACAAGCAATCATTAATACTCCGGGCATACTCAAGTTTTTTACCCAGATAATAACTAAGCGAAACATGATCAATATTAATCCCCTGCAAGGATAATTGCGTGGCGGCATCGCCAATGAGTATTGATGCTTGCTTTTCAGGATAGACATTATTCATGAATTTTAGCCCTGCACTTTGTAAAATATTCGACAGGTAGAGTTCAGGGGGCTTATGCCCCCTTGTTTACAAAAACACCTCAGAATGAATTAACGTGTTTACCAATCACAGCTACTTAAGCCCGTATTTTTAAACGTTTTTGATTCCGTCTTTCCTCTGATACCGTCCTTATTAACTGGCGTCACATAAAGCGTGACTTCCCCCCAATAGCCTAAAGTAACGCTTTTTATGTTGGAAACGACGGTGCTTCCCCACTTCCACTGAAATATCGTGTTGCCTTCAGATGCACCGCCATTAGCGTTGTAGGTGTAGGTTGCCGTTATTCTGTTACAGGCTCCGGTACTGCCACTGTAACCCAGGTTTGTAACGAAAGGCGCAGGCTTAGATCTTATGGTAACAGCACCACTAAAGGCCTCAGTGCCAGATAACGGCTGCCCTGAACCTTTAGGCGTCACGGCCATCCGCACGTCATAACCCGCATAGCTGTCCGGCAGCGTGAACGTTTTTGCCGTGCCGCCTGCGACATTCCTCCACGTCTGGCCATCCTTCCACTGCCACTGGAAGCTGGAGACGTCCGTACCGGCCCCGTTTGCCGTGAAGGTATATTCCGCCCTCAGGGTCTGCCCCACCTCCGGCGTGCCGGAGATCCTTAGCCCCGTCACAGACGGCATACCATACACCGCTACCGCCGGGCTGTTCTGTACCGTACCGGTCAGCGACGGCTGGCTGCTGCCCTTCGGCGTTACCATTACCCGCACGTTGTAACCCGCATAGCTGTCCGGCAGCGTAAACGTGCTTGCCGTGCCGCCTGCGGCATTCTTCCATGCTGCACCATCCTGCGACGGG